>NZ_JBGQKW010000037.1:0-24749 GCF_041499725.1 Sulfuricaulis sp.
CCACGCCAGCTTCCAGGGCGCCGAGGGCTATTTCTCCGCGCGCATGAAGATGGCCCAGACCTCGGACGTCGTCGCCGTGGTCAAGTCCGGCGGCAAGCTCTACAGCGCCCGGCAGAACATCAAGGTGACGGTGGGTGGGTGTGGGGGCTGAGGTTTCACCAGGATTGATGAACGTAATATTAATGATTGAGGAATGATTCAATGGCCGATCGCAAAATGAAGATGCGCACCCGTTTGCAGGATGGCGTGGTGGAGTTGCAGGTGTTGATTACGCACCCGATGGAAACCGGGCTGCGCACCGACAAGAACACCAACACTAAAATCCCGCCGCATTTCATCCAGAAGGTGAACGTCGAACTCAACGGCAAGGTGGTCGTGGTATTAAATACAGGCACCGGCCTTTCCGAAGACCCGCTGCTCGGATTCCGGCTCAAGGGCGCCAAGAACAGCGACAAGCTGAAAATCTTCTGGAGCGACAACCTGGGCGAGTCCGGCACGCTCGAGGGGATCGTGGACATTTCGTGAGGCAGTGCCGTGTTCCATCAGTAAAAAACCGCCCGAAGGGGCGGTTTTTATGCACGTGGCTTGCCTGAAGGTGATATTTATTTATTGATATGTTTTGGCCACGATCCCCGCGGCCAGCAGGGCCGAGCCGTAGGCGGCGTGTTTTGAACGCGCCTTTTCCATTTTGACCCGTAAAATACGCTCGCGGATGCGCTCCCAGGCCGGATTCTTGGCGCCGCCACCGGCGGTATAAACCGTCGTGATCGCCGGTGCACCCAGCTTTTCCAGCAGTTTGTAACCCTGCGCCTCGATGCGCCCGATGCCCTCGAGCATTCCCTGAAAGAAGGTGATGCTGTTGCCGGGCAGCGGTTCGAGCCGTGGCATCATTTCCGGGTTGTTGACCGGGAAACGCTCGCCGATATCCGGCAGTGGATAGTAATCCAGCTCGGTGAAGTTTTCCGGATCGAGCAACGGCGTCATTTCCTGCATTTGTTCGACCTTGAAGTATTGCAACAACACCGCGCCGCCGCTGTTCGAGGCGCCACCCGCGAGCCAGTACTTGCCGAGGCGGTGACTGTAGATGCCGTGCTCCAGCGAGAACACCGGTTTGTCCGACAACAGTTTCAGCACCAGCGTCGTGCCGAGCACCGTCACCGCGTGTCCGGGTTCGGTGGCTCCGGCGGCGAGGAATGCCGCCACGCCATCGGTGGTTCCGGCCAGGACCTGAGTGTCGGCGGGCAACCCGAAATTTTTGGCGATGTCGGCGCTGACGGTTTCCAGCGGCTCGCCCGGCACATGCACTTCCGGCAGCAGCGTGACATTCAGCCCCAGTTTGTTGACCCACTTGGGCCAGGCCATTTTCTCGGCATCGAATCCGAGCTTGAGACAATTGTTGTAATCACTGTGGCCGTAACGGCCGGTCAGCCTGCCGCTGATCCAGTCGGACTGATGCAAAGCATGAGTGGCGCGCTTGTCGAGCTTGCGCTCGTGCAACCACAGGAGTTTCGCGAGACTGCTGCCGGCTCCTTGGGCGCCGGAGTTTGTGTCGGCCAGCGTGGCGATTGTATCGGCCTGTTCCACTGCGCGCCGATCGTTATACATGATGGCCGGCGTGACCGGATTGCCCTTGTTGTCGCTCAGGAGCAGAGTGCCGGAGGTGCCGTCCACCGCGAGTGCCCGCACCCGCGCCGGGTCGATCTCCTTCAGCAGATTCTGCAGGCAGCCGCTCACGGCCTTCCACCACACTGTCGGGTCCTGCGTGACCTGGTCGTCTTTTCGCAGCGGGGCGGCAATCGGCGCGCTCATTTCAGCCTTGATCGTGCCGCTAGCGTCCACGGCGATGGCGCGGCAGCCGGTGGTGCCGAGATCAATGCCGATGTAGAGCCCATCCTGACGCACTACCGGTTCCGGCGGGGCTGGCTCGATGATGGTCGCCGCTGTTGGCGGCGGTTCCGACCGGTGGGTACGTCGCAACATGCGGAAGCGGTTGCTCGCCGGTGGCGCGGGCGCGGCCGGAACGGCGGGTTCAGTTAACGGAACCGGGTTGCGGGGTTTCGGCGGAGTCGCGACTGGGGCGGCGGGTTCAGCTAAAGGTACCGGATCGCGAGGTTTTGGCGCAGTTGCGACCGAGACGGCGGGAGCTTTCGCCGGTGTCGCGGCTGGGGCTTCCCTCGCCGGCAGTTCCTGGATCTCGCGCGGCAGATCGGCAGGCGGTGGCGGTGGAGAATTCCAGCCGCTTTGGCGGTGCACGACCTCGACGGTGGTGTAGAGGCCGCCGCGGACGTTGAATTTGGCCCGCAGGCGCATGTATCGCGGCTGCAGGACGGCCACGAGATCGCTCAGGATCCGGTTGGTCACGTCCTCGTGGAAATGCCCTTCATGGCGGTAGGACCAGATGTAGAGCTTGAGCGACTTGAGCTCCACGCACAGCCGGTCCGGGACGTATTCGAGGCTCAGGGTGGCGAAGTCCGGCTGGCCGGTCTTCGGGCACAGACAAGTGAACTCCGGGGATTCGATCTCGATGATATAATCCCGCCCCGGATGCGGATTGGGGAAGGTATCCAGATTTTTGCTGGGCTGTGTCGACATTTCCTTGGCTGGCAAGTGTTTGGAATATCGGTAAAATTGTAGCCTAATTTTCACCGGCGGACAGGAACGTAGATCACGCGAAATGCGGCTTAAAACCATCAAGCTTTCCGGCTTCAAGTCGTTTGTCGAACCCATCACGATTCCCATTTCCGGCGACCTGATCGGCATCATCGGCCCGAACGGTTGCGGAAAATCCAACATCATCGACGCGGTGCGCTGGGTCATGGGCGAAATGTCCGCCAAGAACCTGCGCGGCGATTCCATGGCCGACGTCATTTTCAACGGTTCCAATTCGCGCAAGCCGGTGGCCGCGGCCGCCGTTGAACTCGTCTTCGACAACAGCGATGGGACGGCCGGCGGCCAGTACGCCAGTTACGCCGAAATCGCCATCCGCCGCGAGGCCGGGCGCGACGGCCAATCCGATTATTTTCTCAACCGCACCAAGTGCCGGCGCAAGGACATCACCGACATTTTCCTCGGCACCGGCCTGGGACCGCGCGCCTACTCGATCATCGAGCAAGGCATGGTGACGCGCATCATCGAGGCCAAGCCCGAGGATCTGCGCGGCTTCATCGAGGAAGCCGCGGGTATTTCGAAATACAAGGAACGCCGGCGCGAGACCGAAAGCCGCATCAAGCACACGCGCGAGAATCTCACGCGCGTGGAAGACATCCGCAAGGAACTCGAGACGCAGTTGTCGAAACTGCAAAGGCAGTCCAAGGCCGCCGCGCGCTACAAGGAACTGAAACAGGAAGAGCGCCTCGTGAAGGCGCAACTGCTGGCACTGCGCTGGCTCGAGCTCGACCAGAAGCTGCACGCACACGATCGCGAAATCGCGGCGCTGCAGAACGCGCTCGACCTGGCGCTGGCGCGGCAGCATGGCATCGAAGCCGAGATCGAAAAAATCCGCTCCCAGCAGACCGAGGCGATGGACAGCTTCAACGCGGTGCAGGCGGAGTTCTATTCCGTGGGCGCCGAGGTCTCGCGCCTCGAGCAGGCCATTCAGCACGCGCGCGAGACGCGCGAGAACCAGTTGCGCGAACAGGAACAGATCAACCGCGCGTGGGGGGAGGCAAGCGCCCATCTGCAGGCGGACGTGACGCGCATGGATGAAATGCAGCGCCGGCTCGACGAACTGGCGCCGCAAGTGGAGGAGCATGTCCGCGCGCGCGACGCGGCGGTCGGAAATCGCGGCCAGTCCGAGCGCACCATGCAGGACTGGCAAACCGAATGGGAGTCGTTCAGCGCGATGGCCGCCGAACCGGCCAAGGTGCGCGATGTCCAGAACGCCCGCATCCTGCAGCTGCAACAGCATCTCGAGCAACTGCGGCAGCGCCAGGCGCGTCTTGAACAGGAGGCGGCAACCATCGCCGCGGAACTGGATAAAGAACCCGCCGGCGCCCTGCAAACGCAGGTGGCCGAGTTGGATGAGGCGTGCGAGTCGAAAGAACGCTCGATCGCCGAGATCGAGGCACGTCTGCGCGAGACGCGCGACCGGCGCGATGAACTCGACGATGAACTGGCCGAGGTGCGCGGGCAGAAACAGAACAGCGAGGCGCGCCTGGCTTCATTGCGCGAGCTGCAGGCGGCCGCGCAAGGCGAGAGCGACGCGACGCTGGGCGAATGGCTGCGCGGTCAGGGTCTCGACAAGGCCCCGCGGTTGGCGCGCCTGCTCAAGGTCGAATCCGGCTGGGAGAAGGCCGTCGAACGCGTGCTCGGCATCAACCTCGGCGCCGTGTGCGTGCCGCAGATGGGGCAGGTTGCGACGGCGACCTCAGGCTTCAACCAGTCACAAGTTTCCTTTATCGAACTCGGCACGTCGTCCGCGCATCAACCGTCCGCGCGCGCGGCCTTGATCGACAAGGTGCGCGGCGACATCGATCTCGCGCCGCTGCTCGAGGGAGTCTATGTCACCGAGTCGCTGGAACAGGCGCTGGTGATGCGCGCCGCGCTCGCCACGCGCGAGTCCATCGTCACGCGCGATGGCGCCTGGCTGGGCCGCAACTGGCTGAGTCTGGGGCACGAGCAAGGCGCACGCGCCGGATGGCTGTTGCGCGAGCGTGAAATCGAAACCTTGCAATCCGAGCTGTCCGGATTGCAGGACAAGCTCGGCAACCTCCAGGCCGAACTCGCCGCGATGGACACACAGTTGCAGGATCTCGAAGACGAACGCGACGAGCTCAGCCGCGACCTGAATGAAAACAATCGCGAACGCGCGCGCCTGCGCGAGCAACTGGGTCACAAGCAGGCGCGGCTGTCGCAGCTCGAATCCCGCCGCGCGCAGATCGGGCACGAACAGCAGGAAATCACCGAGCAGCTCAACCGCGATCAGGCCGAAGTCACGGCGGCGGGCGATCTGCTGCACCGGGCCGAAGCCACCGGCGGTGAACATGAACAGCGGCGCACGCAGTTACAGCAGCAGCGCCAGGCGTTGCAGGACGCGGTGGAACAGACGCGCACGCAGGAGACCGAGGCGCGCGACCGCCTGCATCGCCTCGAGATCGAGCGCGAGACGCTGCAGGCCTCGTTCGACGGCACGCGCAGCAGTCATGCGCGCCTCGAAAGCCAGTTACAGCAGCTCATCGCGCGGCGCGAACAACTGACGCTGGTACTGTCGGACGCACAAGACCCCACGCCCGGTTACCGCCAGCAGCTGGATGAATTTCTGCAAAAGCGCCTGGGCATCGAAGAGCGCCTCAACGCCGCGCGCCAGGGCGTGACCGATCTCGAGACGCATCTGCGCGAGCAGGAACAGGCGCGGACCCAGGAAGAACGGCAGGTTTCCGAGGTGCGCGAGAAGCACGAGGGCGAGCGCATCGTACGGCAGGAGCTGGTGGTGCGGCGCGACACTTTCGCCGATCAGCTGCGCGAAACCGGCTTCGAGATCGAGCCGCTGCGCCAGGAGCTGCCGCCCGAGGCGACCGAGCTGGAATGGGCCGCGCGCCTGGAGCAGGTCACGGCGCGCATCGAGCGCCTCGGACCGATCAACCTGGTCGCGATCGAGGAATTCGAGGAAGCGAGCACGCGCAAGAACTATCTCGACAGGCAGTACGAGGATTTGTCCCAGGCGCTGTCCACGCTGGAAGAGGCGATCCGCAAGATCGACCGCGAGACGCGCACGCGCTTCAAGGAGACCTTCGACCAGGTCAACGAGTATTTCCAGAGCTTCTTCCCGCAGCTTTTCGGCGGCGGCAGCGCGCACCTCGAGATGACGGACAACGACCTGCTCGAAACCGGCGTCGGCGTCATGGCGCGTCCGCCGGGCAAGCGCAACAGCACGATCCACCTGCTCTCCGGCGGTGAGAAGGCGTTGACCGCGGTGGCGTTGGTGTTCGCCATCTTCCAGCTCAATCCCGCGCCGTTCTGCCTGCTCGACGAGGTGGACGCGCCGCTCGACGACGCCAACGTGATCCGCTATTGCGAAACCCTGAAAACGCTGTCGCAGAAGACCCAGCTGGTCTACATCACGCACAACAAGATCAGCATGGAAATGGCGGACGTCCTGATCGGCGTCACCATGTCCGAGCCGGGCGTCTCGCGCCTGGTGACGGTGGACGTGGATCAGGCCATGGAGATGGTCGCGCAGTAATGAACCTGCAGTATGCCCTGCTCTTCATCGGAATCGTCATCGTCGCTATTGTTGCCCTGACCACCTACGACATGGCGCGCCTGCGCCGTCCGCGCCCGCGGCCGGACGAGCCCGTCGGTGAATTTCACGAAGACGAAACATCCGCGCGTCCCAGCGTGCTGAGCGCCACGCGCGAGCACGGCAGTGAAAAGGTGCTGCGCTCCGACGTCGAGGTGGCCGCGCGGGAAGTTCCGCGGAACGAGCTCCTGCGCAAGGAGATCCGGCACCTGGAAGAGGTGGCGACCATGCCGCTCGACCTCACGGCCGGGCTTCGTCGTTCGGGACGCGGCGCGGCCGAGCCCGGCAGGGAATATCTGTCCGATGAAAAAATCGATTTCGTCATTCAGCTTCCGGGCGAGCAGCCGGTGGCGCGCGACGCGGCGCTCGGTATCTTCAAACAGCATGAATACAAGCTGAACAAGGCGCGACATCTTTACGGCCAACATTACCGCACCGAGCACTGGTCGGACCTGCAACTCGATTCGTCCAGAACGCAGTACGGTGACATCACGCTCGCCATCCAGCTGGTCGATCCCAAGGGTCCGGTCGATGAATCGGAGCTCACCACCTTCACCGAGATCGGCCTGCAACTGGCGGATGCGCTGCATCGCCCCACGAAGCTGCCACTGACCTTCGAGCAGGGGCTGGCGCGCGCCCGGGAGCTGCAAGAATTCTGCGACACCTATGACGTGATCGCCGGCATTCACATCGTGCCGAACGCCGATCCCGCGTTTCCGGGTCGCGCCATTGAAATGGCGGCGCGTCACGCGGGCATGGAACTCGGCGCGATGAATATCTTTCACATGAAGAATACCGTCGCTCCCGGCAGCCGTTTTCTTTTCAGCCTGGCGAATCTCGACGAGTTGAGCACGTTCGATCCCGCGGCCCTGGACAGTTTCGAGACGCCCGGACTCACGCTGTTCATGAGCGTGCCCTGCGCGTACCACCCGGGCGCGCTGTTCGGCAAGATGGTGGCGACGGCCAGGGAAATCGCCGATACGCTGGGCGGAAAGCTCCAGGACCAGAATCGCCGCCCGCTCACCGACAAGGGCATCGCGGTGATTCACCACCAGATCGAGGACATCGAGGAAAAGATGCGCGCCTTCGGCATTCCCCCGGGAAGCGAAACGGCGCTCAAGCTGTTCAACGAAGCCGCGACCTTATGAGTAGTGCGGACAAGCTGCGCAAACGCGCGGAAGAGCTTCGCAAAGAGATCAATTACCACAACTACCGCTACTACGTCCTCGACGATCCCGTCGTCTCCGACGCGCAATACGATAAACTGCTGCGTGAGTTGCAGCAGATCGAATCCGAACATCCCGGGCTGATTACGCCCGATTCGCCCACCCGGCGCGTCGGCGCGGCGCCGTTGTCCGAGTTCGGCGAGGTGCGCCATAAAATCCCGATGACCTCGATGGATAACGCCTTCGATGACGCGGAGGCGCGCGAGTGGGACCAACGCGTGCGCAAGAGTATCGAGATCGAAGGTAAAGTTGCCTACACCGCCGAACCAAAATTTGACGGCACCTCGGTGAGCCTGCGCTACGAGAACGGCGTGCTGATGCAGGTTGGCACGCGCGGCGACGGCAGCACCGGCGAGGACGTGACGGCAAATGTGCGCACCATCAAGACCGTGCCGCTGCATCTGCAAGGCAAAGGTTGGCCTAAGGTGGTGGAGGTGCGCGGCGAAGTCGTCATTCCGAAAAAGGAATTCGAGCGTCTCAACGCCGAACAACTGAAGCAGGGTGCCAAGATATTCGCCAACCCGCGCAATGCTGCCGCAGGTTCGCTGCGCCAGCTTGACACGCGCGTGACCGCCGCGCGTCCGTTGAGTTTTTTCCCCTGGGGATTGGGCGAGGTTTCCGAACCCGTGGCGCGGCGCTATTCAGAAGTGTCGAAGCATTTAAGGGATTGGGGTTTTCGTGTCACCGAATTTTTCCGCGTGGTAAACGGCGTGGACGAGTGTCTCAAGTATTATCAGGAAATCCTCGCCAAACGCGACAAGCTGCCGTTCGAAATCGACGGCGTGGTGTACAAGGTGGACGACCTGCGCGCGCGCGATCAACTGGGCTACACCGCGCGCGCGCCGCGCTGGGCCGTCGCGCACAAGCTGCCGGCGCAGGAAGAAACCACGGTCGTCGAGGAAATCATGGCCTCGGTCGGGCGGACCGGCGTAATCACGCCGGTGGCGGTGTTGAAACCGGTGCAGGTGAGCGGCGTCACCGTGACGCACGCGACTTTGCACAACCAGGACGAGGTTGATCGCAAGGACGTGCGCGTCGGCGACACCGTGATCGTACGACGCGCGGGTGATGTCATTCCCGAGGTCGTGGGCGTCATCAAGGATAAGCGCCCGCGTGGTGCACGCAAGTGGCACACGCCGGACAAGTGCCCTGTGTGCGGCTCGCAGGTGATCCGCGAGGAAGAGGAGGCGGCGCACCGCTGCATGGGCGGGCTCGTGTGTTCCGCGCAGCGTATGGGCGCGATTCTGCATTTCGCCTCGCGCCACGCCATGGACATCGAGGGCCTGGGCGACAAGCTGGTGCAGCAGTTGGTGGATAAGGACATGGTGAAAACCGTGGCCGATATCTACCGCCTCAAGCATGACGAGCTGGCCGATCTTGAACGCATGGCCGAGAAATCAGCGCAGAATCTTCTCGACCAGATCAAAAAGAGCAAGAACACCACCTTTGCGCGTTTCCTGCACGCGCTTGGCATCCCGCAAGTGGGCGAAGCCACGGCGCAACTGCTCGCCGATCAGTTCGGTTCGATGGATGATATCCTGGACGCCGATCGGGAAACGCTGGAACAGATACACGGTATCGGACCGGCCATGGCCGAGGACATTTCCAGTTTCTTCCACGAAAAGCACAACCGCGGCGTGATTCGCGATCTGCTCAAGGCCGGCATTCACTGGCCCAAGCCTGCACGCGTCAAAAAATCCTCCGCGCTCGCGGGCAAGACCTTTGTTCTTACGGGTGGGCTCAGCACCATGACACGTGACGAAGCTAAGCGCAGGCTGCAAGAATTAGGCGCCAAGATCGCCGGCAGTGTCTCGAAGAAAACTGATTACGTGATTGTCGGCGAAGAGCCCGGCTCGAAGGCGGACAAAGCAGCAGAACTTGGAGTAACGATGTTGGATGAGAAAGAGTTTCTTAAGCTGCTTGGGTAATGAGTATCATCGCTGGTATTCTGATGCACTAAAAGATGCTAATAGCTTGATTCTACAAATATCAAATTTTATCAATGCCGAAAAGCTTCGTTTAAACGGAACTTTTCGGCGGTCGAATTATAGTTAGGCGAAAACTAATGGTATCCGTAAAGAAAATCTTAGTACCTATAGCTACTGGCTGGATCTTTCTTATCATAGAGCAGGCCGTATACACTTTTGTCATACCACATGGTCCGCACTTTGCACCGGAAATTGGTAAATTCGGATCTTTCATGTTCTTTTCGGCATTTCTCTCGCTTGGCTATCTGGCAGCCTCTGCGGTTTCTGAATCACTCCTATTCAGGCGAGGTGAAAACTCTAGGATTCCGTCCGGCGTCTTTGGTCAGTCCATAATATTTTCGGTAATGGCAACGGTATTTACGGTTGTACTTCTTCAATCCGACCTGAATGAACTCGCGCCAGTATTTTTATTCTTCTTACTTCCCGGCGCAGTAAATGTAGTTATAAGACATCGTTTATCAGCCGCCACTGTGCCTAACACGAATTAAAGGGGCCAGGCTCAAATTCACGAGCCCGTAGGTTGGCCTTGGCACAGGCCCGCAAAATCCTCGCTGGAATGTGGGGTAATTAGTCGCCCATGAAGCCAAGGTTGATGTTCATCAAAACGCGTGGAGAATAGTGCGTGTATGAAATTGACTTCAGGATGCCGAAAGGAGGTCGAGCCATGACCAGTCTATTAGATGCGATCAAGGAAGCCGAAAGTGAAACCGCTAAGGATGCCAGGTTCCCTCACGCGTCGGCCGACTGGACGCGCGAGCTAGCCGTCAAGACCGCGCAGCGGGAAGGACTCAAGCTCGGCGAGGATCACTGGGAAGCCGTGCGCGCGTTGCAGCAGTACTACGCCAAGCACGAGGAGATCACCATCAACATGCGCGAGCTGCACGACGCGCTGGATGAGAAGTTTCACGGGAAAGGCGGCATGAAGTACCTCTATCAGCTTTTTCCGGCCGGTCCGGTGGCGCAGGGTTGCCTCATTGCCGGGCTCAAGGCGCCGGCGGGAGCCACCGACAAGAGCTTCGGCAGCGTGGTTTAGGCGCGATTTCCACGGGAGCTTAGCCGCAGGCCTGGTGTCGGGTTGCGCTCAGCCCGGCTTGCGCGCCTATTCCTGGCTGCGAGGACCTGATTAAAATAAGATCGCCGCAGGCGACATCAATGGATATATATCCAATTTTTGAAATCACGCGCATCGCGCACGCGATATTCCGGTCATGACTGCCGCCGCGCTGGCGCTCACGGCGGCGGTACTGATGCATGTCGCGTGGAACCTGCTGGCGCGCGCCAGTCATCCCGACAGTCGATTTCTGTGGTGGGCGCTGGTCGGTTATCTCGTCATCCTCGGGCCGTGGTCGTTGTATGCGCTCGTGACAGAAGCCCATTGGTCGTACTCTCTCGCCGGCCTGCTGGTCATCTCGGCGCTGGCCAACAGCGTTTACTTTCTCGTGCTGGGCGCGGCCTATCGGCACGCGCCGGTGGCGCTGGTGTATCCCATCGCGCGTAGTTCGCCCTTGCTGATCGCCGTCTGGAGCAGTCTGTTTTTTGGCGAGGTGATCGCCGCGGGAGGATGGATCGGCATACTCGTTTCCGTTGGCGGTTTATTGCTGATGGCGGCGAGCGCCAGGCATGGCGACAGCCGCCGGGCGCTGCTCTGGGCCGTGATCGCGGCCCTGGCCACGAGCGTTTACTCGCTGAGCAACAAGTTGGCCGTGCCGAGTCTGCCGACGTATGGCGCGCAGCTCGGACTCGTGAGCACCGATCTGTTCGCCTCGTTCGTCGCACTCAGTATCGAGCAGCGCGTGCGTCTCGGCCGCTGGCGTCCATCGGCGATGCCACCGATTACCCGCTGGCTGCCGGCCGGGCTTTTCATCGGCAATGCCTACGGACTGGTGATTTTCGCCATGCAATATCTTTCCGCTGCGTACGCGGTGGCGTTCACCAATGCTGGTATCGTGCTCGCGGGACTGTTGTCGATCCTTGTATTCGGAGAACGCGAGCGCTGGCGCACAAGGCTCGCGGCCATTGCCATCATTACGGTCGGGCTTGGGGTGTTGGCGTTTTCCGCCTGACGCCGAAAATTATTTATCCAGCAGCTCGAAGTACATCAGCAACGAACGCTGGATGAACAGATCGTTGTCGTCGCTGACAATGAAAAAGCGGTTGCCACGGTGTCTCGCCAGGCCTTCAAAGTTGTCGATTTGATGTTTTTTGCCGCTGTCGAATGTAACGACGGTTTCAACCGGCACGGATTCCGTGGATGATGCGTCCGGCGACAGTGTTGCGATCCTGAGGAATACTTCGAGACGGCCGAAGCTACCTTTGAAGTTGCTTTCCAGCACCATTACCCGGTTTTTGCCAAGACATTCCAGCGCGGATATACGATTGTTTTCCGGCAGCGGATAGAACCAGGATTTGCCGTCGAGATTAAAGATGCGCGTGTAGCCCTGGCGCTCTCCCTTGAGCGGGACTTCGGGCACGGTAAGAATGCCCAGTTTTGAATCGACACACACCGACTCCAGCATCTTGTTGGAGTCTTGGTACATCCGGGCGTCGTTGAGAGGCGCAGGCAGGGGATATTCGCTGATGGCGTAGCCATCGGGTCGGTAACGCACGATGCGTGGAAAGCGTTCAAAGCTGATAATCAGTTCCGCATCGCCCTTGCGCCCGTTGCGTCCGTTCAGAATATCCAGTCCCTCGGAATCGCCGCGCGTCCCCTTCAGCGGCTTGCCACTGCCGAGTTCACGCAGGTGGACCGCCTTGAGGAGTTTCAGGCCCGTCAGCACGCCGTTTTCGAATACCGGTTGCAGATGGAACAGAAACCCCTTGTCGGAGATGGCATACAGGATGCCGTCGTCATCATCCCAGGCGAGACCGGAGAGCTGCGAGAAGCGCATCCCGTCCACCTTTGGATTCGGCAATTGCAGCATGCCGAGGAAACGGATGTGGTCTATGCGGTCGCCGACTTTTATGTTTTCGGACAGCGCGATGGACCGGGTTTCCAGTTCAGTCGGAGTGTCAGCATACCCACCGGCCGATATCGCCAGGATGGCGATCGCGATGAGTCCTGTTTTGAGGAAATGTCTCTCCATGGAGAAATTCTAGACGGAAAAAATCGCCGGGAACGATTTTTGACAGCGGAGCTCCGCGACGCTGGCCCCGAAAGGGCGAGCCACAGGGGCGAGGCGGAATAAGGTAAGCGCCCGGCGGGCGCTTACCCCGCCAAGCGGGCTCGCCATGGATGGCGAGCCCTGGCTTTCGAGCGAAGCAGGACGCGCAGCGATGAAAGTGGCGAGCAAAAAAACCCATCCCGCATTCGGCGGGATGGGTCGGTCATGACCGTCTCAGTTGACCGTGATCTTGGCCTTGCCCTTGATGTCCTTGAGCAGGTTGTTGATCTTGTCGTCCTGCATCTTGCGGTAGATATTGGCGCGCGCGTGCTGATCCGCCATGAACTGCTCGAAGGTCGGGATCTTGAGCGGACGAGTGTCTTCCACCTTGATGATGTGCCAGCCGAAGTCGGATTTTACCGGCTCGTCCGAAATCGCACCCTTGTTCATCTTAATAAGGGCGTTGAAGAACTCGGGGACGACCATGCCCTGATTGATCCAGCCGAGCTCGCCGCCGTTCTTGCCGCTCTGCGCATCCATGGATTTGTCTTTGGCGAGCTTGTCGAACTTCGCGCCTTTTTTCAGCTGCGCGATGATGTCCTTGGCATCGCTTTCCTCCTTCACGAGGATGTGACGCACCTTGTATTCGGTCTTGTGCGTGTTCTCCACTTCCTGCTCGAAGCGCTTCTTGACGTCGTCTTCGGAGATCGGGTTGTCCCGCAGCAGATTGCGTTTGACGGCCTGCGCCAGGATTTCCTCGCGCACGCGCTTCATGAGAGAACCGACTTCGGGGTCCTGATCGATCTTGTTGCTCACGGCGTATTGCGCGAGCAGCATCTTGTCGATCATCTCATCGAGCACGATCTTCTTTTCCTTGTCCTTGTCCGCGATCGGACCGACCTGCTGCTGGCGGATCTGCAAATAGCCCTGATAGTCCGTGTCCATGATGTTGTCGCCGTTGACGGTGGCTATGATCTTGGCGGCAGGCTTGGCCTCTTCCTTCTTGGTCTGGTCGCTGGGCTTTTTGTCGCAGCCGGCGGCGAGCAGGCCCGCCGCGGCCAGTAACACGATGAGGGATGTGCGTAGGGTTGACATGGATTTTCCTTGGTTACGGTTGGTGGTTTGACTGACGGATTCGTTCAGAGCTCGTCCGGTGTGAACGCCTGGATGCTGAGCGCATGAATTTCCTTTTTCATCATGTCGCCCAGCGCCTGGTAAATCATCTGATGCCGCTGCACAGGGTTCTTGCCCTGAAACGTCGGCGAGACGATGGTGACGGCGAAATGCCCGCCGCCGCTTTTCGCGCCTTCGTGCCCGGCATGCAGGCGGCTGTCATCGCGCACCTCGATTTTCTGGGGCGTGAAGGCTTCGCGCAAGCGGTTTTCGATCAGCGTGACACGTTCCATTTTAGGGCAACACCTTGCGAAACGGTTTGATGTTGACGCTGGCAAAAACACCTGCTGCGACATAGGGATCGGCCTTGGCCCAGGTCTGCGCGTCCTCGAGCGAATCGAACTCGGCGACGATCAGACTGCCGGTGAACCCGGCGGGGCCGGGGTCGTTGCTGTCCACCGCCGGGTAGGGGCCGGCGAGCAGCAGGCGGCCTTCGTCCTGAAGTTGCTGCAGGCGCGCCACATGCGCCGCGCGCACGGACAGCCGGCGTTCGAGGCTGTCTTCGGTATCGGTGCCGTTAATGACGTACCACATCATTTATTTTGCCGTCCTGTCGACGGCCGATTCACCGTTTTCCGGTTTGTGCTGCATATGCCTGGCCATGAAGAAGGCCTGTCCCACGACGAAGAGCAGCGTCAATCCCAGCAGTCCGAAGACCTTGAAGTTGACCCAGATGCTGCGTCGCGTATCGGCGTCGAGATCGAGGCCGTAGAAAAACGCCACGTAAATATTCACCGCGCCGAGCACCGTGAAGAAAATTCCCCAGCTCAGATTGAGACGTTTCCATACCGGCGTCGGCAGCGTGACCTGCGCCGACATCATGCGCTCGATGATGGTTTTCTTTCCGAACCACTGGCTGGCGAGCATGAGCGCCGCGAGTATCCAATAGACCAGCGTGGGCTTCCACTTGATGAAGGTGTCGTCGTGCAACGCCAGCGTCAGACCGCCGAAGACGCCAATGACGGTGAGCGTGATCAGGTGCATGGTCTCGAAGCGGCGGTGCTTGAGCCAGAAGAGTCCGGTTTGCAGGAATGACGCGGCGATCGCCACGGCGGTGGCGACATAGATGTCGTAGAACTTGAAGGCCGCGAAGAACAGCAGCAGCGGGAACAGATCGTAAAGGAATTTCATCGTACAGGCAGTGACAAAAGGAGCGCTATTTTCGCATCCCGCCTCAAAAGCGGCAAGGACGCACTTTGGGGCCAGGGAAGCTTGGATTAAGCCATTCCGTTCGCCCCGAGGCCGTTCGTGCTTCGACAAGATCACTACGAACGGACTTAATCCGAGCTTGCCTAGTGCATCCGGGGCCGCGTCCAGAGGTCGAAAAAGCGTCCCATGACCTGCCGCACCGGTTGAGGGTAGTTAAGCGCCTCCATCTGCTGCATGCCTTCGGCGAAGAAAGCGGCGGCATCTTCCGGCAGATAACGCACCAGATCCTCGAAAACCTTTTCCATGAGTTCCGGGTTGTGCGTGCGAGTCGCGACGATGCCGCGGTTCAGGTGCAGGACACGCCACGGCCGGCCGGGATTGGTTTTTTCCAGGTCCTCCTTGATGAGGCTGGCGCTGGCGTGTATCACGCGGCCCATGAAATGGGTTATCGGCTCGAGCGACGCCGGGTCATGCATGCGGTTGGAAAAATTGGCGAGCGCATTGACCACCGGATCGAGCGCGCGAATCTGGCCCTCGTGGCGCATGATCCAGTCGGCCGCCGCCAGTATCACGATTTCGAGATCCGTCCGCGGCACGGGCATGTTGAGCTGACCCGCCCAGGCGATGAGGTCGGTGAGCAGCGTTACGCCGTAATCGCCGAGTTGGGTGGCGTCTTCCTTGGCGATAGGCCCGACTTCGCCTTCCTCCCGGTCGATCCGGGCGATAATCGCCAGAAACTGCTCGATGGCTTCCGCCAATTGTCCCGGCGTGACCTGATTAGTTTCGGCCGGACGCCGTGCTTCATAAGTGTCAATAATATCCCTCGCCGCGTGTTCGAAACGCAGTTCCGCTTCGGCAAGGCTGGGTGGCAGGGTGGTGATCATCGGCATTCCTGTAACTGTAAAGTATAACCCGTTTATTCATGATATCCTGTTTGCGATATGAGCAATACCAATACAGCTTCTGCTGCTTCATCCATGCGGCGTTTCGATTTGCATACACACAGTCTGCAATCGGATGGAACCCTCACGCCGGCGGAACTGGTGACGCGGGCACGTGCGGCCGGCGTGGACGTGTTGGCGCTGACCGACCATGACGTGACCGATGGCATTGCCGAGGCGCGGATCACGGCAGACCGGGTTGGCATCACGCTGATCGCGGGCGTTGAAATTTCCGTCACGTGGCAGAGCCAGACGGTGCATATCGTCGGTCTTAATATCGATACCGCGGACCACGTCTTGCAGCAGGGCCTTGCGCGCCTGCGCGAGTTCCGCCAATGGCGCGCGGTGGAAATCGGCCGCCGGTTGCAGAAAAAAAGAATCGAGGGCGCCTACGAAGGCGCGCGACGTCTGGCGAAAGGGACAATCGTTTCGCGCACGCATTTTGCGCGTTTTCTCGTCGAGCAGGGTTATGTCCGCGGCATGCAGCAGGCTTTCAAGCAGTTTCTTTCGAGCGGAAAGCCTGGCCACGTGCCCGGCCAATGGGCCACGCTCGATGAGGCGGTGAGCTGGATTCGTTCCGCGGGCGGTCAGGCCGTGGTAGCCCATCCGGCGCGTTATAAACTGAGCGCCGGCAAATTGCTGCGGTTATTCGGCGAATTCCGCGAATGCGGCGGTGCGGCGATTGAAGTGATTTCCGGCAGTCATCCGCCGGAGGCCACTCAGCACTTGGCGCGCATCGCCGCCGAGCAGGATTTTCTCGCCTCGGCCGGGTCCGATTATCACGGTCCGGAAAAAACCTGGATGGATCTCGGAAGGCTGCCAGCATTGCCGGATGGCTGTGTTCCCGTCTGGCGGAATTGGGAAATGACCGGATTGGCCACGCACGAGGTTGTGGCAGAAAGCTTGTCCTAGGGCGACATGGCCCAGTATTTTCAAATACACCCGACGCACCCGCAGCCGCGTCTGATCAAGCGGGCGGTGGACATCGTGCGCGCCGGCGGGGTGATCGCGTATCCCACCGATTCGAGCTATGCGCTCGGTTGCCATATCGGCGACAAGGCGGCCATGGAACGCATCCGCCGTATCCGCCGCGTGGATCAAAATCACAATTTCACGCTCGTGTGCCGCGATCTTTCCGAGGTGGCGCAGTACGCGCGCGTGAGCAACGCCGACTACCGCCTGCTCAAGGCCAACACGCCTGGGCCGTATACCTTCATCCTGCCGGCCACGCGCGAGGTACCGCGCCGCTTGCAGCATCCCAAGCGCAAAACCATCGGATTGCGTGTGCCGGACCACGTCGTTGCCCAGGCCCTGCTCGCCGAGCTGAATGAACCGCTGATGAGCTCCACGCTGATTCTGCCGGGCGAGGAATTGCCCCTGAGCGATCCGGAGGAAATTCGCCGCCGGCTTGAGCACGACGTGGACCTGGTGGTGGACGGCGGATTTTGCGGGCTCGAACCGACCACCGTGGTCGAGATCGAGGGCGGCCGGGCGAGCGTGGCGCGGCAGGGCAAAGGGGACAATGCCCGCTTTACAGTCTGAAAAATTACCCAAAACTAAGCAGATAAAGGAAAATTTCACGTTTTATGCGCTGGACGCTCCTGATATACTCCGCGACCGATGCCTGATCTAAGCACCCCCCAGCTGGTGGCCGTCGCTTTTCTGCCCCTGCTTTTCGCCATTACGGTTCACGAGGTTGCCCACGGGTGGGTGGCCAAGAAGTTCGGTGATCCCACGGCACAGCGACTTGGCCGTCTGACCCTCAATCCCCTCAAACATATCGACCCAGTAGGCACGATATTGGTCCCGGGGTTGTTGCTATTGCTCGGGGGGTTTGTCTTCGGATGGGCCAAGCCGGTCCCGGTTACCTGGGAGAATCTCCGTCACCCCAAACGCGACATGGCGATCGTGGCGGCTGCTGGTCCGGGTGCAAATTTGGTGATGGCAGTTTTCTGGGCTGTGATAGCACGTATCGGCGTACAGCTGGGTCCACAGTCCTGGGCCGGTCTGCCGATGCAATACATGGGATTATTTGGTATAGAAATCAATGCAGTGTTTATGGTACTTAATCTTATTCCTATGCCGCCACTGGATGGTGGCAGGGTGGCTGTAGGTCTGCTGCCGGGTCCTTGGGCCTGGCAACTGTCACGACTCGAGCCTTTCGGGTTTTTCATTCTCCTGGCCTTGCTCGCGACGGGCATACTGGGTGCCATCATCGGTCCACCCATCCACATGGTTGAGCGTCTTGTGACCCTGATCGTGGGGTTACGATGAGCACGGTCCTTCCCGGCCAGTCGATGCGGGTTTTGTCCGGCATGCGCCCCACGGGGCGGCTGCACCTTGGGCACTATCACGGGGTACTGAAGAATTGGGTCAAGCTCCAATCTGAATACGAGTGCTTCTTCTTCGTGGCTGACTGGCATGCTCTGACCACTCATTACGAAGACCCTCAAATCATCCATGAAAGCGTTTGGGATATGGTGGTGGACTGGCTGGCGGCCGGGGTGGACCCGAATAATGCCACCCTGTTTATCCAGTCCCGTATTCCGGCACACGCCGAACTCCATGTCCTGCTATCGATGATCACGCCCTTGTCTTGGCTGGAGCGCGTGCCGTCTTACAAGGATCAGCAGCTCCAGCTGGGAGACCGGGATCTTTCGACATATGGTTTTCTGGGCTACCCGCTGTTGCAAAGCGCAGATATCCTTATATATCGTGCGGGTATAGTGCCGGTGGGCGAAGATCAGGTGGCCCATGTGGAGCTCACACGCGAGGTCGCGCGTCGCTTCAATCACCTCTACGGGCGGGAGCCGGGTTACGAACAACGCGCCGAAGAAGCCATCAAGAAAATGGGCAAGAAAAACGCCAAGCTGTATCGCGATCTGCGTACGGCCTATATGGAGCAGGGTGACCGTGAGGCGTTGGAGACGGCGCATGCTCTGCTTGAGCGGCAGAAGAACATCGCCCTGGGTGACAAGGAAAGGCTGTTTGGCTTTCTGGAAGGAGGAGGCAAGATCATTCTCCCCGAGCCCCAGACCATGCTGACCCACGCGCCCAAGATGCCGGGGCTCGATGGCCGCAAGATGTCCAAGTCTTATGACAATGTCATCAGTCTGCGCGAACCACCGGCGGATGTGGAAAAGAAGCTCCGCACCATGCCCACCGACCCGGCGCGCGTGCATCGTACCGACCCGGGAAACCCGGACAAATGCCCGGTGTGGGATTTTCATCTCGTCTACTCGGACCAGGAAAAGAAGGACTGGGTGCAAAACGGCTGCCGTTCGGCGAAAATTGGCTGCCTTGAATGCAAACAGCCCATCATTGATGCCGTGCTGGCAGAGCTGAAGCCAATGCAGGAACGCATCGCGGAATTTTCGCGTGATCCGCTGGCAGTGAAGAGCATCATCGCCGACGGCAACAAGCGTGCGCAGGAGGCGGCGGAAGCCACCCTGGTCGAAGTCCGCGCCGCCATTGGACTGGGATACAACGGATGAGCACACCGACCGACACGGAATCGCCACTTGCCGTTACGCTTGCCGTCATCCGTGGCGAGACGCTCACCAAGCTGCCGGAAGATTTGTACATCCCGCCGGATGCGTTGGAGGTTTTCCTCGAAACTTTCTCGGGTCCGCTCGATCTGCTTCTGTATCTTATCCGCAAGCAGAATCTCGATATCCTGGATATTCCCATCGCCGAAGTCACGCGCCAGTACATGGGCTACGTCGAGCTGATGCAAACCGTGAAACTGGAGCTTGCCGCGGAGTACCTGGTCATGGCCGCGATGCTGGCGGAAATAAAATCGCGCATGCTCCTGCCGCGGCCGGCCAGCGAGGGAGAAGAGGCCGACCCGCGCGCCGAACTGATACGTC
Organism: Sulfuricaulis sp.; assembly: GCF_041499725.1. Classification (GTDB taxonomy): domain Bacteria; phylum Pseudomonadota; class Gammaproteobacteria; order Acidiferrobacterales; family Sulfurifustaceae; genus Sulfuricaulis. The sequence goes on from NZ_JBGQKW010000037.1 coordinate 19,686, forward strand.
GCCTCCAGGAATATGAACGTTACCGCACCGCCGCCGAGTCCCTGGACCAGATGCCGCGGGTGGGGCGCGAGGTGCATCTGGTGGTCATCGAAAACGATCACCCGCCCGTCAAGCGTATCGAGCCGAATGTCAGCTTGTTCGATCTTCTGGACGCTTTCAAAGAGGTGCTTGTGCGTGCCGAACTTTACCGGCATCATCGTGTTCAGCTGGAACCGCTGTCGGTACGTGAACGCATGACCCGGATACTGGCGAAGATCAATAGTGAGGCGTTTGTGAGTTTCGAGGAAATGTTCGACCTGAACGAGGGCCGGCGCGGTTTGGTGGTGACCTTCATGGCGATTCTCGAACTCCTGAAGGAATCGCTGGTGGTTGTCGTCCAGCAGGAACCTTTTGCACCCATTCATCTCAAGGCGGCGGCCTGATGAGCGATTCAAACGCAGAACTGAAGAATATCATCGAGGCGGCGCTGCTGGTCGCGGGACAGCCGCTGACCATCGACAAGATGTTGACCATGTTCCCGTCCGAATCGCCACCGACACGCGAGGAAATCCGCGATGCCATCAGCCAGCTGGAAGAGGAATACGCCGAGCGCGTGGTTGAGCTGAAGCAGATCGACCGTGCCTGGCGTATTCAGACCCGCGATAAATACGCACCCTGGATCACCCGGCTGGCCGAAGAGCGTCCCGCGCGCTATTCGCGCGCGCTGCTCGAGACTCTGGCCATCATCGCTTACCGCCAGCCGGTGACGCGTGGCGATATCGAGGATGTTCGCGGCGTGTCCGTGAGCACCGACATCATCAAGACGCTGCTGGGGCGCGAGTGGATCCGCCAGGTAGGCATACGCAATGTTCCGGGACGTCCCGCCCTTTACGGCACCACGCGTGAGTTCCTCGAGCATTTCAACTTGAAGAGCCTGGAAGAGTTGCCGCCGCTTTCGGCTCTGCGCGACCTAGACGTCATCAGCAATGAATTGAACCTGCGTCTGGACCTGGAACCGGGCGCGGAGACATCGTCCTCCGCCGCCATGACCGCTTCTGACGGGGAATCGCACGACGAGGCACAAGACGTGCCGGAGCCGGCGACCTTGATCGAGGTCCGCTCGGCCGAGCGTGAGTGACCGGGGCGTCCCCGCCGGGGAAAAGCTGGTCGCTCTCGGCATCCTGCCTCCCGCGACATTCGCACATCCCTGTGCATCACAAAAGCTGTGGTAGGTGAACGGTTACAAAAGGTGTTGGCGCGCGCCGGCTGGGGCTCCCGACGGCAAATCGAGCGCTGGATCGAAGAAGGCCGCATCACCGTGGACGGCAAGCCCGCCACGCTCGGCGCGCGAGTCACTCCGGATCAGACCCTCAGTGTTGACGGACGAAAGGTCCCGACGCATGCCTTCCAAGCCAAGCCGCGTCTCCTGATTTACCACAAGCCGGTGGGCGAGGTCTGCACGCGTTCCGATCCGCAGGGCCGGCCGACGGTCTTCGAAAAACTTCCCAAGCTGCGTGGCGCGCGCTGGATCAACATCGGCCGCTTGGATTACAACACCTCCGGCCTGCTGTTGTTCACGACGGACGGCGAGCTGGCCAACCACCTGACGCATCCGTCTCACGAGATTGAGCGCGAGTATGCCGTGCGCGTGCTCGGCAAGGTGAGCGACGAAATGCTCGCGCGACTGAAAGTAGACGTGATGCTGGAAGACGGTCCGGCGCATTTTATTTCCATCGTCGATGCCGGCGGCGCCGGCGCGAATCACTGGTACCACGTGGTATTGAAGGAAGGACGCAACCGCGAAGTGCGCCGGTTGTGGGAGGCCGTGGGCATCAAGGTGAGCCGGCTGATGCGCATTCGTTTCGGTCCCGTCCATCTCCCGTCGCATTTCCATACCGGACGCACGCTTGAGATGGATGATGAATCCGCCGCGGCCCTGTATGATTTTGTCGGCTTGAAATTGCCAACGCCTCCGAAACGGAACCTGTCCAGACCTCTCAAGCCGCGCGGCAAGGGCCGTCCACAGCATGGACCCGGTATCTCACGGGCGCATCAAGGCGCGCGGCACAAGCGAACGGTGCGCCGGCCTTAAAAAGCCGCTTTCTCCATTTCAAGATAAATCTGGCCCGCGTTGCGCCCGGCCAAGAGCTCGTAGTTGGAGAGATACTTGAACCTGGATTAACCAATCCTTTCCTCCGCATCGTATCGCCTTCGCTCGTGTCGAATGATTTTTTGATTTCCTTGCGCGGATAAACCAGCTAATCGCGCGTCCATGCGTGTTTGTCGAAGGCATGCACACCCGCAGGCAGAGTGGCTGCTCGCGAAAATTATTTAATGTCATAAACGTTACAATATTGTAGAATACTCGACATGATAAATTACGTTGAGCCCCTGTGGTCAATGCTGGTAATCAGCCTTCCCGGCCGCAGCGCCACGCCGCGTATGCGGATATGGCGCGCATTAAAGAGCCTGGGGGCGGTGGTGCTGCGCGACGGTGTTTATCTGCTGCCGCACAGCGAATCGGCTGCAAGGTCCTTGCGGGAACAGGCCAAGGCGGTGAGGGCTTCCGGCGGCGATGCCCATGTGCTCACCTTCACCAGTACCGACCAGCAACAGGCAGAGCATTTTCGAAAATTATTTGATCGCACCGCCGATTACGCACGGCTTATCGAGGCGATCCGGAAAGGTAAATCCGGCCTCACGAAGAAGCGCGCAGGATCAGTTTCGCGCCATTTGAAAAAAATCCGTCGCGAGTTTGAAGCCGTGGCGGCGACTGATCATTTCACTGGGCCGGCAAAAGAACAGGTTCAGCTGCTATTGTCCCAAACCGAGGTGGCGGTCACTGCCTTGCTCTCGCCGGGCGAGCCGCATGCCGCGGCACGAGAAATCCTCCGTCTCAATAAAACCGGTTATCAGAACCGCTCGTGGGCGACGCGCACCCGTCCCTGGGTGGATCGCCTGGCCTCGGCCTGGCTGATCCGGCGCTTCATCGATCCCAAGGCGCGTTTCATCTGGCTGAAGGATCCGAAGGATTGTCCGGCCGATACGCTCGGATTCGATTTTGACAACGCGACGTTCACGCATGTCGGTGCGCGCGTAACGTTTGAAGTACTGCTCACCAGCTTTGGTCTGGAAGAAAATGCGGCGCTCACGCGCATGGGTGCGCTGGTGCATTATCTCGACGTGGGTGGCGTGCCGGTGGCGGAGGCCGCCGGGCTGGAGATGATTCTGAATGGCGTACGCAAACAATACGTCGATGATGACAAGCTGCTCAAGGAGGCGAGCAGGTCTTTTGATTTTTTATACGCCTCGTACACCGAAGAATAAACTATTCGGAGAAAATTTATGTCCACTGTTTCAAAAGCGCATGACACGACCAAACCGCCGGAACCGGTTTCTTTTGGCGAAGCATCCCGCTACTGGCTGAAACTGGGATTCATCAGTTTCGGCGGGCCCACCGGCCAGATCAGCATGATGCATCAGGAGCTGGTTGAACGACGTCGTTGGATATCGGAGCATCGTTTCCTGCATGCGCTCAACTACTGCATGGTACTGCCGGGTCCGGAGGCACAGCAGCTGGCGACTTACATCGGCTGGCTCATGCACGGGACCTGGGGCGGTATCGTCGCTGGCGCGCTGTTCGTCTTGCCATCGTTATTTGTGTTGATTGCTCTGACCTGGGTTTATCTTGTTTTTGGTAATATACCGGCGGTGGCGGGTATTCTTTACGGCTTTAAACCGGCCGTGACAGCGATTGTCGTATTCGCGGCCTACCGCATAGGTTCACGCGCGCTGAAAAATGCCGCGCTTTGGGCCGTGGCGGCGGCAGCCTTCGTCGCGTTCTTTGCGTTCAACGTGCCGTTCCCGTACATCGTGCTGGGGGCCGGCATCATCGGTTATATCGGTGGGCGCATCATGCCGGATAAGTTCAGGACGGGCGGACATCACGGCGATGGCAATAAAAGCTACGGTTCGGCGCTGATTGACGATCATACGCCACCACCGGAGCACGCGCGCTTCAAGTGGACGCGGGTAATCACTTATTCCATGATCGCTCTTGCCATCTGGACAGGCGTCGAGGGCACGTTGTTCGCCCTGTACGGTTGGCAGGGCACGCTCACGCAGATGGGCTGGTTCTTCACGAAGGCCGCGCTCCTGACCTTCGGTGGCGCCTACGCGGTGTTGCCGTACGTCTATCAGGGCGGCGTGGAGCAATACCAGTGGCTTACCGGCCCGCAGATGATCGATGGTCTCGCGCTCGGCGAAACCACTCCCGGACCACTTATTATGGTGGTGGCTTTCGTCGGGTTTATCGGCAGCTGGTCCAAGGAGGTGTTCGGGCCGGACATGCTGGCGACAGCCGGTATCGCCGGGGCAAGCGTCGCCACGTACTTTACATTCCTGCCGTCGTTTCTGTTTATTCTGTTGGGCGCACCGGCGGTGGAGGCAACCCGCGGCGATATCAAATTCACCTCGCCGCTGACCGGCATTACCGCCGCCGTCGTCGGCGTGATCCTGAACCTCGCCGTGTTCTTCGCCTACCACGTGTTGTGGCCACAGGGCATCATCCTGCCGTTGAGTGTGCAAACCCTGTTCGGCGGCTTCGAGTGGTTCTCCGCGCTGATCGGTGTGCTTGCCTTTATCGCGTTGTGGCGTTTCAAGATTGGAATCATCCCGGTGATCCTCGCCTGCGGCGCGGCGGGACTTGCCTTCACATTGATCAAACCGCTGACAGGCGTGTAAGGAGGGTGTCATGGCTTATGAAATGAAACCGCTGTCGTGCAATCCCGCGAAGCTCAAGGGACTGTCGGAGAAGCTGATCATCAGTCACCACGAAAACAACTATGGCGGGGCGGTCAAGCGTCTCAACGCGATCGCGGCGCAGTGGCAGGCGCTGGATGTCGCGAGCGCACCGGTGTTCGTGATCAACGGCCTCAAACGTGAAGAGCTGATTGCCGCCAATTCCATGATCTTGCATGAACTCTACTTCGACAGCCTGGGCGGAGACGGGCAGGCGCAAGGCGCGTTGCACTCCGTGCTTGCCCGCGACTTTGGCAGTGCCGAGCGCTGGCAGGCCGAGTTCAG
>NZ_JBGQKW010000038.1:0-24519 GCF_041499725.1 Sulfuricaulis sp.
CAGGGCGAGCAGGATGAAGGCAAAATAGAAAATCCTGTTTCCGGAGAGAATCGCGGAGGGGACTTCGCCGGACTGGAACATCAGCGTCCAGCGGCTGTCACTCGGAGTACTGACGACGGACGCGGTCCCGGCGCTCGCCACCTGGCCGAGGGCGATGACGGTTTGCCACTGATCGTCCGCCATCGCTTGTTGCAGTTCCATATACCCGCCCGGCGGCAATGCCAGCTCGATAGCGGACTGCAGCGGTGCGCGCGCGAAGCTCGCGAGCAGATAGCCGGCCGGCTTCCGGTTCTCATCCCGGACCGCCACGGCTATATCGTAGTGCTCGGTGGCGGCACCGATGGCATGAAATTCCGGCGCGACGGGAGTATTGGCCATGGAGACGCGGCGGATAAAGTCGAGACAGGCGCGATCCAGCGTTTCGGTGGAGGGCATCGTTCCGGGGCCGTTCCGCGGCAACAGCCGCACCGCCACGGCGCCCGGCAGCATGGATTTGATCTCATCCTCTTTTCGTTCCCGTTCCGCTGGGACGCCGCGTTGCAACACGCCCAGCACGCCCGGCTGGCCCGCGATCTTTTCCAGCCTCTGGCGCTGTTGCGTGAGCAGTTCGGTGATGCGATCGGACGCCGCGCGCGCGGTTTGGGACGCTCGATGCTGGTAGGAGGACAGCTGCAGGTCGTGCATCGCCAGGTAGCCGGCGTAGCCGGCCGCGGCAAAACACAGGAGCAGGATCAGGAAGACCTGAAAATGAACGCGTGTCAGCGACTGGGCCATGATGGTGGCAGATCTCTTGGCGTGGCGGTTTTCAGTCCGTTAGCAGACATATTCCTTATCTATAAACATAGGAGAGTCTGCCGCGGCTGGCCAGTATAAGGCTTCCTCTTCCGACCCGTGGCGAGAAATTACGGACACGCGACGAGACAGGGGGTTATTTTCGCCCGGAGTGACCGAATCCGCCCGCGCCGCGCCGGCTTTCCTCGAAATCTTCCACGACCTGAAATTCAGTCTGCACCACCGGCACGAACACCATCTGGGCGATACGGTCGCCGGGTTCGATGGTGAACGGCTCGCGACCGCGGTTCCACACCGAAATGAATATCTGGCCCTGGTAATCCGAGTCGATGAGGCCCACGAGGTTGCCGAGCACGATGCCGTGTTTGTGCCCGAGACCGGAGCGCGGCAACAGCACCGCGGCGAGATCGTTTTCGCCGATATGGATGGCGATTCCCGAGGGCACGAGATGCGTCTCGCCGGGCGCAATGTGCAGATGTTCGTCGAGGCAGGCGTATAGATCCATCCCCGCGGAACCGTGCGTGGCGTAGTGCGGCAGCGGAAATTCGGCGCCGATGCGCTTGTCGAGGATTTTGACTTCCACTTTTTGCATTAGGGTCTCCGTAACCGGTGCACCTTGGTGGCGTTTTTGGCGCGATATCTTGCGGCGATATGGTGGATGAGGGCGCGCGCGAGCTTCGTCTTCGGCTGGGTGGGGAGCTCGATGACGCCCTCGCGCTCGACCAGCAGCAGGCTGTTTTCGTCCGCCGCAAACCCGATGTCCGCGCCGACGCGGTTGGCGGCGACGAGGTCGAGGTTTTTGTTTTCCAGTTTCCGGCGCGCCTGCGGCTCGATGTTTTCGGTTTCGGCGGCGAAACCGACCGTAAACGGCGCGGGCCGGAGCGCCGTCACGCTGGCGAGAATATCGGGGTTGCGTTCCAGTTCGAGCGCCATCGTTTCCTCCGTTTTCTTTATCTTCCGATCCGCGGCTCGTACCGGGCGGTAGTCGGCGACGGCGGCGACACCGATAAAGATGTCCGCCGCCGCGGCATGCTGGTGCACCGTGTCATACATTTCCTGCGCGCTCTCCACGCGCAGCGTGCGCACGCGTTCGGGGTCCGGGAGCGACGTGGGGCCGGAAACCAGGATGACCCTGGCGCCCGACTCGGCCGCGGCCTCGGCGACGGCGTAACCCATCTTGCCCGAGCTGCGATTGGTCAGGCCGCGCACCGGGTCGATGGCCTCCCAGGTCGGCCCCGCGGTGACGAGCACGGTCAGGCCGTCGAGTTCGCCGGTGGCGAAGAGTTCCGAGGCAAGCGTCACCAGCTCGACGGGTTCCAGCATGCGGCCGGGGCCGACTTCGCCACAGGCCTGTGATCCTGCCGCCGGACCGAAAATCCGGATGGCGTTTTTTTTGATCGTCGCCAGGTTCGATTGGGTGGCGGCATTGTTCCACATCTGCTGGTTCATCGCGGGCGTGACCGCGACCCGGGCCTCGGTCGCGAGACACACCGCGCTCAACAGATCGTCGGCGCGTCCCTGCGCCAGACGCGCGAGGAAATTGGCGCTCGCCGGCGCCACCAGCACGGCGTCGGCCCAGCGCGCGAGCTCGATGTGGCCCATGCCCGCCTCGGCACTGGTATCGAGAAAATGCTGATGCACCGGATGACCGCTTACCGCCTGAAGAGTTAAGGGTGTGATGAACTCCGTGGCCGACCGGGTCATGATCACGCGCACCTCGGCGCCCGCGTCGCGCAGACGCCGCACCAGGTCGGCGCTTTTGTATGCCGCGATGCCGCCGGTGACGCCCAGCAGGACATGTTTATTTATCAGACTGCCCATATGTTAAAGTGTACTTGCCCGGGAAGGGATGAGACAAATATTTAGTGTTTCTGAAAAACATGATTTTGAACCGCCAAGACGCCAAGGTCGCCAATTTTTCACTCCTATATGCCTTTCTTGGCAACCTTGGCGGTTTAATCCTATTTTGTTAGAGGTCCTAAGGATGACTCAATGGTGATCAGCGAATGGCCGGAACACGAACGGCCGCGTGAAAAGCTGTTGCAGCAGGGTCCGGCGACCCTCTCGGACGCCGAGTTGCTGGCTATTTTCATTCGCAGCGGCGTTCCCGGCAAAACCGCCGTGGACGTGGCGCGCGACCTGCTCGCCCGATTCGGCGGTCTGCGGGAACTGCTGGCGGCGAGCATGGAGGAACTGTGCGAGGCGTCGGGCATGGGCGAGGCCAAATACGTGCAGCTGCAGGCAAGCCTGGAAATGGGGCGCCGGTTTCTCGCGGAAAAGCTCAAGCGCGAGGTGACGCTGGGTTCCACCCGGGACACGATGGATTTTCTCCAGGCCCAGTTGCGGGATCGCAAAAACGAGGTGTTCTGCGTGCTGTTCCTCGACAACCGCCACCGGGTGCTGGCCTTCGAGGAACTGTTCCAGGGAACTCTGAACGGCACCGCGGTGTACCCGCGGGAGGTCATCAAGCGTGCGCTCAAGCATAACGCCGGCGCCGTGATCCTGGTGCATAACCACCCCTCCGGGGTAGCTGAGCCCAGCCGGGCGGATGAACTCCTGACCACCCGCCTGCGGGAGGCGCTGACGCTGGTGGATATTCGTTTGCTGGATCATCTGGTAGTAGGGGACGGCGAGATGGTGTCCTTCAGCGAACGGGGCCTGATTTAGTCGCGGCGCCGGCTTTGTTGCGCCGGCGCGCCTCGCCACATCATCCGCCGGATTGGCTAAATCAGGGGTCTGCGGGGAGGCCCCTACACAGACCACCTTATATCTGATATAAAAGCCGTCCTTTGAAGGCCCCCGGGCCATCCGTTTAGGGAGATTTCCGATGTCGAGAGTATGTCAGGTGACGGGCAAGCGCGTACGCACGGGCAATAACGTGTCCCATGCGAACAACAGGACCCGCCGCCGCTTCCTGCCCAATTTGCAGAATCGCCGCCTGTGGGTGGAGAGCGAGAAACGCTGGGTGTCGCTGCGCCTGTCGAGTCAGGGCTTGCGTACCATCGACAAGAAGGGCATAGACGCTGTACTGGCCGAGATGCGCGCCCGCGGCGAGAAGGTATAAGAGGGCGAGCCGGAAACAGACGAAGACACTTAACGTTTCTTCGTCCCGGCGAGCGCCCGTACATGGATGTACGGGCCGGGGTAAATCGAGACCCATGAGCAACGCCATGGATGGCATGACAAGATTTATTGGAGGTTTGTATGGCCAAATCAGCACGTGAAAAGATCAAGCTCGTCTCAAGCGCCGGGACGGGGCATTTCTACACCACGACCAAGAACAAGCGCACCACCCCGGACAAGCTCGAGTTCAGGAAATACGACCCGGTGGTCCGCAAGCATGTCGCCTATAAGGAATCCAAGATCAAGTAGGTGTGCCCCTTGGTCTCGAGAATCTTCGATAAATAAAGCCCGGCCTGCCGGGCTTTATTGTTTCCGCTATCCTTAGGTACATGGCGGAAAGCATTGCTCAGGCGGCCCTGTGGAGGCTTGGCTATGTACAAGCCCCCGTTTTTCTGAGATAAATATCGCCCGTAACGGTTTTTGATTTAGGGAAGGCCCGTTGTGTATGCATTAAATCAGCAAGTATTGAGGACCGACGCATCGGGGATGCCGCTTGAATGGATTGATTTCAAAGAGGCCGTGCGGGTCTATCACCTCGGGCAGGTGGCCTACACCTGCGGCGTATCGCTGTACCATATCCGCGGCGGGTACAACGCCGTCACCGGCCGGCGCTCCGTCATCGAGATCAACTCCATCATCGCGACCCACGGGGACAGCCACGCCGTCCTGAAGGCGCGGGCGCATTACGTCCCGCCGCTCAACAACCAGACGTTGTTCGCCCGCGACGCCCATCTGTGCATGTATTGCGGCGGGCAGTTTTCCTCCCGGGGCCTGTCACGCGACCACATCAAACCCTTGAGCATCGGCGGCACGGATACCTGGAACAACGTCGTGACCGCCTGCAAACGCTGCAACAACCACAAGGCGGGACGCACGCCGGAGCAGGCGGGGCTGGAACTGATCGCAGTGCCGTTCATGCCGACTCACGCTGAATACATTTATCTCCAGGGTAAGCGGATTTTGGCGGACCAGATGCATTTTCTTCTGGCGCATTTCCCGCGCCACAGCCCGCTGCACAAGCGCCTGGCCAGACCAGCCTGAAGTGCCCTGCCATGAAAACAAAAAAACCCGCCAGTGGCGGGTTTTTTATTTGTCGAACGGAAATTGAAACAGCGATAAATCAAGTCGCGGCTGGTACGAGAGTGTAAGTCCGCAGCTTCTGCGAAAAATGACGCAGTGCCTCGATACGGGTGGCCTCGGCCTCGCGGCACCATTCCTGCAATGCCTGCAGCAGGTGATCCTGCGTGGTGGCGGAGCGCTGCCAGACGTCCTGCAGTTTCTGCTTCATGACATACACGGTCTTCAGCGTGCCGTTATTTTCCAGTACCGTATCCAGCCACTTGCGCGAGGCTTCATCGAGCAACCCCGCCTCGCGCACCATCAACCGCCGTGCGCGCTTGAGCAGCGTCCAGGATTCGCGGTCGGCACGATCGGCCTTCTTCAGTTCCTCGCGATGCACACGCTGCATCACCTCGTGCGCAAACTGCGACATGACCAGGAAGCGTGCCGTGATCACGGCCTTCACCGTGTCGACATCGATGTGCTGTTTGGCGGAATCGCAGGTGAGCTCCGGCGGAATCTTTTTGATGCGCGCCAGCCCCAGTGCCTTCATCGTCTGGATGTACAACCAGCCGATATCGAATTCCCACCACTTGGACGAAAACTTGGCAGAACTCCCGAAGGTGTGATGATTGTTATGCAGCTCCTCGCCGCCGATCAGGATGCCCCAGGGGACGATGTTGGTGCTGGCGTCGGCTACCTCGTAATTGCGGTAGCCCCAGTAATGGCCGACCCCGTTGATGATGCCGGCCGCAAAGATCGGAATCCAGATCATCTGTATCGCCCAGATGGTAATGCCGATCGGGCCGAAGAGCACCACGTCGATCACGAACATCAAGACCAGGCCTTTCCCGCTATGGCGCGTGTACAGGTTGCGCTCGATCCAGTCATCCGGCGTGCCGTGACCGTACTTCTCCATCGTTTCGAGGTTTTTCGATTCTTTGCGATAGAGTTCCGCGCCCTGCCACATCACCGTGCGGATGCCGAATTGCCGGGGGCTGTGCGGATCGTCCGGTGTTTCCACCTTGGCGTGGTGCTTGCGATGGATGGCCGCCCATTCTTTCGTGACCATGCCGGTGGTGAGCCACAGCCAGAAGCGGAAGAAGTGGCTGACGATGGGATGAAGATCAAGCGCCCGGTGGGCCTGGTGACGGTGCAGATAGATGGTGACAGCGGCGATCGTGATGTGAGTAAAGATAAGTGCAACGATGATGTATCCCCACCATGGGAGAGTGATCAGTCCTTCAAGCATTCGTAAAACCCCATTTAATTTAACAATGTACTGTGTAAGTATACCAGAAACAGCCCATAACCGCGTGTTGTCGCGCGATCCCCGGCAAAAGCGCTCCAATCCGAAAGAATATGCCTGCACCGAAGACGCCAGCGCTCACCACGGACATCATTATTGAGCTCAAGGATCGTCCGGATGTGCCGATCGTGCTGATCCGGCGCAAGAACCCGCCGCATGGCTGGGCCTTGCCCGGAGGGTTTGTCGACGTCGGTGAATCGCTCGAACATGCCGCCGTGCGCGAAGCCGAAGAGGAAACGGCGCTGCGCGTGACGCTCAAGATACTATTGGGTTGTTACTCCGATCCGACACGCGATCCGCGCGGTCACACCGCCTCGGCGGTGTATGTCGCCGAAGCAGTGGGCGAACCGCGCGCGCAGGACGATGCCGCGGGCGTGGCGATATTCAGTCCGGAGGGTTTGCCTTCGCCGCTCGCTTTTGACCACGCGCGGATTTTGCGCGACTACCTGATTTGGCGTCAGCAGGGGAAATTGCCGCGTCTGGAAATTCCTTGATGTACACGTCACGCTGCGGGAAGGGCAGGCTAATGCCCGCGGTTTTGAAATCCTTCCAGATATGCTGGAAAAGATCGGAGCGCACGTCGGCGCCGCGTTCCGGATCTTCGATCCAGACGAGCAATTCCAGATTCACGCCATTGTCCCCGAAACCGGTCAGCACGGCCGCGGGTGCGGGATCCTTCAGCACGCGGTCGTGCTCCAGTGCAATGCGTTCGAGACGCGCGATGACTTGTTCCGGATCGTCGTTATAACCGGTCTGCACCGGCAGCCGCAGGCGGATACGACGATCGCCCTCGTAGGACCAGTTGGTGATATCGGAGGTCATGAGGTTTTCGTTGGGCACGAGAATATCCATGCCATCGCGCGTACGAATCACGATGTGGCGCGTGTGCAGCGCCCTTACCGTACCGAAGGTGTTGCCGAAACTGATGATATCGCCCGGGCGTATGGAGCCTTCGAAGACGAGGATGAAGCCACTGACGAAGTTGCTCACCACGCGCTGCAAGCCCAGGCCCAGTCCCACGCCGAGCGCGCCGCCAAAGATCGCGAACGCCGTGATGTCGATGCCCGACATCATCATGGCCATGAGCACCGCCAGCGTCAGAAGCGTTATCTTGATGAGCTTGGACAGCGCGATCTTCATGCTGTCCTCGAGGACCTGACTGCGCCGCACGCGGTTGCGGACGGTGTTGGACAGCCACAGCGCGACCAGCAGCATGATAGCGATGGACAACACGAAACTTACGACGTTGAGCAGAGAAATGCGCAGCTTGCCGAAGCTGAGCGCGTAGTCGTCGAGCAGTTGTTCGACCCAGGGCAGCCAGCCGAGGATATGCAGCGCGACCAGGGTCCAGATCGTGACTGTCAGCACGCCCTCCCAGGCCTTCAACGGTCCGCCCGGGCTGAAACTGTGACGCAGCACGAACACGCCCATGCGGATCACGGCGAGCGCGCCGGCGAGGATCATCGCCGGCCGCAGCAGGCCGGTGGGCCAGCCCTGGTTGCGCAGGACGGCGGAGAACGCCAGCAGCCATAGCCACAGCAGCAGGGGAACGAGGGCCAGGGCGCCGGAACGCATCGCGGTGCGGCGCACACCCTCGATGCCGCCCGCTTGGGCGACGCTCTGCAGCCGCGGCAGCAGCCGGTCACCGATCAGTTTGGCGAGCAGCAAGCCGGCGAGAAAAATACCGATCTGCCACCACGTGGACGGCGCATTCAGGAAATCGCGGATTGCCTCGTTCGAGGGGAGGGCTTCAAGCAGTTCTTGCATTTTCTGTTAGGAACCGGGTCCGCCGATGGCGTCCTTGCGTGTCAAGAATAGCGAGTCACCCGGACAAAAAAAAGCCCGCATACGCCGCGGGCTGGAGGAGAGAGACAGCTGTGCTGTCTCAGGGCTTGATGTACACGCAGCCTTTCCGCTGCATTCTGGCACGGGCTACGCGGGATCCCGCTTCACGGTTTCAGATAGGCGTATCCTTCCTGCTGAAGTTTTGTTACCTCGACGACACCGGATGGAACGAGCTTCGCCTCCGGAATCACTTTTTTCGGGTCGATCTTCCTGCGCTCCAGGGTGATTTTACACACTCGGAATTCCACCCCTTTCGCGGCAAGCGCCGCGACCGGGCCGCTATACAGGTTTCCATTCTTGTCTTCAGCACCTTCCAGAAGAAAATCAACCCCGGCGCTATGCGTCACTACTACAATCTTTGCCGTGGGGTCTACGGCAAGATGATTCTGAATATTCCGCAATGCATCGGTGGCCTGCTCATTTCCAAGGTTGACGTGGTAGATGACCTTATTGGCTCCGGCGGCGTAGCTCGCGTTGACCGGAATCAAGCCAAGTGGAAGCAGAGCGATGAGGCTAAGTAAAAAAAGCTTACGCATGAATGACTCCTCCTTACTGGTTAAGTAATTTACAAAATATTTAGACCTGTAAATAGACCCAACCCTCGTGCTGCCGGCGCATGATCTGCGCCACGCCAGAATCGATGGTGACAACGCCGGGCAGCAGCTTGGCCGTCAGGCCCAGTTCTTCCTGATAACGGTCGATGGTATTCTGGCAGGCAACGAACGTCAGGCCGTGATATTCCTTTTGCATTTTCTGGATACGCTCGGCGAAGGGCGAGATGCCGGCGAGCAGCAGGCTCAGGCCCTCGCCGTTGGTGATCACTTCCACGCGTGCCTTCTGATGCAAGCGCCGGTAATACTTCATCAGGTCTTCGACGTCATCCAGAACGGATTTGAGATGTTCGGTATTACCGTCGCTCACGTGGAACAGCACCTTGGCCGGCTCCTCGGGGTTTGACATCACTTGGGCGACGGCAGCGTCCTGTGGCGCACGCGGCTGGTGCAGGAACCAGCCGCCCATGCCACCGACAATGACGAGCGCCAGTCCGGCGACCAGGCCGACAGCGTATTTACGGCCGGCGGCGGCGAAGCTTGCCATGCCCCGTTCCGGCAACGGCGGTTCCTTGTAGGCGAGTTGAACCATGTCGCGGACCTTGCGCAGCTCGCAGATCTGCCGGTTGAGCGCCTCGTTACCGGACAGGTGCGCGTAGACCTGCGCCTTTTCTTCCGGCGTCAACTGGTCGTCGACGAAGGCGTTGATGAATTCGTCAGAAAACTTCTGTTCTTCGTTACTCATTTGATTCTCCGGATTTTCGATTCTTCAGCAGCGGTCCTGGGAGCAAAATCTCCCAGCAGGTCCTTGAGGGTGTGACGCGCCCGACACAAGCGGCTCATGACCGTACCGATCGGCACATTCAGAATCTGGGCCACTTCCAAATAGCTCAAACCCTGAATGTCCACCAGCGTCACGACTTGACGCTGACCTTCCGACAGTCTGGCGATGGCCTCCCTGACCCTGAGGACCACTTGTTGCTCGCTGCTCTCCTTCTCCGGGGTGGATTCATGGGTTATGGTATTTTCGTCGATCTCTTCCGTGACACGGCGGCGGCGGAAATGATCGCGGTAACAGTTCACGAGGATGCTGTACAGCCACGCTTCGCCGGCGTTCGGATCGCGCAACTGGCCGGATTTCTGCAGCGCCTTGGCCAGCGTCTCCTGCACCAGATCGTCCGCGAGCGCGGCGTTGTGCGTCCAGGCGTAGGCGATGCGGTAAAGCCGTCGCCGATGCTGTTCGAGTCTCGCCTTGGCTTCGCGTGTACGGCCCAGGAAATTGAAAACATCCATCGTGGTTTAAGGGGCGCTGTTTGGCCGCTGGGGCAATACTTGAAAGACGCAACCGGCCCGGGGTTTATTCCAGGCGCCGGCTTTCTCCTATCATTATATGGTCAGCGGGATTACGGAAGGGGCTCAGGACCGTCGCGCTGCAGGCCCTGTTCCGGGCGTTGTTGCCCGTCCAGCAGTACGCGGCCGTTCTCCACGGACAGCCGCCCGGCCAGAAACCAGCCGATGGCCTTGGGGTAAATCCGGTGTTCTTCCATAAGCACACGTTCAGCAAGGGTTTCGGGAGCGTCATCCGGCAGCACCGGCACGGCGGCCTGAATGATGACGGGACCGCCGTCGACCTCGTGTGTGACGAAGTGCACGCTGGCGCCATGATGCGACGCGCCGCTTTGCAGAGCGCGCGCGTGAGTGTTGAGTCCGGGAAACGCCGGCAGCAGCGAAGGGTGGATGTTGAGCAGTCGCCCGGCGTAATGATCGATGAAGGCGTTGCTCAGGATGCGCATGAACCCGGCGAGCACCACGACCCGCGGGTGGTAGGCGTCGATGCTCCGCATGAGTGCCTGGTCGAATTGTTCGCGCGTGGCGAAGTCGCGGTGATCGATCGTGTGCGTCGGAATCCCCGCGGTGCGCGCCCGTGCCAGTCCCGGCGCGCCGGGTTCGTTGCCGATGACAGCGCGGATCTCGGCCGGCAAGCGCCCGGAGTTCACCGCATCGATGATCGCCTGCAGATTGCTCCCGCGGCCCGAGATCAGCACCACGATGCCGGCGCGCGCGGCGATTCCGTGCGCGGAGTCGGACTGGATGGCTGATGACGGCGATGTCAAAGTCGAATTCTGCCCTGGACGCCTCGGCTGTTTCCTCCGGGCGGATTCATTTGCTGGGAAAGATGGTCGTGTTACTTGAGAATGACGACCTGATCTTCTCCCGAATGTGGTTCGATGTGACCGATGATGGCGGCGGTCTCGCCGGAGGTCGCTAGCAGCTTGAGGGCCTTCTCGGCGTCGGCCGCGTCGAGCGCCAGCACCATGCCGATGCCGCAATTGAAGGTGCGGTACATCTCGAATTCCTCGACGCCGCCCATTTCCTGCAACCAGTCGAAAATCGCGGGACGTTTCCATGCGCGTGCATCGATCACGGCGCGCACACCGGCCGGCAGCACGCGCGGGACGTTGCCCGGCAGTCCGCCGCCGGTGATGTGTGCCGCGGCGTGCACCGGCAGTTCGCGCAGCAGCGCTAGCAGCGGCTTGACGTAGATACGCGTGGGCGTCAGCAACACTTCGCCCAGCGAACGGCCGTCAAACGCCTGATCGAGTTTGGCCTTGCGCACTTTGATGATCTTGCGGATCAGCGAATAGCCGTTCGAATGCGCGCCGCTCGAGGCGATGCCGATCAGCGTGTCGTTCGGCTTGACCCGCGAGCCGTCGATGATTTTTGATTTTTCGACCACGCCGACGGTGAAGCCGGCGAGATCGTAATCGCCCGCGCCGTACATGCCGGGCATTTCCGCCGTCTCGCCGCCCACCAGCGCGCAGCCGGCCTGGCGGCAGCCTTCGCCGATGCCGCGGATCACCTGTTCCGCGGCTTGGTTGTCGAGCTTGCCGGTGGCGTAGTAGTCGAGGAAGAACAGCGGCTCGGCGCCCTGCACGATAATGTCGTTGACGCACATGGCCACGAGGTCGATGCCGATGGTGTCATGGCGCTTGAGTTCGATGGCGAGCTTGAGCTTGGTGCCGACGCCGTCGGTGCTCGAGACCAGTACCGGCTCGCGGTACTGGCCCGGCGGAATCTCGAACATCGCGCCGAAACCGCCGACCCCGGCCAGCAGTCCGGGGCGCCGGGTGGCGTTCGCGATCGGCCGGATGGCGTCGACGAGCGCGTCGCCTGCATCGATGTCCACACCGGCATCGCGGTAGGAGAGGGAAACGCGCGGTTTATTCACGTCAGGCTCCGGGAATCTTCAGGGATGCGTATGGTAGGGCGAGCCGCCGTTGGCGTAAACATCCCGTGAACGCGCAAAACGCTCATTCGGGGCGCCCGTGGCGCGGATCGCGAATGGCTTTTTCCCCGGCGAAACCGAGGGTTGACTTGGACCGGCCCTGACTATAGCTTGCCGCGGTACCGGGCATGACCCGGACGCCCATCCTGAATCGCGAGCAACCCGATGGTGAGCATCTCCCAGCTGCCGAACCTGATCACGATTTCACGCATCGCCCTGGCGCCGGTGCTGATTCTGCTCCTCAAGGACCAGGAATACGCCGCCTCGCTGGCGGTGTTCGTCATCGCCGGCGTGTCCGACGGACTTGACGGTTTTATCGCCAAGCGCTTCCACTTCGAGAGCCGTCTCGGATCCATTCTCGATCCGCTGGCCGACAAGATCCTGCTCTTGAGCAGTTATGTGATGCTCACGATGCTGGATCATCTGCCGTTCTGGCTCATGCTCACCGTGGCGTTTCGCGATCTGCTGATCGTTGGCGGCTATCTGGTTTATACCTCGATGGTCGGGCCGGTGCAGATGCGTCCCAGCTGGCTGAGCAAATTAAACACCTTCATGCAGATTGCGCTCGTCATCGTGATCCTGGCGCAACAGGCGCTGCACTGGGTTTACCCGCCGGCGATCGAGGCGCTGATCTACGCGGTATTGCTGACGACGGTGGCCAGCGGCGGGCATTATCTCTGGACCTGGCTGGTGGTCAAGGAAGTCGAGCCGATGAAGGAAGGCCGTGGCTGACGCCCGCGCGCTCTTGCCGTTCGTCCTGATCGCTCTCGGCGGCTGGCTGTTATATCTGTTGGCGCCCGTGCTCACGCCATTTCTGGTCGGTGGCCTGCTGGCCTACCTCGGCAATCCCGTGGTCAACCGCCTGGTGCGCTGGCATCTGCCCCGGCCGCTCGCCGTGGTGCTGGTGTTCGTGCTGTTTCTGCTGCTCCTGATCGCACTGCTGCTGTATCTGATTCCCGCCTTGCAGACCCAGGTGGCGGCGTTTATCGCCAAGACGCCGGTCTATCTCGACTGGTTGCAGCATACCGGGCTTCCCCAGCTGCAAGCCTGGCTCGGCGTGGACCTGGCTCTGGACATGGCGGCGCTGCGTCAGGCCTTGCTCGATCACTGGCGCGAGGTGGGCGGTTGGGCGAGCGCCTTGTTTCTTTATGTCAGCCGCTCCGGCTTGAGCGTGATCGGTTGGATGGTCAACCTGCTACTGATTCCGGTGGTGACCTTCTATCTGTTGCTCGACTGGAACCGTCTGCTGGCGCGCAGTTTGGCGCTGGCGCCGCCACGCCGGCAGACGTGGGTGGCTAACCTCGCGCGCGAAACCGACGAGGTGCTGGGGAGTTTCCTGCGTGGCCAGCTGATGGTCATGATGTCGCTCGCCACCATTTACTCCGTCGGGCTCACGCTCGCCGGACTGGATCTCGCGCTGCCGATCGGCGTGCTCGCGGGCCTGGTGAGTTTTGTCCCTTATGCCGGTTTCATCAGCGGACTGATTGCCGCGGCGCTTGCGGCGTATCTGCAATTTCATGACTGGTTGCCGTTGCTGTGGGTGGCCTGTGCTTTCCTTACCGGACAGGTGCTCGATAGCCTGTGGCTTACGCCGCGGCTGGTGGGAAACCGCATCGGCCTGCATCCAGTCGCGGTGATCTTTGCCGTGATGGCGGGCGGGCAGTTGTTCGGTTTCACCGGCGTGCTGCTGGCGCTGCCGGCGGCCGCGGTACTCAAGGTCTGGTTGCGGCATGGGCGCCGGATGTACGCCGGCGATTCCACAAAAAAACGCCGTCCACCCGGACGCCCGTCACCATGAGCCAGCAGCTTGCGCTGAACCTGCGCCTCAAGGACGGGTCGTCGTTCAGCAACTTTCTTCCCGGCCCCAACCGCGAGGCGCTGGAGCGCCTGCGTACCGCCGTCGTGACCGCGGCGACCCAGGAGAAAGCGCTGGATAAAATGTTGTTCCTCTGGGGCACGGAAGGCTGCGGCAAGTCGCATCTGCTGCAGGCCGCCTGCCGGCTGGCGCAGGAGCTGGGCATGGCGCCGGTGTATGTGCCGCTGGCCGAGGCCGCGGAGCTTTCGCCGTCGCTGCTGGAAGATGCCGAGAAGGCTCCACTCGTATGTCTGGATGACATGGAGCGCGTCGCCGGACGCACCGATTGGGAAGCGGCGTTGTTCAGTCTGACCGAACGGATGCGCGTCGCCGGTGGCCTGCAGATCAGCGCGGCCAATGTCCCACCCGGACGCTTGGGGTTACGGCTGCCAGACTTGGCCAGCCGGCTCGCGTGGGGAACGGTCTATGCGCTGCAACCCCTTGGCGACGCGGAGAAACTCGAGGCGGTGCGGCTGCGCGCACGCAATCGCGGCTTCGAGATGCCGGAGGACGTGGTGCAGTACATCCTCAGCCGCTACCCGCGCGACATGCGCTCGCTGTTCGATTTGCTGGATCGCATCGACCGGGCTTCGCTCACCCATCAGCGACGCGTCACGATTCCGTTCCTGCGCGAGTTGGAGGCGATGCATTACGAGGACGCCGGGATAGGAAAAAAATCTTGAACCGCCGTTGAACACCGGTACCTGGAAGCAACGGCTGGGCTAACGTAAAACCTTTGAGGCCGCCGTCTGGATGGCTTGATAAACCAGTGTGTTGCCGCTGCCTTGGCAGTAATTCACCCACCAACTTGGCATTTTCCGGCCAAGGCGTATAGTTTGTATATAAGAGTTCTCTTATATACAGAGGTGCGTATGAATATCGAGGAAAAGCACGTGCTCGCCGAGCAGGCCTATCAAAAAGCGCTGCGCTACGAGCTGGACTACGGCTGCTGTCCGCAGTGCGTTCTCGCCGTGGTCCAGGAAACGGTCGGTTTTGTCGATGACAATACCATCAAGGCCAGTCACGGACTTTCCGGTGGCGGCGGGCTGATGGGACAAGGGGCCTGCGGCGCCTTGAGCGGCGGGCTCATGGCGCTCAGCGCGAAATTCGGCCGTGACCGCCACAAGCTCGACGCCGGTCGCGGCATCAACAACTTCAAGAAAAGCAAAGAACTGGTAGAACGGTTTCGCAACGAGTTCGGCGGCATCACCTGCGAAGAGCTTCAGAAACAGTTTACCGGCCGGACCTACGACATGTGGAACGCCGAAGAATACAAGGCATTCGATAACGCGCGCGGCACCCAGTGCGCCCACGCGACCGCCACGGTCACCAAGTGGCTCGTCGAGATCCTGTGATATTCGTTGCAGTATAGAAAAACAGGGCGGTGGGATTAATCTTTAATCGCTCTTTTCGTCAAAGCCGGGTTAGCTTACTGCGATAATCCCTGTTTCAAATAATCTTTAGCACATTCTCCGGCGGCCTCCCGAGCGCGGCTTTGTTGCCGGACACTACAATGGGTCGTTCGATCAGGCGCGGATACTTGGCCATCGCGCTTACAATCTCCGCGTCGGTGACATCGGGCCGGTCGAGCCCGGCCCTTTCGTATTCTTCTTCCTTGCGGCGCAGTAGTTCGCGTGGCGACAGGCCCAGCAGTTTCAGCAGGCGCTTGAGTTCCGCCTCGGTGGGTGGCGTGACGAGATATTCGATGACCTTCGGTTTTATGCCGCGCTGCTCCAGCAATGCGAGCGTCTGTCGCGACTTGGTGCAACGGGGATTGTGATAGATCGTGACGGACATCGGACCTCCGGACCCTGGTTGGGGTGATAATATGCCCCTGATTTTGACCGCAGGGCGGCGTCGGCGGCAAGTGCCGGCGGCCATAATTCGACTAACATAGGGACATGAACTTTCTCCGGGCGTGCTTTCGGTTACTGCGCTGGGTCGTGCAACGGTTCCGCGAAGATCGTTGTACGCGCGTGGCCGGGGCGCTGTCATTCACGACATTGCTGGCGCTGGTGCCGCTCACGGCGGTCACGTTCGCAATCTTTTCCCGCTTCGAGATATTCGAGTCATGGATGACGATGGTGCAGGAGTTCATCTACGGCAATTTCGTTCCCGCTTCGGGCGAGGCCGTCAGCCATTATTTGCAGAAGTTCGCCGCCAACGCGGGCAAGCTCACGATCTGGGGCCTGTTGTTTCTCTTCCTCACCTCGCTCATGCTCATGGCCACGATCGAGCGGGTGTTCAACGACATCTGGCACGTGCCGCATACCCGCAAACGCCTGCATCGTTTCCTCAGTTACGGCGCACTGCTGGTGCTGGGACCGATGCTGATCGGCATCACCCTGTCTTCCACCTCTTATCTGGTTTCTCTGCCGCTTTTCTCGCGCGACGCGCCCCTCGGTGGCGTGAAGATTTTTCTACTGGCGGCGGCGCCGATGATTTTCGAATGGCTGGCGTTCTGGATGCTGTACGTCGTGGTGCCGAATTATCGCGTGCGGCGGCGTCACGGCCTGATCGGGAGCCTGTTTGCCACGCTGAGTTTCGAGATCGCCAAGCGCGGTTTCGCGTTTTTCGTGACGCACTTCGCGAACTACAAGGCGATCTACGGGGCCGTCGCTGCGTTGCCGGTGTTCCTGATCTGGATCTATTTGTCGTGGACCATCATCCTGGCGGGGGCGGTCATGACGGCGACCCTGCCCGAATGGCGGCGTCCGCAGGCCGTGCGTCAATGGCGCCGAAGGCGACCGACGTAACCCCGATTCAGCTGTCCAAGATCTCGAAGCTGAATTGTTCGAATGAGTGGCTGGCCTCAATAAGCCTGGTGGGTGCGATCCGGTACAGCCGATAGCCGTTGTCCATGAATATCTCCACGCCCGGTTTGCCTATGCCGCGCTGAGTGATCAGGGTCTGCAACTGCTTGAGCGGTTTGATTTCCGGCAGCAGCAGCGCCGCTAGAAAATCGCTTTCTATCTGCTTTTCCGACACGGTCTTGATCACCGCGGGCTCGGCGCTCGGGGCCAGATGCTGAATGCCGATTTCGATGTTCGACGAACCGGGGCTTTTCGCCCAGCGGATCACGCCCACATCCCAGGAACCGCCTTCGCCGGGGGCGCGGGTAATAACGAGGTCACCGACTTGGACCGGTACGCGAATCTGGCCGCTCTTGGAGAGTGACAATCCGCCGGCACCTTCGTCCTCGACGTTCCACGTCGAATATTCCCGTTCCGACATCCACGCCGTGGCGGGTTTCTTTTCCTCGATCCCCAGTTGAGTGCGTTGCGGCATGGGCCCCACGAAGTTGGAACTGACGACGAATTTTTTCCCGCCGTTGATCCAGTAGTTGATGGCATCGAGCCCGATGGCGATGTCCACCCGACGACCGCTGCGCTGACTGCGGCGAAAGCTGCGCTGCGGGTTGATGCCCCAGGCGCTGATGCTTCGTTTCAGAAAATCCTGGCCGGCTTCCTGGAAAAAATTTTCCTGTAATCCTTCGGGCGGCGGTGTCTGCCCGCTCTTGAGCAGGGTCAGTTGCGCATGGGCCTGGCGCGCCAGCTCCACGGTATTGAGCAGGCGGCAATGATTGAGCTTGTCCGGCACGGTATCGGCGGAGTACACGATGCCGGCGCAGTCTTTTTCCTGGTCGATCAGGAACTGGCAGGTGGGGTTGTAGGTTTGTGTAACTTGGGACAGTTGCGCGATCGATGCCCAGCGGTCCAGATAATGATGGATCCGGTCGATCATGCGCGACGGCAAGTGATAGGGATCGCTGAAATCGAGCAGCAGTGCCTGCTTGTAGGCGTGGCTCACGCTGCTCTTGGCCAGGGCCTTGTTCAGCGGGTCATCGACCTCTATCTCGATGATCCTCGACTTTTCGGCGTGCGTGAACAGCGCATGGATCTCCTGCCAGGTGCCATCCGGGTAAGGCGCGTAGATCTGGTAGGAGGCGGTCAGCACACCGGTCAGATGACGGATGGCGCGCTGGACGGTGAGCGCCAGCATCATTAGTGCCTTGCGGTCGCCGGCTTTGTCCGTGCTATTCAGTACGATGCGCTTGTAACCGTTGGCCAGCTCCATCTGGAGCTGGCGATTTTGCTCGGCGATCGTCCTGTGCTTCTCGGAAAGCGGCAGCGGCAAGCCGATATACTGCTTGGTGAGTTCGAGCGAGATCTCGTTGACCGGATGACGAAAAAGCTCCAGCAGTTCCAGCCGGCGAGGGTTGTCGAATTCCACCCGGTTGTGGATAGTCAAGGTGGATAACAGCTTGCGGCTGGTCTCCGCGATATTGAGCAGCGGCAGATCCTCGAGCCATTTTTTCACTTTTGGCGGCTGCAACTCCATGTCTTCGGAGCTGCGCGCGGACAAGCTCGGCACGGACAGTACTAATTGCATTCAGGACTCGCTGTTGTTATTACGGGTATCGTAGGCGAAGTGTAGACCCCGGTCCGCGGCTTCACAATTTCCAGCCGTCCGGAGTTGTCTTGCACAATGGGTTTGATTGGAATGCCGACGCTACCGGCGCGGAGAAATGATGTTGCCCTCGATCGCCGCGCGCTCGACCAGGCGGTCGAACTCCTCGGTGCTCATCAGACCCTTTTCCGCGACCACGTCGCGCACCGGCCGGCCGCTGCGTTCGGACTCCTTGGCCACCTCGGCGGCGGCACTGTAGCCGATGGAAGTATTGAGGAGCGTGGCGAGCCCGACGCTGGTGCGCGCCAGTTCGCGGCAGCGATCATGATTAACCTTGAGGCCGCGCAGGCCCTTTTCCGTCACGGCACTCACCGCATGGGCGAGCCAGTCCATCGCGTCGAACAGCGCCGAGCCGAGCGCCGGCATCATGACGTTGAGTTCGAGTTGTCCCGCCTGGGTCATGAGGGCGACGGCGTGATCCTGCCCGAGCACCTGATAGCACACCTGGTTCAGCATCTCGAACATGACCGGGTTGACCTTGCCCGGCATGATCGAGGAACCCGGTTGCACCGCCGGCAATTCGATTTCACCGAAGCCGGTGCGCGGACCCGAGGCCAGCAGGCGCATGTCGTTGGCGATACGCGTGAGTTCCAGAGCCAGCGCGCGAATGCTCGCCGAGAGCTGTTGCAGGTCATGCATGGATTGCATTTGCGCGGCGAGATCGTCGGCGGAGCGGATCGGTTCCCCCGTGAGGCGAGCCAATTCCCCGGCGACGTGCATGGCGTAGTCGGGCACGGTGTTGAGTCCGGTGCCGGCCGCCGAGCCACCGAGGCCGATCTCGCACAACAACGGAATGTTTCCACGCAACTGATGCGCGCCGCGGTGCAAAATCCAGGCATAGGCGGCGAACTCGCGCCCGATTGTCGTCGGCACGGCGTCCTGCAAGTGGGTGCGCCCGCTCTTGACGGTATTTATCTCGCGGCGCGCGATGACTTCGAACTCGTCGGCCATGCCGTGGATGGCGGCGAGCAGCCGCGGCAGCTTGGCCAGCGCGGCGAGACGGATAGCCGTGGGAATGGTATCGTTGGTGCTCTGACCCATGTTGACGTGGTCGTTGGGATGCACCGGCTTGTATTCGCCTTTCCGGCCGCCGAGCGCCACGTTCGCGAGGTTGGCGAGCACCTCGTTGGTATTCATGTTATGCGAAGTGCCGGCGCCGGCCTGGAACCGGTCGACGACAAATTCATCGAGATGCTTGCCCGCGATTAGCGAGTCCGATGCCTCGATGATGGCGTGCGCCAGCCGCGGTTCGAGAACACCGGCCGACTCATTGACCGCCGCCGCCGCGCGCTTGATCCGGACATGGGCGATGATGAAGTCCCGGTCCGGCCGTCTGTCGGAAATTGGGAAGTTTTCCACCGCCCGCGCCGTCTGTATGCCGTACCAGGCGTCGAACGGCACCGGGTACTCGCCCAGCGAATCTTTTTCGGTACGGAATTTTTTGCTCATGGCGGACTCCAATTCAGTCGACGGATTATAGGGTTGGTGCCGCGGGAATGCATCTGTGCTTCCATTCATGAATCTCCGAGCGGAGGGTAACGTGCTTCAACGAATCAGGTTTTTTGTCATGGTGTTGCTGATGGTGCCGGGACCGGTCCTGGCGGCGGCCCCGGATGTCCGGCTGCAGGACATGGACGGCAAGGACCATCATGTCAGCGAATTCATCGGTCAGGGAAAATGGACCATCGTTACGGTCTGGTCCGCCGACTGTCCCATCTGCCGGCGCGATATTTACCATATGACGTTTTTCCACGAGGAGCACCGCAAGACCGACGCCACGGTGCTGGGCCTGTCCATCGACGGTCAGGCCGGGCGTGACAAGGCCAAGGCGTTCGTCAACGATCAGACCCTCAACTTTCCGAACCTGCTCGGCGAACCGAGCGACCCGAGCCGTCTCAGCGGCGCCATGTTCATCGGCACGCCCACGTATTATTTCTTCTCGCCCGAGGGAAAATTCACGACCCAGCGCATCGGCCCCGTGACGCAGGCGCAGGCGGAGGACATTCTGCGGGGCCTCGAAAATCAGCGTCTCAAAACGCCTAAGAAATAATTTTGAACCGCCAAGGCGCCAGGAACGCCAAGAAAGGCGATTCTTTGGGATCAAAAACGTGGCGCTCTTGGCACCTTGGCGGTTTAAAATATTAATAATGAATCATTGTCGGCATTTTCTGGTTTCCGGGCGGGTACAGGGCGTGTTCTTCCGTACCGCGACGGAAGACACCGCGCGCCGGCTTGGGCTTACCGGCTGGGTGCGCAATCTTGCCGACGGAAGCGTGGAGCTGGTGGCCTGCGGCGCGGAGGCGAAGCTCGCGGAACTGGAGCGCTGGCTGTGGCAGGGACCGCCGCGGGCGCGCGTCGAGCAGGTAAGTTCGCGGGAAACGGAACTGCAAACGTTCAGCGATTTTTCCGTCCGCGGCTGACTACTGCCGGAACCAGCGCGTCCGCAGAACCTTGTCCACCTTGAGCGGATAGTCGCGCTCGCGCGTGCCGTTGTAGCGTTTGAGCGCGGCGTACAGATTGCCTTTTTCTTTGTCGAGATAGTATTTGAGTATCGTGCAGCCGAGCCGCAGATTGGTCTGGAGGCGGAACAGGCTGTCGCCGGGTGCACCGATTTCCTTCAGCCAGAACGGCATCACCTGCATCAGTCCGCGCGCGCCGACCGTGGAGATCGCGTACTGGTTGAAATCGCTTTCCACGTCGATGACCGACAACACGACCTCGGGCGAGAGTCCGGCGCGACTCGCCTCGTAGTGCACGTTCTTCAGCAGCTCCACGCGGTAATGCGTCTCGGGCACGCGTGTCGAAAGACGTCGCGACATATCCGCCAGCCACACCTCGCCGTCGAAGTGGTCGTGGAAGCTGTCGGTTTCCTGCGCCGCCTGTTTCACGAGCTGGCGCAGCTCCGGGTCGATCGCCGTCGCTTGCGTTTTCTCGGCAAGCGCGGGTTGCGCGGCGTGTGCACCGCCGGCCAGAGCCAGGCAGGCGGTTAACGTCACGGTGAAAAGTATCAGCGTTGATCTGGCGATTATCATATAGGGCCGTTTGCGCGCAGTCCGGGACTATGGACATTGTCGGCGACGGGAGCAATCATGACATGGCAATACAGGAAGTATAGACAGTAAAACTTTACCGCCAGTCAGCCCGGCACGACCGTCTCCGAGGAACGACATCATCATGGCCAAATCCACGCAAACCTCCGCCACCGCGGGCACGCCCGAGGCGGGCGACGTGGAGGCCTGGCTGGCCGCCGTCGCCGCCGGAAGACCGGCGGAGGAAGGGGACATCCTGCGCCGTGCCGCGTCCCTGGCATCCCGGGCGCATGCCGGACAGCGGCGCGCCTCCGGCGAACCGTATGTCCGGCATTCGCTGGCGGTGGCGAAGATCCTCGCCGACCTGGGGCTCGATCACGAAACGCTGGCCGCGGCAGTTCTGCATGACGTGGTCGAGGACGGCGGCATCGCGCTGGAGGACCTGAAACACGATTTCGGCGCGCGCATCGCTAGTCTCGTCGACGGCGTGACCAAGATGAAAGTGATCCAGGAATTTCAGCGCGATCCCTCGGGTTCGCGCCGCGAGCACGCCCAGGCGGAATCCCTGCGCAAGATGCTGCTGGCCATGGCCGAGGACGTGCGCGTCGTGTTCATCAAGCTCGCCGACCGCCTGCACAACATGCGTACCCTGGATGCTCTGTCCGCGGAGAAACAGAAACGCATTGCGCGCGAGACCATGGATATCTTCGCACCGCTCGCCAACCGTCTCGGCATCTGGCAGATGAAGTGGGAGCTCGAGGACCTGGCGTTCCGTTATCTGGAACCCGCCGAGTACAAACGGATCGCCGGTTTCCTCGCCGAACGGCGCGAGGACCGCGCGGCTTATATCGAACGTTTTGTCGCTACGCTCGCGCGGGAACTGCGCCAGGCCGAAATCGCGGCCGAGGTCAGCGGCCGGCCGAAGCACATCTACAGCATCTGGCGCAAGATGCAGAAGAAAGGCCGGGACTTCGAGCGCATCTACGACGTGCGCGCCGTGCGTGTGCTCGTCAACGACATCCGTGACTGTTACGCCGCCCTCGGCGTGGTGCATTCGCTGTGGCAGCACATCCCCGGCGAGTTCGACGACTACATCGCGACACCGAAGGAAAATCACTATCGCTCGATCCACACCGCGATGATCGGCCCGGATGGCAAGACGGTGGAAGTGCAGATACGCACGCACGACATGCACAATCAGTCCGAGCTGGGTGTCGCCTCCCACTGGCGCTACAAGGAAGGCGCAAAGGAAGGCGCGCGCGCGGACAAGAGTTACGATGCCAAGATTAACTGGCTGCGCAGCCTGCTCGAATGGAAGGACGAAATCGCCAGCGCGAGTGATTTTGTGGATCAGTTCAAATCCGAGGTCTTCAGCGAGCGCGTGTACGTGTTCACGCCCAAGGGCAACATCGTCGATCTGCCGGCGGGATCCACGCCGCTCGACTTTGCTTATGATATTCACACTGACGTCGGGCACCGTTGCCGCGGCGCCAAGGTCAATGGCCAGATGGTGCCGCTCACCCATCCTCTCACGACCGGTGACCGCGTCGAGGTGCTGACGGTCAAGCAGGGCGGGCCGTCGCGCGACTGGTTGTCGCCGCACCTCGGTTACCTGCACACCTCCAAGGCGCGCACCCGGGTGAGTCACTGGTTCCGCGAGCAGAATCTGGAGACGAGCATCGCCGAGGGACGCGTCGTGCTGGAGCGGGAGTTCCAGCGTCTGGGTATCGGCGACGTGAATTACGAGAAGCTCGCGAGCCGTTTCCAGTTTCACCGGGTGGACGATTTCCTCGCGGCCGCCGGACGCGGCGACATCAAACCGGCGCAGATCATGGCGGCGGTGCAGGAATTCGCCGGGCACGCGCTCAAGGAGGCGCGGCCGGTTTTTGCCCCGCGCGCGCCCACCGCACCGCGCCCACCCGCCGGTGTGACCATTCAGGGCGTGGGCAATCTGCTCACGCGCACGGCCAAGTGCTGCAATCCATTGCCGGGCGATCCCATCGTGGGTTTCATCACCCGTGGGCAGGGCGTGACAATCCATCGGCAGAACTGTCCGAATGCGCTGCGGCATCATGACGAGCATGACGAGCGGCTGATCGAGGTGAGTTGGGGCGCGGAAGCCGGTCAGACCTATCCGGTCGAGGTGGAGATTACCGCCTATGATCGTGCCGGCCTGTTGCGGGATATCACGTCGCTGCTCGCCAACGAAAAAATCAATGTGTTGGGCGTGAGCACGGTGACCGACAAGAACCAGGCCGCGCACATGACCTTCACGCTCGACATTCCGAATCTCGAGATATTGAGCCGGATTCTTGCATTGCTCGATCAGATTCCGAACGTGCTGGAAGTGCGGAGGAAGGCGCGTTAGCACTGCTCTTGAGCGGCGCGCGGAGGCGGCGCGAAGTGCTTGTTATGCGCTTTATTTCGATTTCTAATTAGGCCCGTGAACTTGGCGGTTAATGTGCTCGACTAGGAAAGAGCGTTTATCATTTGTTCAAAGAATGTTGGGGTTCGTGAGACTCACCCCAACCTACATTCAGGTTTTTATTGTCTCGCGCAGGGTCCGGACGATCTCACCCAAGGGCACTTCGCGGACCTGCTTGTCCTTCCGTCCCTTGTATTCGATCACGCCCTTGGCCAGACCCTTGTCGCCGAGCACGAGGCGGTGCGGAATGCCGATCAGGTCCATGTCGGCGAAGATCACGCCGGGTCGCTCATCGCGGTCATCGAGCAGTACATCGAAACCCGCGTGCACCAGTTCGCCGTAGAGCCGGTCAACGGTTTCGCGCACGGCGGGAGACTTGTTGTAGCCGATGGGAACCAGCGCGATCTGGAACGGCGCAATGGCATCGGGCCAGATGATGCCGTTGTCGTCGTGGTTCTGTTCGATGGTCGCGGCCACCACGCGCGAGACGCCGATGCCGTAGCAGCCCATGAGCATGGTGACGGACATTCCGGCTTCATCGAGCACCGTCGCTTGCATCGCCTCGCTGTACTTGGTGCCGAGCTGGAAGATGTGCCCGACCTCGATGCCGCGGCGGATCGAGAGCGTGCCGCTGCATTCAGCTTGGTCGGAAGCGGGGCAGGGGTCGCCATCGACCACCTTGCGCAGATCGGCCACGATCGGCTCGGCGGCGTCCCGCCCCCAGTTCACATTAATAAGGTGTTTGCCGTTGACGTTCGCGCCGCAGACAAAATCG
>NZ_JBGQKW010000039.1:0-23954 GCF_041499725.1 Sulfuricaulis sp.
ATCCGGTTGTCATTCTGCGAACCCTGTATAGGCTTTCCCTTTCGATGGGGTTGCAGTGAAATCGCCGGGAATTCCGGCTCAACCAAGGGTCTGGTTTACCGTCCGGGGATAGCCGCAAGGATGCCGCGATCACCCCGCAACAGTTCATGTCTCCTCGGGGACACGAGCGCGGAAATGCGGGAAGCGACACGGAGAATAACATGAGCGGCATACATCGGCTGGGAACCGGAAGGGAGCTGAATTCACCCTACGGTGGGGCGCTGGTCAATCTGCTGGTCAGCACTGACCGCAGCGCAGAACTCAAGGCAGCATCGTGCGATCTCGTCTCTCTCGATCTCACTCCGCGACAACTCTCCGATTTCGAAATGCTGGCAACCGGCGCGTTCTCGCCGCTGACCTCCTTCATGGGGCGGGCGGACTACGAGGCCGTATGCGCGCGCATGCGCATGGCTGACGGCCGCTTCTGGCCCATCCCCGTGACGCTCGATGTGCCGCAAAAATTCGCCGAGAGTCTTTCGCCGGGCCAAGCCGTTGCGCTGCGCGACGCCGAAGGCACGCTCATGGCGGTGCTCACCGTGACGGAAGTCTGGCAGCCGGACAAGGGCGCGGAAGCGCAGTTTCTCTACGGCACCCGCTCTGTCACGCATGCCGCGGCGAGTCATCTGCTCAACGTGGTCGGAGACGCCTATATCGCCGGAAAACTTGAAGTCGTGGAGTTGCCGGTACATCATGATTTTGCGTTGTTGCGCCAGGCGCCCGCCGTCGTGCGTGCGCTGCTGCACCGGCACGCCGCGAACCGCGTGGTGGGTTACCAGCCGCGTCATCTCATACACCGTACCCACGTGGAGTTCACCAAGCGCGCGGCCTTCCTGAATGATGCCACGCTGCTGATTCAGGCCGCGGTGGGCAGAAACGGCATGAGCGAGCCGGATCATTATTCGCGCGTGCGCGCACTGCGCGCCGTGCTCGAACACTACTCGACGCGGGCCGCGCATCTGAATCT
Source organism: Sulfuricaulis sp. (assembly GCF_041499725.1). Classification (GTDB taxonomy): domain Bacteria; phylum Pseudomonadota; class Gammaproteobacteria; order Acidiferrobacterales; family Sulfurifustaceae; genus Sulfuricaulis. The sequence continues at coordinate 1,004 of NZ_JBGQKW010000039.1, forward strand.
GATCGAACTGTCTCCGCACCATGGCGGTCCGCGCGCGGCGCTGTGGCATGCCATCCTCAGCAAGAACTTCGGCTGTTCCCACTTCATCATGGAGCACGATTACGACGACCAGGGAGAGGGCGCGACCGGCGAGCCGCTGTATGGGAAGTACCGCGCGCTGGAATCGGTGCTGTGGCATGCGCACGAGATCGGCATCGAGGTGGTGCCATTCCGCAATCTGGTACAGGAGGAAGACCAGCCGGAACGGTTTCTTTCCGGCGGACGCGTGGGCCGGCGCGCGAAAGAAACGCCGCGCCTGGCCTCGGATCAGAAGTCCGAAATCGCGCACTGGTTCTCCTATCCCACGGTGCTGGAAGAGTGGCGCAAGACGTTGCGCCAGGGGTTCACGATCTTTTTCACCGGCCTCTCTGGTGCCGGAAAATCCACGCTCGCGCAGGTGGTGTATGCGCGGCTCAAGGAATCCGAGGCGCGCCCCGTCACGCTGCTCGACGGCGATGTGGTGCGCAAGCACCTCTCCTCGGAGCTGGGTTTCTCGCGCGAGCACCGCGATACCAACGTAATGCGCCAAGGTTACGTGGCGAGTCTCATTACCAGCCATGGCGGTATCGCCCTGTGTGCGCCCATCGCGCCCTATGCGCATACCCGCACGCGGGTACGCGCCATGATCGAGGAACATGGTGATTTCATCGAGATCCACGTGGCAACGCCGCTTGAGGTCTGCGAATCGCGCGACCGTAAAGGTCTGTATGCACGGGCGCGCGCGGGGCTGATCAAGAACTTCACCGGGGTGTCCGATCCCTATGAATCGCCGACCAACGCCGAGATCGTGATCGACACCACGCTGCAATCCGCCCACGAAGCGGCGGACAAGATAGTGGCCTATCTCGTGACCCGGGGATATCTCGTCCGGCCCGCGCCGAAGGTCGGCGCGAACGGTGACAAAACCAAGCGCGATCCGGCCACGCTCTGGACGCAATCTTCAGGCGCCGTAGTGCCCTTGTCAGGTCTGGCCGGCATGGAAGGCCAGCCAGTCAGCCCCGATACGCCGCGTCGGTGACCAATCAGGGAATGCCCTCTCTCTAGGAAAGGGTGAGTGAAGGTTGCCCCCGCTTTCAGATGAAGGCGGAAGGCGTCATCTCAGGCGCGTGGTTTTCCGACAGCGGAAACGCCACGAGATGATCGGCCTGCACGCGGATGCCGACGCGTTTGCCGAGCGCGTGATCGGCATGACTCGGAAACAGCGATAGCACCTTTCCACCGATCCGCAGCCACAGGGTGTAATCGTGTTAATCCTGTTTTTAATCCTGTGAATTCTGTCTATTTTGGTTTTCCCGTGAGGAGGAATTCCAGCAGCGCTTTCTGGGCGTGCAGCCGGTTTTCGGCCTCGTCCCAGACGACGCTCTGCGGTCCGTCGATCACCTCCGCGGCGACCTCCATGCCGCGGTAGGCCGGCAGGCAGTGCATGAAGAGGGCGTTCTTGCGCGCGAGCTTCATGAGCGCACCATCGACCATGAAGCCGTCAAAAGCTTTCATACGTTCGGCTTTTTCGTGCTCCTGCCCCATGCTGGCCCAGGTGTCGGTGATGACGATATCCGCCTTTTGCACTGCCTGCTTCGGGTCGTGGCTGAGCGTGACGTGGTCGCGGCAGTCGGCATACCACTCCGCTTTCGGCTCGTAACCCTTCGGCGTGGCGATATTGATGTGAAAGTTGAACTGATGCGAGGCGCTGATCCAGGAATGGCAGACGTTATTGCCGTCGCCGATCCAGGCGGCGGTTTTGCCGGTTATATCGCCGCGTTTCTCGAGATAGGTCTGGATATCCGCGAGCAACTGGCAGGGATGGTTGAGATCGGTCAGCGCGTTGATCACCGGTACCCGCGAGTGCGCGGCAAAGCGCTCCACCATCGCGTGCGAATTGGCGCGGATTACGATGACGTCCACCATGCGCGACAGCACGCGCGCGGTGTCTTCCAACGGCTCGCCGCGGTCGAGATGCGTATCGCGCGGCGAGAGAAACAGGCTGGCGCCGCCCAGCTGTGTCATGCCGGTTTCAAACGACACGCGGGTGCGCGTAGAGGATTTCTCGAAGATCATCACCATGGTTTTGCCAGCGAGTGGCGTGTGCTTCTTGCCGCGCCGCTGCATGGCTTTCAGTTTGATGGCGCGCGCGAGCAGGCGCTTGAGTTCCTTGGCGCTCAGGTCCGTCAGCGCCAGGAAATGGCGCGGCTTCACGCGCGGCCTCCGACGGGAGACAGTTGTTCCCTGGTTCCCGTTGTCGCCTTTTCCAGAAAGGCGCGCACGGCGCTGGTGAGTTCGCGCACCAGGATGTCAGCTTCGTTGTCGGTCAGAATCAGCGGCGGCAGAAGACGAATCACGCTGTCCGCCGTGACGTTGATGAGCAAGCCGCGATCGAGCGCCATCTGCAACAGTTCCTTGCACGGCCGATCGAGTTCGACGGCCAGCATAAGCCCGCGTCCGCGGATGTCCTTCACGCCCGCAACCTGACCGAGTGCTTCTTTGAGTTTGGCAAGTAGCCGGTCACCGAGTTTCGCCGCGCGGCTGGCGAATTTTCCCTTTTCGAGCTCGTCAATCACGGCGAGTCCCACGCGGCAGACCAGCGGATTGCCGCTGAACGTCGAGCCATGGCTGCCGGGCTTGAATACATTCGCCGCTCTTCCGTGTGCGAGGCAGGCGCCGATCGGCACGCCGTTGCCGAGTCCCTTGGCCAGGGTCATGACGTCGGGCACCACGCCCTCGTGCTGGCAGGCGAACCACTTGCCGGTGCGGCACATACCGGTCTGGATTTCATCGAGCATCAGCAGCCAGCCGCGCTCATCGCAAATCTGACGCAGGCCCCTGAGGTAACCCGCGTCCGGAATGCTGACGCCGCCCTCGCCGGTGATCGGTTCGACCAGTACCGCCACGATCTCCTTGCTGCGTTCACCGACCTGGCGGACGGCTTCGAGATCGTTGTATGGCACGCGGTGGAAGCCCTGTACGAGCGGCTCGAAGCCCGCCTGGATCTTGCGGTTGCCGGTGGCGGAGAGCGTCGCGAGCGTGCGTCCGTGAAAACTGCCCTCGGTGACGATGATGCCGGGCGTGAGGATGTTCTGCTGATGGCCGTAGAGACGTGCGAGTTTGATCGCGGCTTCATTGGCCTCGGCGCCCGAGTTGCAGAAGAAAGCGTTGGTCATGCCGGCAAGCTTGCACAGCCGTTCGGCCAGTTTTTCCTGCAAGGGAATCTGATACCAGTTCGAGGTGTGCAGCAGCTTGCCGGCCTGGTCGCAGATCGCGGCGGTGATGGCGGGATTCGCGTGCCCCAGCCCGCAGACGGCGATGCCGGCGAGGGCGTCGAGATATTTTTTCCCGTTCGTGTCCCACAGCCATGATCCCTCGCCGTGCGTGAAGGCCACGGGCAGGCCGGCGAAGATCGGCATCTGGTACGATGTAGTCATATTTTCCGAACCCCAAAAACATAAAGGCGCCCTGCGGGCGCCACTTAAAGTAAAAATTCTACCCGCTGCGGGCAATAACGCAAGGGCCTAAATACACAAGGCCCGGCAAGCCGGGCCTTGTGCCAGCGATTACGCCGTTTTACATATGCGGCAGGCCGTGTCCCGCGCTGCCGGCGACCATGAAGAACAGCATCGGGATGGACAGCATGGTGTTGGTGCGCGAGGCCAGGAAGGCGATGCGCCCGGCCTTGGCCTTGGTGGCGTCGTCGGCCGGGACGATGCCCAGCACCTTCTTCTGGTTGGGCCAGATCAGCCCCCACACGTTGAAGAGCATGATGGTGCCGAGCCAGGCGCCAATGCCGATGGCCGCGGCCGAGCCCTTGAGCATGAAGGCGTTACCGAGGCCGATGTGGCCGCGCTCGAGGTAATAGGCGCCGATGAGCCAGGTGGCGAGAGCGGCCCAGCGGAACCACAGCAGTGCCTGGGGCGCGACGTGTTTGGTGATGCCGGCGGCGGTGTTGTCCGCCTTGGCTTTGGGCAGGGCGACGGCCTGCACGAAGTTGAAATAATAGAGAAGGCCGATCCAGACGATGCCGGCGAAGATGTGCAGCCAGCGGGCGATAATGAGTTCCATGGTGTTCCCCCGAAATTATTCGTTAGCGTGGCGGTCAGACGGTGGTCTTGACCAGGAAGTTGACGACAAAGAAATACAGAATCACGGTCAGGATCAAACCGCTAATAATGGTGCCTGCAATTGAATCCAGCGGAGTTTTCATGGTTATTTCCTCTTAACGGTGAAGAATTGTTGACTGCTTTTGTGGGTCGCTAGGTTAAAGCAGGTTTAGATTGATTTCAAGCAGCGCCCAGTGCCCGAGGCGAACGCTCCTTCGGCAATGGGCGCAGGTAGCCGCAATGAACCAAGTTTCCTTGGGCGCTACTGCCGCCGTCTCCGAAAGAGCTGCGCCTCGGGATCCGGCGGCTAGCTCTAAAAGTGAGAGCTACTGCCACAAGCCGTCGTGCTCAGCCTCCTCCCGGGAAAGAATACGTTCCTGCACCACGCGCCATTTGCCGTCGGTTTCCTTCTCCAGAATGATCTCCACGCCGTGGGCCTGGACCGCGCCGTCGTTCGCCTCGACGGTTTCGATCGTCTTGAACATCACGCGCCCCGGCGTCATGACCTGCACCTTCATGCCGTCATAGGAAACGTTCTTGAGCACGCCGGTTTCGAATTCGTGCCGGCATTGCTTCGCCCAGTCGTCGTAACCGATGACCTCGATGCCGGGCACGCCGAACACCTGTACCTTGCGCGAGATGAGATCCATGTGGGCCGCGTAGTCCTTCGCGTTGGCGGTACCGGCGGAGGCGGCGAGCCACTCCCGGGCGACGGCGCTGTCTTTCATCATGATGGGTTCCCGGTGGAATTTAACCGCCCCATTATGCCACTTTAATCATTCCGCGGAGCGTGGCAGGCGAAAAACACCGGCGTGAGGCGGCGCACGTACCGATCCAGTATGATAAAGCCGCTATGACAAGGACGACACAGCATGCCGGTTAATCCCCCTCAGCGTTTTGCGCGTTTTTTCCTCCTGCCCTTGTCTTCGCTCTCCGACCGGCTGGGGAACTGGTTCTACGTCGGTCTGGCCGTCGTCGTGAGCGCCGTGGCGGTGTTCGCCATCGCCACCGGCTCGACCGCCGGCATGAAGAACAAGGCCTACGACCTCATCATGAAGACGCGGTTCCAGCATCCCGCGGCCGACCCGGATATCGTCATCGTGGATATCGACGAACCGGCGCTTGCGGCGATGGCGCCGGAATTCGGCCGCTGGCCGTGGCCGCGCAACCTCATGGGCGAGCTGGTGGAAGGCATTGCGGTGCAGAAACCCAAAGCCATCGTCTTCGATATCATGTTCAGCGATCCGGATGTGTTCAACGCCGCGGGCGACAAGTATTTTCGCGACGCGATTGCGCGCACGCCCAACACCTTCTTCCCCATGATCCGGCTGAACGAGGAAAACGATCGGCTCAGCCTGTTGAAAGTAAAACAGTTGCCGGGCGTGTCGAAACTAGACGACACGGCATCGGATACGGCCACGCTCGCGGCGATACTGCCGTTTTTTTACGATGTGCTCACGGACCAGCGGCTCGGCACCAATAATATCTTCACAGACACTGATGGGATCGTGCGTACCTACTCGGTCTATACCAACGAATACGGCTGGCGCGTGGGTTCGCTGCCGGCGAATGTCGCGGCGTCACTGGGACCGCCGTTGCCGGCGCGCGAGGATATCCTGCTCAACTGGCGCGGCAAGCCGCCATCCTACCGGCATGTCTCGTTCCACGAGATCTATTTCGATCTGCTCAAGGAGAAAAAGACCCGACCGGCGGATGAATTTGCCGGCAAGATCGTTATCATCGGTTCCACCGCGCCGTCGCTTTTCGATCTGAAAACCACGCCTGTCGCCAAGGCGCATCCGGGCGTGGAAATTCTGGCGTCGGCAATCGACAACCTGAAAAAGGGCGATTTCCTCACCGAACTGCCGCCGTGGATTTATATTGTCACGACGCTGGTGGCGTTGGCGCTGCTTACATTTGCCTTTGTGTACAACATCGACCAGCGTGTGGTGAACCTGACGTTCACGGTTTTGCAATCCGGATTTCTGGCGGTGTCTTACCTCACGCTCAATTTTTCCACCGTGTTCGTGGACCTGACCGCGCCGTTTGCCTTCAGCCTGGCGTATTTCACCGTGGCACGGTTCAACAGCATGTTTTCCGGCTTCCGCCGCAGCGGCCATCCGTTTTTTTCCACGGCGCTCGATGCAGGCCGCGAATGCCGCGTGGCGCTCGTCCAGTGCCATGTGCATGTAAAGAACCGCCATGCCCGTCTCGCGCTCGGCGCCTCGATCAAGAAACAGGTCGGCGTGTCGCGCTACGGCCTCGTCACCTCGCCGTTTTTCAAGGGCATGCCGCTGCTGCATGCCTTCTTCCGCGATACGCTGGTGTTCTACTGGCTGGCGCCAACTAATTCCGTTCGCCCTGAGCCTGTCGAAGGGCAAACGACGGGACCTGATCAGAACTTCCCCGATACCTCGGCATTACAGGACGTCATCAACGTAATGGAACGCTCTCTACCCGCCATCCGCAAATCCGCCCGCCGCCGCAGCACGGAGAATCAACCCACCGTGACATGGTTGCTGCACAGCTTCGATTTTACGGTGGATGCGGAAGAATCGTGGCGGTTGCAGGGCGAGGAGGGCATGGCGAAGTTGTTCGCCTTGGCGCCCAAAACCGGCAAGGGCGGGAATGGCGGAGTGGTCCGGGTGGTGGCGACGAAAGAGTTTGTCGATGCGTGCCGGAGCGCGGAAGGGTTGAAAGTTTCGGAGGAATTAGAGAAGGCGGGATTAAAATTTTAAATCCCCTCTCCCCTTGTGGGAGAGGGCGGGGGAGAGGGGAAAAATAATTTATCGAATCGCCTACGGCGATGATCAAAAGCTAATTGCGGGTGGCTCCGCCCCTGCACCCTGGGTGGATTTCTTTTGTTCGGCCAAAAGAAATCCACGAAAGAAAAGGCCGCCCGGAGCGCGCGACCCCTTCCTCCGTTCCTCGCCCCACCGGGCGCTCGCCAACTCGCCGGGCGCACACTACGCACCTCGGGCTCAAACACGAGGCTCGCTTAACTACTCCCGGCGGGGCTGCGGTACTCGGCGCGCGCTACGGGAATTAGAAACAAAACCGTTTCCGCGCTCGGCTTGACTCAAGGAACGGAAAACACAATCATGACGTAACTCACATCATTCGATAGACAACAGGCAACATTAACATCATGCTCTACACACTTAGCTACCTAGTGGTGTCGATTGGGTGGGTCGCAATGGTGTGGTGTGTTCTCGACGGACTGCAGGGCCTCTGGAGAGCAGGTATTAGCAGAAGCAAGGATCTCGCCAGGTCATCTGCAATCGCGATATTTGTACCTTTGCTGTTGATAGCTGTCTTACTGTTATGGACGTACCTTGATATACAGGATCGTCCCATTTCCTTTCCATTCAAGCCGATCGACATTCCAGGCTACGCACTCTTAATCATTGTAAGTTTTAAGCTCAGGCGCGGAGTCAAACGGGCTACAGCTGCTTCGATCGCTTCGCGATGAGTGCTACCAGCAACCAACATGTACCTAAAGGGGTGGCGTGATTTCAAAATCCCGTCGGAGCGAGCCGAGCACCGAGCTAGGCCGGGAGTTGTCGCGAGACTCCTGATCGAGCCCGAGGCGTGTTGTTTGCGCCCGGCGAGTTAGGCTCGCGCCCGGCCGCCGCGAGGCGCGCAGGGAACCGCTCGTAGTTTGAGCGGCGAAGCGACCGGGCGGCCTTTTCTTTCGTCCATTTCTTTTGGCCGAACATAAGAAATGGACCCAGGGTGCAGGGGTGGAGCCACCCGCACATAGGTTTTGAGATCGCGCGCAGGGCGCGCGATACCATTCAAGACCTGGATCCCCGCATTCGCGAGGATGACAACCTAGTTAGAAAGTATCTTTTGGTCAAACAAAAGATTAAGCGTCAGCCTCACCCCAAACCCCGTAATATCCGTCGGAATGTGAGCAAGCCCACCCTTGTGATTTCCCGCCGACAAATCCACGTGCACCCAATCCGGATCGTTGACTAGAAACTTTTTCAGGAACGTCGCGGCGAGTATGTGGTCGGCGTCGCTGTCGAGCGTGCATTGCTTGATGTCGGCGATGTCGCTCTTGAGTGCGTCTTCGTAGTCCTTGGGCAGCGGGAACGGCCACACGCGTTCGCCGGAGGCGTTGCCGGCTTCGATTAAAATGGGAACCAACTTTTCGCGATTGGTCAGCGTGCCGCTCATGCGCGTGCTGAGCGCGCCGACGCACGCGCCGGTGAGGGTGGCGTAATCGACGATGAGTTTCGGTTTTTGTTGCGAGGCGAAGTAAAGCGTATCGGCCAGAACCATCCGGCCTTCGGCATCGGTGTGGATAATCTCGATCGTTTTGCCGTTGGCGGCTTTGACTACGTCATTTTGTTTGTAGGCTTTCGGGCCGATGTGGTTCTGCGCCAGTGCCAGCCAGCAGTCCACGGGAAAATCCGCTTTAAGTTCTGTCAGCGCCAACAGCGTGCCGAGTGCCACGGCGCTGCCTTCCATGTCTTCGTGCATGCCATGCATGTGGCGCGCCGGCTTGAGGTTCGTGCCGCCGGTGTCGAAGCAGATTCCTTTGCCGACGAGTGCCAGTGTGGGCTTGTTCGATTTCTTCTTCGGCGTATAGCGCAGATGCAGGATGCCGGCGTCTGGCTCCGGGCTGCCTTGTGCCACCGCGAGGAATGATCCGGCTCCACGCGCCTTCAGTTTTTTGATGTCGAGAAATTCCGTCTTCCATCCATATTCCCGCGCGAGCTTCTCGATGCGCCGGCGGTAATTGCCGGGCGTGAGTTCGTTCGGCGGCAGGGCGGTGAGATAACGCGCGAGATTGTTGCCCTTGGCCTCGGCAATGGTGCGCGCATGGCCACCGGCCGACGCGAGACCATATATATGTATCTCGCGCAGCTTCGTCGGCTTGTCCGGTTTGCTTTTGTAATCCGGCATCGTGAAATGCGCCGCGAGCAGGGCGGCGAGCACCGCCTCGACGGCGCGTTCCGCGTCTTTGGGCTTAAGTTCGTGGCAGGCCACGGCGATGCGTTCGGATTTCTGCGAGCCGTGGGTGGCCACCAGACGGCGCGCCAGGGTCAGTAATTCAAAAGCGCTGCCCTGTGGGTCAATGCCGGCGAGGGCGATGTGAGTGCCGGATTTATTAGGCAGGTCGGTGGCGAAGGGCTTGCCACTGTCGAGTTTATGACCGGCACGCTTGCGGCGCGGCGCGATTTCACCGCCGTAGGGCAGCGTTTTCAGCGCTGATTCCTCCCGTGGCAGCAGGATAATCGCATTTGAATAGATATCGAGCGCATTTGCCGACAAACTGCTGCTTTCTTGCTTGATCTTCGGTATTTCTGACTGCATGGGTGCCTCGCGCGGAAAATTTTATAAAAAATGATTTGAAAGGGCGCCTGAAAAGCCGTTTGTCTTGACCTGTTTGGGTAAAAAAACGATCATACCGCGCGCATGTTGAGGATGACACCGGCCCATGCCGTGGCCTGAATCGGCCGAGCGGCGCCCGAGGGCCTTTTCCCCACCCGAAATTCAGGGAGATTCATGAACAAAACTGACCAGAAACGACTGTTGCGCGAAATGATTTTCTTCCGCCGCTTCGAGGAGCGCTGCTTCGAGGCTTACATGGAGCACAAGATTGGCGGTTTCCTGCACCTATATATAGGCCAGGAGGCGATAGCCACCGGCGTGCTCGAGATGGCCAAGCTCAAGCACGATTACGTCATCACCGGTTACCGCGACCACATTCACGCCATCAAGGCCGGCGCCCCGGCGCGCGAGGTGATGGCCGAACTCTACGGCAAGGAGACCGGCAGTTCGCGCGGGCGCGGCGGTTCCATGCATGTCTTCGACCCGACCGCGAACTTCATGGGCGGTTACGCCCTCGTCGGCCAGCCGTTCCCGCTGGCCGCGGGACTGGCGCTCGCCTGCAAGCACAAGGGCACCGACCAGATCGCCATCTGTTTCCTCGGCGACGGCGCCAACAACCAGGGCACGTTCCACGAGACCATGAACATGGCCTCGGTGTGGAAACTGCCGGCGCTGTTCGTGTGCGAGAACAACCAGTACGCCATCGGCACGCGCATCGACCGCTCGACGGCGGTGCTCGACCAGTACAAGCGCATGTGCGGCTACAACATTCCCGCGAGCCAGCACGACGGCGAGGACGTCGAAGTGGTGATGGAGTCCGCCAAGAAGGCGATCGACCACGTGCGTTCCGGCAAGGGACCGTATTTTATCGAGTACATGACCTACCGCCAGCGCGGCCACTCGATGTCCGACAAGACCTCGGCCTACCGCAGCAAGGAAGAGGAGCAGAAGTGGTCCGAGCGCGACCCGCTCAAGGTCTACGGCGCCAAGCTCAAGAAGGCCGGCGTGCTCACCGACGCGGACATCAAGAAACTGGAGAAAGAGGTCCAGGACGAGATCGAGAACGACGTCATCAAGTTCGCCGAGGAAAGCCCGATACCGCGCGTGGAGGACATCAACAAGTACGTCCTCGACGACAATCCCGATCCGCGCTGGATCGGACCGCTGCAGAATACTTATTAAGAATCACAAGGACTGACACATGGCAGAGTTAATGTACTGGGAAGCGATCCGCCGGGCGCATGACGAGGAACTGGCGAACGACCCCAACGTGATCGTGATGGGCGAGGACGTCGGCCTCATCGGCGGGACCTACAAGGCGACCCTGGGCCTATTCCAGAAGTACGGCGAGAAGCGCGTCATCGACACGCCGATCTCCGAGAACTCCTATACCGGCATCGGTATCGGCGCCTCGATGGCGGGCATGCGCCCGATCATCGAGATCATGTCGATCAACTTCGCGCTGCTGGCGCTCGACACACTCATCAACGCCGGCGCCAAGATCCGCTACATGTCCGGTGGGCGCGTATCCTGCCCGTTCGTGATGCGCACGCCCGGCGGCACCGCGCACCAGCTCGCGGCGCAGCATTCGGCGCGCCTGGCGCGCATGTTCATGTCCACCTCCGGCCTGCGCGTGGTCACGCCGCGCAGCCCGATCGACGCCTATGGCATGCTCAAATCCGCGGTGCGCTGCAACGATCCGGTGATCGTGATCGAGCACGAGCGCATGTACAACATGAAGGAAGAAATGCCGGACAACGAATTCTTCCGCCCGCTCGAGGGCGCGGAAATCGTGCGCCGGGGCACTGACATCACGCTCATCGGCTACAACTGGAGCGTGCACCTGTGTCTCGACGCCGCCAAGCGCCTGGAAAAGGACGGCATCAGCGCCGAGGTCATCGACCTGCGCTCGCTCAAACCGCTCGACCGCGAGACCATCCGCCGCTCGGTGGAGAAAACGCACCGCATGCTGGTGGCCGAGGAAGACGAGGCCGCGAACGGTGTCGGCTCCGAGATCATCTCCATCGTGATCGAGGAATGCTTCTTCGCGCTCGACGCCCAGCCGGTGCGCATCCACGCCGCCGACGTGCCGGTGCCCTATGCCGAAAACCTCGAGAAGGCCGCCATCCCGAACATCGAGGATGTGTACAAAGGCGCTCTCAAGGTCATGGGAAGAATCTAAGAAAAGCATTGCGGGCCGGCCGACGCCGCGCTCGCCGGCACGGAAACACGGAACCAATTCAATGGCTGAAGCCTTTACAATCAAAATGCCCAAACTCTCGGACACCATGACCGAGGGCACGCTGGTGACCTGGGAGAAACAGGTCGGCGAGCAGATCGCGCGCGGCACCGTGGTCGCCACGGTCGAGACCGACAAGGCGATCATGGACGTCGAAATATTCCGCGAGGGTTACCTCTCCGGACCGTTGGCGCCGGTCGGCGCCGTGGTGCCCGTGGGCGGGGCCATCGCTTATCTCGTTGCCGACGTGAAGGAAGTCAAAGGCGGTGAAGCGGCCGCCGCGCCGGCGGAACGAAGGAAAAGTGAGCGCGTCGCGGAAGCCGAGCCGCATAAATTCGAGCCCTACGGCACGCCCAAGGCCAAGACGCATATTCCCGCGATGCCGCACGGCGCGACGCCCGCGCCGCGCCCGCGCTCCGGTTTCGCTTCGCCCTACGCGCGCCAGCTCGCCGGGGCGCACGGCATCGACATCCATAGCCTGAAAGGCAGCGGACCAGGCGGCATTATCCTCGCCGCCGACGTGACCGCGCCGATGGCGCCGCCGGGCATGGCCAAGCGCATCTTCCAGGTGCCCGGCATCGGCCGGCCGATGGATGCGATGGAAAAGGCCGTGGCGCACAACATGGAGTATTCGCTGTCCATGCCGCTGTTCCGCGCAACGGTGAACATCAGTCCCGACCGGCTGTCCGCGGCGGCGAAGAAAGCGGGCTATTCGCTGACCGTGGCGCTGGCCAAGGCTGCGGGACTGACGATCCAGAAATTCCCGCGCGTGAACGCGGTGTATCAGCATGAAGATCGTATTGTCGAGCGCCAGCAGATCGACGTGGGGCTCGCGGTCGAGACCGAGGGCATGGGGCTCGTGGTGCCGGTGCTGCGCGATGTGATGAGCAAGGGACTCAAGCAGCTCAACGACGAGTGGAGAGACCTGGTCGCGCGTGCCCGTATCAAGCGCCTCAAGCCGCAGGAGTACTCGAACCCGACGTTCACGATCTCGAACATGGGCATGCTGGGCGTGACAAACTTCGATGCCATTCCCTCGCCCGGGACCTCGGCCATTTTCGCGATCTCCACCGCCGGCCCGCAGGGCATGCCGGTGACGATCACGGCCGATCATCGCATCGTCAACGGCGCGGACGCGGCCAAGTTTCTGAACACCTTCAAGCAATTCGTGGAACAGCCGGAATCCTGGATCAGCGGCGGCGCTGCCGCGCTTCCCGTCGCGTCCGGCAGGGAGGCCATCGTGCAGGGCAAATGGGATTATGATGTTGTCATCATCGGCGGCGGTCCGGGTGGCGAGGACTGCGCGCGCGATCTCGCGGATCATGGCAAAAAAGTATTGATGGTCAATGACGCGCCGTTCCCCGGCGGCGAATGTCTGTGGCGCGGTTGCATCCCGTCCAAGGCGTGGCGTGCCGGCGCCGACCGTGTGCGCGACCGCATGCACGACGCGCATCTCGGCGTGCTCAACACGAATAAACCGAAACTCGACTGGAAGCTGCTGGAAAAAACGCGCCGTCATATATTGGAGACGCGTGGCGAGCTGGCGCTCAAGACCGACAAAGGCGTGAAGATCGAAGTGAAACAGGGTTTCGCGTATTTCGATTCGGCCAACAGCGTCGTGATCGACACCTCCGGCAACCAGAACGATCCACACGCGCGTCCCGCGCGCGGCAAGGGTGGCAAGACTGAGCGCGTCACTTTCGGCGCCTGCGTGATTGCCACCGGCGCACCGCCGTGGGTGCCGCCGATTCCGGGCGCGGATTCCAAGGGCGTGCTGACCTCGGATACGGTGTGGAACCTGAAAACACCGCCAAAGAAACTCGGCATCATCGGTGCCGGGGCGATTGGCCTGGAAATGGCGCAGATCTTCGCGGACTTCGGCACGCAGGTTGTAACGCTCGAGGCCAGGGACCGCCCGCTGGTGGAGGTCGAAACCGAAATCGCGAAAAATCTTTCCGAGCTACTGGCCAAGAAGCAGAAGAACCTGAAACTGATCACATCGGCGAAAATCGACAAGATCAGCGGCAAGCCCGGCGCGATGGTGATTGCCTATAGCGATGCCTCGGGCAAGAAAGCGACGTTCAAATGCGACTACGTGCTCGTGGCCACCGGCAAGCGTCCGGTGCTGGAGCCGCTCGCGCTCGACAAGGCCGGGGTGAAATCCGACAAGGGCGTGGTCACGGTGGACCGGCAATGCCGTACCAATATCCCGCATATTTTCGCCGTGGGTGACGTGAATGGCGGGTACATGCTGGCGCACACCGCGGGCCATCAGGGGCGCGTGTCGGCCGCTACGCTGCTGGGCGAAAAGGCCGAGTACAACCAGGATAAGGATTGCGGCGTGATCTTCACGCGTCCGCAGGCGGCGTTCGTGGGGCTTTCCGTGGAGCAGGCCAAGGCCAAGGGTATCGATGCGGTGGAAGTGAAGATGCCGATGAATATCGACGCCAAGGCGATGATTACCGATGAAACCGACGGAATGATCAAGCTCGTGGCCGACAAGGCGACGCGCCGCATCGTCGGCGTGCATTTCCTGGCGGATCATGCCGACACGCTGATCGGCGAGGCGGTGATGATGGTTTCGGGCGACATGACGCTCGAACAGGTCGCGCAGGCCATCCACCCGCATCCGACTCAAACCGAGATGTTCGGCGAAATGGCGCGGCGGCTGCTGTCGCGGCTGCGCCGCACGGCGAAAGTCGCGAAATAATCTTGAACCGCCAGAGCGTCAAGAAACGCTATGTTGCGGCCCGGGGTGCAACAAAATCCGTTGCACCCGTTCGGCGGCGCGAATGTTCACCGAACATTCGCGAAAACTCCGTCTCACCCTTGGCGGTTAGACATCTTTTGAGATCATATGGCTAAAATAAAAAAAGTCGTTCTGGCGTACTCCGGCGGTCTCGACACCTCCGTCATACTCCAATGGTTGGTGGAAACCTATGATTGCGAGGTCGTCACGTTCACCGCCGACATCGGCCAGGGCGAGGAACTGGAGCCCGCGCGCGCCAAGGCCAAGAAGATGGGCGTGAAGGAAATTTTCATCGACGACCTCAAGGAAGAGTTCGTGCGCGATTTCGTTTTCCCCATGTTCCGCGCCAACACGATTTACGAAGGCGAATACCTGCTCGGCACCTCGATCGCGCGGCCGCTGATCGCCAAGCGCCAGATCGAGATCGCGAACAAGGTCGGCGCCGACGCCGTCGCCCACGGCGCCACCGGCAAGGGCAACGACCAGGTGCGCTTCGAGATGGGCTATTACGCCCTCAAGCCCGACGTGAAGGTGATCGCTCCGTGGCGCGAGTGGGACCTGACCTCGCGCGAGAAGCTCATGAGCTATGCCGCCAAGCATGGCATCCCGGTCGAGATGAAGCGCGGCAAGAAATCACCGTACTCGATGGACGCCAACCTTCTGCATATTTCCTACGAAGGCGGTATTCTCGAGGACCCGTGGAAAGAGCCGGAAGCATCCATGTGGCGCTGGTCGGTCGCGCCCGAAAAGGCGCCGAACAAGCCGACGTATATCGATCTGACATACAGGAAGGGCGACATTGCCGCCATCAATGGCAAGGCCATGTCGCCGGCCACGGTTCTCGCCGCGCTCAATAAAATCGGTGGCGCGAACGGTATCGGTCGCACGGATATCGTCGAGAACCGCTATGTCGGCATGAAGTCGCGTGGCGCCTACGAAACCCCGGGCGGCACCATCATGCTCAAGGCGCATCGTGCCATCGAGTCCATCACGCTCGATCGGGAAGTGGCGCATCTGAAAGACGACCTGATGCCACGCTATGCTGCGCTCATCTACAACGGCTATTGGTGGAGCCCGGAGCGCAAAATGCTTCAGACCATGATCGACGTTTCGCAGGAAACCGTGAACGGAGTAGTCCGGCTCAAGCTCTACAAGGGCAACGTGATCGTGGTCGGTCGGAAATCGGACTCCGACAGCCTGTTTGATGCGACGATCGCGACCTTCGAAGAGGACCAGGGTGCCTACGACCAGAAGGACGCCGAAGGCTTCATCAAGCTGAATGCGTTGCGCATGCGTATCGCCGCGAAGCGGCAGAGGAAGAAATGAGCTTCAAGAACGTCGAGATCAAGAAAAAGGCCAACGTCTATCACGACGGCCGTGTCACCAGCCGGACCTTCATCACGCCCGAGGGCGAGATGAAGACGCTCGGCGTGATGCTGCCGGGTACCTACCGTTTCAGCACCCAGGCGCCGGAAAAGATCGATATCACCCAGGGCCACTGCCGTGTGAAACTCGCCGACCAGCAGAGCTGGAGCGAGTACCAGGCGGGGCAGAGCTTCTCGGTGCCCGGGAATTCGCACTTCGAAATCGAAGTCACCGATCTGTTCGATTACGTCTGCCACTTCGGCTGACAGACGGCAAGGAGGCCTGATATGCGCGTCCTGCACACCATGATTCGCGTCGGCGATCTCGACCGATCGATCAAGTTCTATACCGACGTACTGGGAATGAAGCTGCTGCGCCGGAAGGATTATCCCGACGGCAAGTTCACGCTCGCGTTCGTCGGTTACGGTCCGGAAACCGAACACGCGGTCGTCGAGCTGACCTACAACTGGGGTACCGATAAATACGACCTCGGCAATGGTTTCGGCCACATTGCGCTCGAAGTGGACGATGTCTACAAAGCTTGCGAGGATATCAAAAAGCGCGGCGGCAAAGTGACGCGCGAGGCCGGGCCGATGAAACACGGGAGCACGGTCATCGCCTTCGTCGAGGACCCGGACGGCTACAAGATCGAGCTGATCCAACGGGGCACGCAGGGCGCGAAATAGGCATGCAATGGCTTGATAGAATTCCGCTCACGGCGTTGGTGATCGCGGCAATCGCCCTGGGACTGGCCCCGTTCACGCCGGAGCCGCATCTGTGGCAGAAGCTCAAGATGCTGGCGAATGGCACGCTCGCGCGGCCCATCGATATTTTCGATCTCATCATGCACGCCTCCCTGCCATTGCTACTGGCGGCCAGGTTGATACGCATGACGCTGCCAGGAAAGAAGCCGCCCGGTTCCGCCTGACGGCGCCTTGTCATGATCGCCTCGCCAATATCTCCTGCGCCCGGGTCCGGGAATGGCGCATCGCCGCCCACGGTCGCGGTCATCCTGCCGGTGTTCAACGAAGCCAATCATCTGGAAAAAACCCTGTCGGAACTGCTCGCGCGCCACGCCTTCGATGAGGTGATCGTGGTGGACGGCGGCAGCACCGATGCGAGCGTCGAGATCGTCTGCAAGCTCATGTCGGCGGACGCGACCGGTTCACAGCCGGTTCCCTATCTGATCCAGGCGCCGCGCGGACGTGCCCGTCAGATGCATGCGGGCGCGCAAGCAGCCAGCGCCGATGCGCTGCTGTTTCTGCATGCCGATACCACGCTGCCGCCGGACGCCGTTGCGCAGATCCGGAACGCCATCCGCGGCGGTTACCCGAGCGGATGCTTTGACGTAAGGCTGTCCGGGCGCCATTTTCTGTTTCGCGTCATCGAACGCCTGATGAACTGGCGCTCGCGCGTAAGCGGAATTGCCACCGGCGATCAGGGGCTGTTCGTGCGACGCGATGTCTATCGCATGCTGGGAGGGTTTGCGCCGATCGCGCTGATGGAAGACATCGAATTATCCACGCGTCTGAAATGGGTTGGCAAGCCGGCGCGTTTGCGCGGGCCCGTCATCGCCTCCTCGCGGCGCTGGGAAGAGCGGGGAATTATGCGCACCATTCTGTTGATGTGGACGTTGCGATTCCTCTACTGGCTGGGTGTTTCGCCTGAGCGTCTCGCGCGTCGGTACCATCGCTTCCCATGATGACAAGACGAACGGAGCGAAGCGGAGTAGGGCTACTGCTCTTATGACAGGACGAACGGAGCGAAGCGGAGTAGGGCTACATTTATGAGCCAGCCGGAACTCATTATTTTTGCCAAGCAACCGGTACCCGGAGAGGCCAAGACCCGCCTGCTACCGGAATACAGTCCGGAGCGAGCCGCGGAGATCGCCGCGTTTCTGATTCGCGCCACGGTCGAGCTGGCTGTTTCCGCCTGGCCGGGCGATGTCGCGCTACACGCCTGGCCCGATGTCGACCATCCGCTGTTTCAGGAACTCGCGCGCGAATTTCACATCCGTCTCACGCCGCAGGCCGGCGGCGATCTGGGCGCCAGGATGCTGAGCGCGCTGCGCGAAGGCGTGGAACGCCACGGATGCGCCGCGGTGATGGGTTGCGATGTGCCGCACTGCGATGCGGATATCCTCGATCAGGCCAACGGCTGGCTCGCGCGCGGAAACAACGTTCTCGGGCCGACCGAAGACGGCGGGTATTATTTTATTGGCTTGCAGGAGGCGCGGCCCGAGCTTTTCGAGGACATGCCATGGGGCAGCAACCAGGTGCTGTCCATGACGCTTGCCCGCGCCGAAGAGTTGGGCATGGAGTTCGATCTGTTGGCGAAACTCAGGGACATCGACACGGGGCGCGATCTGTGGCTGATCGCGCAGAAGTACGAGCCGTTAAAGAAGTTTCTGTAAGGTCAGGCCAGCGCGCCGCCGCAACTGCTGCCGGCGCCGGCGGTGCAGCCGAAACAGTGGGAATCCACCGCGATCGGCGCGGCGTTGAGGTCTTGGGTTTCGATGTCCCACAAATACCGCGGCGGCCTGTCGCCGAGCGGAAGGTCGAGCATCTGGTTGAAATCGCAGTCGTACACCCGTCCGCGCCAGTCCACGCTGACGAGATGCCGGCACATGAGGCCCGGCACGGTCGCGGGGTTGAAATTTTCCTCCAGTAATTGCATGTATTTTTCATGCTGGCCGGTGCGTTCGAGGAAGTGCGCGAAGCGGTTGATCGGCAGGTTGGTGAGCGTCCTCAGGCGCGAGAAGACAATGCCATGGTCTTGTTGTAACCGTTGCTTGTAATCCGCCTCGAGTTTCTCCTGGGCACCGGGGAGAAACGCGCCGCCGGGGTTGTAAACCAGGTCCAGCACCAGCGCCTCCTCGCGTCCGTAACCCGCGCTATTCAGCCGCTTCAATGCTTCGATACTTTTTTCGAAAACGCCGTCGCCGCGCTGGGCATCCACGTTTATTTGCGTGTAACAGGGCAGGGAACAGACCAGACGGATTTTCCGCTGCGCGTACCACGACGCCAGATCATTCTGCCTGGGTTCGAGCAGCACGGTGAGGTTGCAGCGCGAGGTAACCTGCGCGCCGAGCGCCAGGAAGCTGTCCACCAGGCGGCGAAAATGCGGATTGATTTCCGGTGCCCCGCCGGTGATGTCCACCGCCGTGATACCCGCGTCCCTCGTCCAGTCCAGAATCTTTTCCATGGTTTCCCATGTCATGATCTCGGTGCGTTTGGGGCCGGCATCCACGTGGCAGTGGTTACAGGCCTGGTTGCACAAGCGCCCGATGTTGATCTGCAACTCACGCAGCCGGTCGCGGCACAATGGGCCGAGGCCGTGGACGCTCAGGGCGTGGGCGAACGAAGGCCCGGCGGCGGGCTGGAGTTTGACGGCGATCCGGTTCATAGCGGGGATTATTTTCCCATCCAATGGCGGCGAATGAAATAGTCGATGGAGATTTTCCCTGGGCCGTGCAGCAGCGGAATCAGCAACAGAATCCCCCAATAGACATGATCCTTGAGGCCGGCTTCATTGAGGGCGGGATAGGAAATCACCGCCATGATGTTGAAAATGAACAACGCTCCGGCGCTGAAACGCCCGGCGAGCCCGAGTGCCAGGAGCGCGGGAAAGATCAATTCCACGCCGGTGCCCAGAATGGCGGCCGCGTACGGCGAGAGCAGCGGGACATGAAATTCATGGGTGAACAGATCCACCGTCATTTCCCAATCTTTCAGGGATTCGATGCCCGATTTCCAGAAGACGTTGGCGACCCACAGGCGCACGCCGAGATGTATCAGCGGTTGCAGGGAATCGAGTTCCTTGATGACCGCCGCAACCCATTGCGCGGTTCTTTGAACCCGTGTCATGACTCCTCCGTGCGGCAAGATGTGGTTGTGGGAGAACCATTCGCCGGGCAGCGGTCGATTTCTTGTTGGGTGTCCCGGCCACCCATAAGACCCGACCACCCGGCAAAAGTTTCATGCCGGCCCCGTCCGGAACGAGACGATCAGCCTTTTGAGGGGCCAGCCAGCAAGCGCTTCAGGCAATCGAGATAAACCGTTTCCTGGGGCGCCGTCGCCTGTCGGCTCGCCTGCCACAGCATCTCGCCCAGGCATTCCATCATATGATGCTGCGCCGCATGTTCGTCGGGAAGGCGCATGAGTATCTTCTGGTAATAACCGCGGATGCCCCGGGGCTGGTCGATCGACAGTTGTTCCTCGATGGCAATGTGCATGCCGAGATGCAGGAACGGATTGGTCTCGCCCGATTCCGGAAAATAATCGCGCTCGCGCGCCGGCTCGGGATGTTCGAGAAGTGAATGATATTCGGGGTGCCGCAGGACCACCTGCACGATGAGCTTTTCCACGCCTTCCAGCGGTCGTCCCTCGTGGTGCGCGCGCCAGGCGCGGAAAAATACTTCGCGCGTCTGTCCGCGATCCTGCCCCGAGAACATGTTCAGAAGGTTCTAGCCCGGTCGCTCCCGGGCATCCAGGACCTGAAGATCAACCCCCTATCCTCAGTGACATTCGCGCGTCCCTGCGCAGCAAAACAGGCCAAATACGGCGGAATACTGGTAGAGGTGATTGACACCATCGAGCGGGCCGAGTTCGCCATTACCATACATGCCGATGACGGGCAGGCCGGGGAGCTGCGACCGCAGCACATCCAGGTCGCGATCGCGGTTGCCGAAGAAATTCGGACCGCGCCCTATGCATGGGAACAGCAGGGCAAAGTCAGGCGCACCCGGAAGCGCCTGAACGCTGCGCGTCACGCAAGCGTGCATGTCGCGCTCGGCGGTGAGGGCATCGCGCATCGCCCAGAACAACCGCTCGCCACGGGCGGGTCGTTCCGACAGCGTGATGGATTGGTCGCGCAGGTTGGCGGCCACGATGTGGTTGAGGCGATAGCGTCCCTCGCGAATCGCGGTTTCCGGATCGCCGATCGCCACTCCGCCCATGATGAGATGCAAGGGCACGTGCTCCATCTCGCGCACGTTCCGCGGAAGCGACTGGACGAGCACGCTCAAGGCCGGGTAATTGCCGAGGCGCTTGATGTCGTAGCCCTGCACTTCCGCCACTTCGATGGGCGAGGTCAGCGCGCGCACGCCCTGCGAGGCGCCGATCACGCTGTCCACGCCGCTCAGGATGGCATCCACCTGCTCGGATTCCGCCACGCGCGCGCCGCTCCAGACCTTGAACGGCCCGTGGCCGAAGAGATCGCCCGACACCGCGCCGAAGCGCTTGGCGCTTACATCGAGCCATTCCGCGGTCATGCCGGCGGGGGTGCACAGGCTCAGCACGGTATCTTCATCGCTCAGCTTTCCCTGGGGAGCGATACTCAGATGAACGTTCCCGCCCAGCACCATGGCCGCGGCGCCGGGACTGTCGAGCACCCACTCGTCTTCCGTGAGGATGCCGGCGCCGGTGCAGCCCACCACTTGCATGCAACCGCCGGCGCGCGCCGCCGCGCGCAGCGCCGGTTCCGGATTGGCGGCGTACTCCGGCGTGAGGAACAGTAATATGGCGTTGGCACGCTCAAGCCCCGCCTTCGCGAGCGCTTGTTTGACCGCTTTTTCCGCGTGCTCCGGCAGGGCGCGGTGGCCGTGGCTCAATCCGGAAGCGGCAGATTTCAGCATCATCATTATTTAACTTTAGCGCTGTATTCGCACAAATCATAGATGACGCATTCGGCGCAGCGCGGTTTGCGTGCCGTACAGGTGTAGCGGCCGTGAAGGATCAGCCAGTGATGCGCATCATGACGGTACCCCTCGGGGACCGCCTTGAGAAGATTTTTCTCCACAATGAGCACGTTTTTCCCCGGCGCCAGCCCGGTACGATTGGCCACACGGAAGATATGCGTATCCACGGCGATGGTCGGCTGGCCGAAGGCGGTGTTGAGAATCACGTTGGCGGTTTTGCGTCCCACGCCCGGCAGCGCCTGCAGTTCCTCGCGCGTCGCCGGTACCTGGCCACCGTGTTTTTCGAGAAGGATTTTGCAGGTCTTCAGGATATTGGCGGCCTTGGTGTTGTAGAGGCCGATGGTCCTGATGTAACGCTTGAGCGCGCGCAGACCGAGATCGAGAATCTGCCGCGGTGTGCGCGCCACCTTGAAGAGTTCCGTGGTGGCCTTGTTGACGCTTTTGTCCGTGGCCTGCGCCGAGAGAATCACCGATACCAGCAGCTCGAAAGGCGTTCGGTACTGAAGCTCGGTGACCGGACTCGGATTGGCCTGCTTGAGCCGGGCGAAAATTTCGTGACACTTGCGCGCATTCATAGGCGGATCAGGTTTTCCGGCCGGTGGCGCGTGCCTTGTGCGCCTTGACCCGCTCCACCGCGGCCCGTATCTCCGCACGAATCCGTTCGCGATCGTGTGGAAGCGGTGCCGCCGATTCGGTGGAGCGCGACGTCCCGTGCCGTGTGACCTTGCGGCGCGCCAGGCGGCGCAGGCGATTCTCGGTCCGCACGCGCCAGCGATCCACCTCCGCGCGCGTGTGCTCCGGCCAAGGTTCAGCGCTGTGTGCGCCCTCTCCCTCATTCCCTCTCCCGCAAGCGGGAGAGGGAGGCGAGCCGGATGCGCTTCGCGCATGTCCGGTAAGATCTGGAACCATCGCGATGCAGTCCACCGGGCAGGGCGGCAGGCACAGCTCGCAGCCGGTGCACTCGCTCGCGATGACGGTATGCATCAGCTTGCGCGCGCCGACGATGGCGTCCACTGGACAGGCATCGATACACTTGCGGCAGCCGATGCAGACGGCTTCGTCGATGACGGCGCGGGCGCGCGGCTTGTGAATGCCAAAGCGCGGGTCCAGCGGTTCGGGTGACGTGTTCAGCAGTTTGGCGAGCGCGGCGATCGTGACATCGCCGCCAGGCGGACATTGGTTGATGCCGGCCTCGCCATGCGCGACAGCCTCGGCGTACGCGCGGCAGCGCGGATAACCGCATTGCGTGCACTGCGTCTGCGGCAGCCACGCGTCGATCTGGTCTACGTCAATGCCTTGTCGGGCCTGTGTGGACATGGCCGGAGAGTATGGCCGCGCTTTACGCCTCAGGCAACAAGCGTTACCGTGCGCTGGTAAACCGGAGCTTCAGCCGCATGCCGCAGAATAATTCATTCGTGTCCCGTGGCGGA
>NZ_JBGQKW010000040.1:0-23245 GCF_041499725.1 Sulfuricaulis sp.
ATCGACCTGTGCACCATCGGCAGCAAGGGCTTCATGTTCAGCAAGCGCATCGGCGCGAACATCCTGTCGCACGTGGCGCATCTGGGCGACAGCCCGCGCATCGAGGACCTGATCGGCACGGTCAAGGTCATGCTCGACGCCTACATCGAGGGCAAGATCGACCGGCTGTATGTCATCTACAACCGGTTTGTGAACACCATGTCACAGCAGCCGGTCATCGAACAATTGTTGCCGCTGCCGGAAATCGCGGCCGCTACGACGACCGAGACCGAAACCGATGGGCTCAAGCACCACTGGGATTACATCTATGAGCCGGACGCACACGAGCTGCTGGACGATTTGCTGACGCGTTACATCGAGTCGCAGGTATATCACGGGGTGTCCGAAAATCAGGCCTGCGAACAGTCGGCGCGCATGGTGGCGATGAAGGCGGCGTCCGACAACGCCGGCACGCTGATCGACGAATTGAAATTGAAGTACAACAAAGCCCGCCAGGCGGCGATCACCCAGGAAATATCGGAGATCGTCGGCGGCGCCGCGGCGGTATGAGACAGGAATTCTAAATCGTCAAGGACGCCAAGAGTGCCAAGCGTGTGGGAGTTTTGATCTCGATATTTTTGGCGTCCTGGCGGTTCAAAAGATTTTGATTTTTGAGGCACTGAAAAGATGACTAACGGAAAAATCGTGCAAATCATCAGCGCGGTGGTGGACGTGGAATTCCCGCGTGATGCCCTGCCCAAGGTTTACGACGCCTTGAAGCTCGCCGAGGTCGATTTGACGCTCGAAGTGCAGCAGCAGCTGGGCGACGGGGTGGTGCGCTGCATCGCCATGGGCAGCACCGACGGCATCAAGCGCGGCATGAACGTGGCCAACAGCGGTAGCCCGATCTCGGTGCCGGTCGGCACCAAAACGCTCGGACGCATCATGGACGTGCTGGGACGTCCCATCGACGAAATGGGGCCGATCGGCAACGAGAAATCGATGCCGATCCATCGCCAGCCCCCGAGCTATGAAGAGCAAGCCGCCTCGGCCGAGCTGCTCGAGACCGGCATCAAGGTTATCGATCTGATGTGCCCGTTCGCCAAGGGCGGCAAGATCGGCCTGTTCGGCGGCGCCGGCGTCGGCAAGACCGTGGCCATGATGGAGCTGATCCGCAACATCGCCATCGAGCATTCCGGTTACGCGGTGTTCGCCGGCGTCGGCGAGCGTACCCGCGAGGGTAACGACTTCTATCACGAGATGAAGGAAGGCGGCGTGCTAGATAAAGTTTCGCTGGTCTACGGCCAGATGAACGAGCCGCCCGGAAACCGTTTGCGAGTCGCGCTCACCGGCCTGACCATCGCCGAGAATTTCCGCGACGAAGGCCGCGACGTGCTGCTGTTCATCGACAACATCTACCGCTATACGCTGGCCGGTACCGAGGTGTCGGCGCTCCTGGGCCGCATGCCATCGGCGGTGGGTTACCAGCCGACGCTCGCTTATGAGATGGGTATCCTGCAGGAACGCATCACTTCGACCAAGACCGGCTCGATCACGTCGATTCAGGCCGTATACGTGCCGGCCGACGATCTGACCGACCCGTCGCCGGCGACGACCTTCTCGCATCTCGATGCCACCGTGGTGCTATCGCGCCAGGTGGCGGAGCTGGGCATTTATCCCGCGGTCGATCCCCTGGATTCCACCAGCCGCCAGCTCGACCCGCACACCGTCGGCGAGGAACACTACAAGACCACGCGCGATGTGCAGGTGACGTTGCAGCGCTACAAGGAACTGCAAGACATCATCGCGATTCTCGGCATGGACGAGCTGTCGGAAGATGACAAGCTCGCCGTCAGCCGCGCCCGCAAGATTCAGCGGTTCCTGTCGCAGCCGTTCTTCGTGGCCGAGGTTTTCACCGGAACACCGGGAAAATTTGTGTCACTCAAGGACACGATCCGCGGCTTCCGCGGCATCGTCGACGGAGAATACGACAGCTATCCGGAGCAGGCCTTCTACATGGTCGGCTCGATTGACGAAGTGGCCGAGAAGGCGAAGACACTCTAATGCGGAATGGCGAATGCAGAGTGCGGAATAATATCGAGGAGTTTCTTGCAGATTCCGAATTTCGTAAGACGCATTTAGGTTTGAAAAATGGCTATGACAATACACGTTGATATAGTTTCCGCCGAGAAGGAGATCTACTCCGGAAGGGCGGAGATCGTGTTTGCGCCGCTCGTAACCGGCGAGGTCGGCATCCTGCCGCGGCATGCGCCGCTGCTGGCGCGCATGAAGCCGGGCGAGGTGCGCGTGCGCACTGGCACCGAGGAGTTGTTCTTCTATGTCTCCGGTGGCCTGCTGGAAGTACAGCCGTACGTGGTCACCGTGCTCGCCGATACCGCGCTGCGCGCCCGCGACCTCGACGAGGCCGCCGCGCTTAAGGCCAAGGAGCTCGCCGAAGAAGCGTTGCGCAACCGCAAGGCTGATATCGACTATGCCAAGGCCCAGGCCGAGTTATCCGCGGCCATCGCGCAACTGCGCAGCATCCAGAAGCTGCGTGAACGCGCTGGCAAGTAAGCGACCATCGCGCGTCTCCCTTTTTATTTCCATAAATTCCATGACTGCTTCCGTCGTCAGCAAAAACAAGGTCGTCTCCCTGATTTACGCCGTGCGCAACCAGAAGGGCGAGCTATTCGAATACCGCGATCTGCCGGTGTCATACGTGCATGGTTCCGGCGTCGATCTGTTTCCCAAGATCGAGCAAGCGCTGGAGGGGTGCGCCGTCGGCGACCGCGTAGTGGTGCAGTTGACGCCGGCCGATGCCTTTGGCGAGCACGACCCCAAGCTCACCTTCACCGACGACATCGATAACGCGCCCGTCGAGCTGCGCCATGTCGGCGCCGAGTTCGAGGCGCAGAACGCCAAGGGCGAAAGCATCGTGCTGGTGGTGACGCGCGTCGAAGCCGACAAGATTACTGTGGACGCCAACCATCCGCTGGCAGGTCAGACCATCACCTTCGAGGTGACGGTGCGGGACATACGCGACGCCACCTCCGAGGAAATCCGGAACGGCCGCCCGGCCGGCGACCTGCCCACGCTGCAGTAGGCCGCCCGGCCGGTTTTTTCCTATAGTTAACGGGATATGAAGGCATTCGCGTCCTGACCCATGTCCGCCCCCCTTGAAATCGTGATTCTGGCCGCCGGCCAGGGCAAGCGCATGTACTCCGACATGCCCAAGGTGCTGCATCATCTGGCCGGGCGTCCGTTGCTGGCGCACGTGCTGGAAAGTGCCCGCACGCTCAAGCCTGCCGCGGTGCACGTGGTCTACGGCCACGGCGGTGAGCGGGTACGCAAGGCCTTTGCGCAGGCCGGGGTGAACTGGGCGCGGCAGGCGGAGCAGAAAGGCACCGGCCACGCCGTGGCCCAGGCCACGCCCGCCGTTTCCGATCAGGCCACCGTGCTGGTGCTCTACGGCGATGTGCCGCTGATCCGCTCGCAGACCTTGCAGGAGCTACTTCAGGCCGCCGGTTCCGGCAGCCTCGCCCTGCTTACGGCGAAACTGGAGCAGCCCGCGGGCTACGGCCGTATTATCCGCGACAAAGCCGGCCAGGTGGCCCGCATCGTGGAAAGCAAGGACGCCACCCTCGAAGAGGCCGCGGTGCGCGAGGTGAATACCGGTTTCGTGGCCGCCCCGGCCGACAAGCTCAAAAAATGGCTCGCCGGCCTGCGCAATCACAACGCCCAGGGCGAGTACTATCTGACTGATATAATTGCCATGGCGGTGGCGGAAGGGGTGCCGATCGCAACCCGCTCACCCCGGGACATCTCGGAAATCCTCGGCGTCAACAGCAAGCAGGAGCTCGCGCAGGTGGAGCGTATTTACCAGAAACAGCAGGCGGAGAAACTCATGCAGCAGGGCGTGACCCTATGCGACCCGGCACGTCTCGATGTGCGCGGCGAGCTCAGCTGCGGGCGCGACGTGGTGATCGACGTCAACGTCATCTTCGAAGGCAAGGTGGTGCTCGGCGACCGCGTGCAGGTCGGCCCGAACAACGTTCTGCGTGACAGCACGGTGGGGAGCGACACCATCATTCATCCGAACTGCGTCATCGAACAGGCGGACATCGGCGTCGACTGCCGCATTGGGCCGTTCGCTCGCCTCCGCCCCGAGACGAAGCTCGCGGCGCATGTGCATGTCGGCAACTTCGTCGAGGTGAAAAAATCGGACGTGGGCGAAGGCAGCAAGATGAATCACCTGAGCTACATCGGCGACACCAGCATCGGCAGCGGCGTCAACATAGGAGCCGGCACCATCACCTGCAATTACGACGGCGCCAACAAACACCGCACCGTCATCGGTGACCATGTCTTCGTCGGTTCGAACACGGCGCTGGTGGCGCCGGTGACCGTGGGCGCGGGCGCCACCATCGGCGCCGGTTCGGTGATCACGAAAGAAGCCCCGGCCGGGGAACTCACGCTGACGCGTGCCCCGCAGCTGACCAAGCCCGGCTGGAAACGGCCAGTGAAAAAAGCGAAAAAATAACCTAGAGGTTTTTCCATGTGTGGCATTGTCGGCGCGGTCGCGCAACGCAACGTGGTCCCGATTCTGATCGAGGGCCTGAAGCGCCTCGAATACCGCGGCTATGACTCAGCCGGCATCGCCGTGCTCGGCAACGGCAGTACGGCGCGACTCGATCGCGTGCGCGCGGTTGGCAAGGTCAAGGCGCTCGAGGACTCCATTCAACGGCTGAATACCGAAGGCCAGACCGGCATTGCCCACACGCGCTGGGCCACGCATGGCGTGCCGAGCGAGGACAATGCCCACCCGCATGTCAGTCACGGCATCATCGCCGTGGTGCACAACGGGATTATTGAGAATCACGAGAAGCTGCGCAAGAAACTGCAGGAACTGGGCTACGAGTTCACCTCCCAGACGGATACCGAGGTGGTGGCGCATCTCATCCATCATCATCTGAAAAAACATAAAGATTTGTGCAAGGCGGCGATGGCCGCGATCGGCGAGCTCGAGGGCGCGTATGCGCTCGGCATCGTCAGCCGCGACGAGCCCGGCCGTCTGATCGCCGCGCGCAAGGGCAGCCCGCTCGTGGTCGGCGTCGGCATCGGGGAGCACTTCATCGGCTCCGACGTGCTGGCGCTGGCGCCGGTGACGCACAACGTGATCTATCTCGAGGAAGGCGACGTCGCCGACCTGCGCCGCACCGGATACACCCTCTACGACGCCAGCGGCAAGAAAGTGGTACGTCCGGTGCGCGTGTCCGAGGCCTCGGCCGACGCCGTGGATCGCGGCCAGTACCGCAACTTCACCGAGAAGGAAATTTTCGAACAGCCCAAGGCCGTGGCCGACACGCTCGAAGGGCGCCTTGGCAAGCACCGCATTCTCGAAGAGGCCTTCGGCGTCACCGCTGGGCAGATCTTCGACAACACCAAAGCCGTTCAGATCATCGCCTGCGGAACGAGTTTCCACGCCGGTTCGGTGGCGCGCTACTGGATCGAAAGCCTCGCCGGCCTGCCGTGCAACGTCGAGATCGCCAGCGAATACCGCTACCGCAAGCACGTGGTACTGCCGGGCACGCTGGTGGTGGCCATCTCGCAATCAGGCGAGACCGCCGACACGCTCGCGGCTTTACAGCAGACCAAGAAGCTCGGCTACAGCCATTCGCTTGCCATCTGCAACGTACCGGAGAGTTCGCTGGTGCGCGAGTCGGAACTCACGCTGCTGACCCGCGCCGGTCCCGAGATCGGCGTCGCTTCCACCAAGGCCTTTGTTACCCAGCTGACCGCATTGTTACTGCTCACCATTGCGCTGGCACGCCGGCATGGATTGACGGCGGAGAAAGAAAGGAAATTAGTCGAAGAACTGGAGCAGCTGCCGGGACGCATCCAGAAGGTGCTCGAATTGAGCGAGGAAATCCGTCAGCTCTCCGAGCGTTTCGTGGACAAGCAGCACGCGCTGTTTCTCGGACGTGGCGTGCATTATCCCATTGCCATGGAAGGGGCGCTGAAGCTGAAGGAAATATCCTACATCCACGCCGAGGCCTATGCCGCCGGCGAACTCAAACACGGACCGCTGGCGCTGGTGGACGCCGACATGCCGATCGTGGCGGTCGCGCCAAACGACGAGCTGCTGGAAAAGCTGAAATCGAACCTGCAAGAAGTCCGCGCCCGCGGCGGTGAACTCTTCGTGTTCTCCGAGAAAGGTACAGGCGTACGTGCCAGCAACACCACCAAGATCCGCATGCCCGAAGTGGGTGAAACCACCTCGCCGATTCTCTACACCGTTCCGCTGCAATTGCTGGCTTATTACGTTGCCTTGGCAAAAGGGACGGATGTGGATCAGCCGAGGAATTTAGCGAAGTCAGTGACAGTCGAGTGATTAACAGTGCAAGTTTCTGCCCTTTGGACGAAAGAAATAAACATGATAACCAAAAGGTGTAACAACCTTGCATTTGCGCTAGGTTTTTTTAACGTAAGGTTTGCGCCGCCAACTCGATGTTAGCCGTACCGCATGCATTGCCGACACCGCGCTCATGACTACGCTGAAGATGGCATCGTCCTCCCTGTTCTCAAGACTCGAACAGTTCCTCGCACACTGTCGCGAAGGCGGGTTCAAACATGTGCTGAAAATCCTTGCCTACTACGGTTTCGCGCACGGCTGGGCCTTGTGGTTGGCCGATATCCAAATCCTGGGACTGGTGGACCCGGCGGAAACACAAACGTTCCAGCCGCTCACCGGGTATAGCTTTGAATTCGCAACCGCAATGAACCTAGACGCGATATTAGCCTGCGCGCCAGTTGTGGATAGGAAGCATCTTGGCATGCTGTTTCGCGGGTTCTTTCGCGACGGATTCCGCTGCGCCATCGTGCTTAACGAAGAACGCGTAGTAGGCTATATGTGGGCGTTCACCGACGAATATGTGGTCACACTCGATGATTATCGTCGACGTAACCTCAGCGTGCGACTCGATTCCCGCTCGGTTTTCACCGGCAACGCTTATGTTGCGTCACCGCATCGCGGGCGCGGTCTGTTCCAACGCCTCAAACTCTATCTCATGCAGCATTATCCACCCGGTACGCATTTCTATACCTCGATCAGCGACCTCAACGCGCCATCACTTGCCGCCAATCGCAGGCTCGGGTTCAGTAAGCTTGCCACGCTTCGGTTCATCGGAGTGTTCTCGCGTACGCTGCTCTATGTACGCGAAAAAGAAAGCCGTCAGTGGCGCGCTTTCCGTACCCGCTGGCCAAACCTGAAACTCGACGGTATACGGTTGCAGACGACCTCAGCGGATTCCCACTGACCATCCCGCTGCAATTGCTGGCCTGTTACGTTGCGTTGGCGAAGAGGACGGATGTCGATCAACCACGGAACTTGGCAAAATCAGTAACAGTCGAATGACACAATTATTGCAATGATAAAAATTCCGGCTTCCGTGCTTTAGTCAGAATAAATAAATATGACAATCAACATGTTATAGCATCTTGTATTTAGGCCGGTTTTCTTTAATGTAATATCCACGTAAACGTAAATATCTCCGTAGCCGACTCGCTGTTGTCGTAGCGCATGTGAGCCGACGTCACTCGCACGTCATAATAGAAATGGCATAATAGGTAAATGGCATCGTCCTTGTTATTAAGACTCAAACGGATCCTCGCGCATTATCGCGCAGGCGGATTCACGCGGGTGCTGAAACATCTTTTCGACTACGGTTGTGTCCATAATTGGGTTTTGTGGCTGGTCGATATCAAAATTTTCGGACTGGTGGGCGCGTCGGAAACGAAAACATTACAGCCGCTCACGGGATATACCTTCGGGTTTGCGACCGAAAGTGATCTCAACGCCATATTAACCTCTGTACCCGTCGCGGACCGGAATCATCTTGAAAAACTGTTTCGCAAATTCTTTCACGAGGGATATCGCTGCGTCATCGTGCTTTTTGACAATCAAGTGGCCGGCTACCTGTGGGCCTTTACCGGCGAGTACGTGATCACGGCTGACGACTATCGCCGGTGTAACCTCAGCGTGCGACTCCCATCCGGCGCGGTTTTCATCGGCAATGCCTACGTCGTGCCGGCGCATCGCGGGCATGGTCTGTACCGACGCATGAGTCTCTATCTCATGTGGCACTGTCCGCCCGGTGCGTGTTTCTATGCCTCCATCAGCGAGCTTAACGCGCCCTCGCTGGCTGTGAATCACAAGCTCGGGTTCAAAGAGCTGGCAACGGTGCGGTTCATCGGCGTGTTCTCGCACGCGCTGCTTTATATGCGCGAAAACGCAGCTCATCGCTGGCGCTCATTCGGTACCCACAGACCAAACATGGAACTCGATGGAATGCGGTTGCGGACGGTGCTTCAGGATTCCTCTTGTTCAACCCCCAGCTATTTCCCGCCTGCTGCTGCGTTGCGTTGGCCCCGGGCACTGATGCGTATGCGGCAAGAAAGAAGAAAGACTTCCGCCGTTGGCCGCCCCATCCTGAGCAAATCGCCACCGAAGTCGGCTCAACTTTGATCCGAGCGGTAATTCGGTATACACGCGCCTTTATACTTTGGCGCTTCTGATCCCCGCCGGAGGAGGCGGAGATGCCCGGAGCCAACAAACCGATTCTGGCGACGCTGCTATCGCTAAAAGTTGCCGATGAGTTCCTTGCCGCGTACTGGCCGCACCGGCCGTTCGTGGCGCATGGCGATCCGGCCCGATTCCCTCCGGTGTTGCGCACTGAAGAACTGAGCAGCACGCAGGCCCTGGCGCGGCGCTACCGTGGCAGTCTGCGTTTTACCCACGGGCGCAAGAGCGACCAGATGATCCAGATCGACCGGGTCGACCCCGCAATCCTGTTCGAGATGGGACTTACCCTGAATTTTGAGGATATCGGGCCGTATGTCCCCAGTGCCGCGGAATTCCTGCGCGGGCTGGAGGCCGAGCTCGGGCTGAACGAAGGTTCACTGGTTATGAGCGCGTTTGCCTCGCCGTATCAGGATGGATTGGGTTGCCACTACGACGCGCAGGATGTCATTTCCATCCAGCTGCTCGGTACCAAGCGGTTTCATTACGCGCTGGTGCGGGAGGTCGTCATGCCCTACGGCACGCAGTACATCCCGGGTGGCAAGCCGTACGACGAGATGTACGCGCAGGCGCAAAACGGATTTCCGGATAACAAAAATGTAAAATTCGAAACCGCCGAGATGAAACCGGGCTCGGTGCTGTTCCTGCCGCGCGGTACCTGGCACTACACCGAGGCCGGCGAGCCGTCGCTCTCGCTCAGCATCACCATCAGCCCGCCGACATTGATCGACTGCGCCATGGAACAATTGCGCTGGCTGCTGCTGCAAGACAGCGCCTGGCGCCAGCCTCTGTACGGCGCCACGGCCGGCGGGCCGATGCATCAAGCGCTGCACGATCATACCGCGCGTCTGCTCGAACGCCTGCCGCAGCTCGTGTCCTGTCTGTCGCCGGAGGATTTGATTGCCGCGCCTATACCCGTGGCCAAGCGCCTCGACCAGATCAGCGACAAGACCCGTTTCCAGAGAATCCCTGATGCCGCCCTTGAAGTGGAAGCCAAAACCGCTCAAGGCCTGTCAGTGGTCAGCATTCGGCTAGGCCATTCCGATTCCAGCGCCCGGATCTCCGCGCGCCTGGAAATCCCCACCGACATCCTGATGGTGTTCCGTTGGATCGACGGACAAACGAAGCCATTCAACGGTGCCGAAGTGCAAGCGGCATTTCCCAGGCTTCCCTTCGAGGAACTGAAAAAAATCCTCGTCACCCTGATCCGGACGCAATTCATCAAGATGTTCTGGTTCGCCGAGCTGGCACCACAAGCACGCGTGGGCACAGTAAGCCGTCAACAATTCTCCGATAAAACCTAAAACCTGACTTCGATGATCGTTTTTGTCGTTTAATTCCGCCGGTTCCCGGTTTTTCAGCGTTTTGCAGCTATCACCACAGCCGGACTGATCCGGCTTCTATATTCCCATTCACACCGGGTTATAACGCAGCCGCCGGCCGGCGTGCCGGGACGTTGTTGAGGCCGACGTAAAACTGGGTTTTATTTTCAACGCCGTCTAAAGCCAAACCGGTGAGATTCCATTAAGCGTGGCCTTGTTCCGGCCTCCCCGGCCCGGTTGATTTCCCGAGTGTCCCGCGCCGTCTCTGGTAAAATCCCGCCATGGATGTTTCCCACCTGTTGGATGATCTGAACGACGCGCAGCGCGAGGCGGTATCGGGTGCACCGGGACCGCTGTTGGTGCTCGCGGGCGCCGGTTCCGGCAAGACGCGCGTGCTCACACATCGAGTCGCCTGGCTCGTGGGCGTCGAGGGTGTCTCGCCGCATTCGATTCTGGCGGTGACCTTCACCAACAAGGCGGCGGCCGAGATGCGCGGGCGCATCGAAACCATGCTGCAGGTACCGGTGGGGGGCATGTGGATCGGCACTTTTCACGGACTGTCGCACCGCTTGCTGCGCACCCACTGGCGCGAGGCGAATCTCCCGCAGGCATTTCAGATTCTTGATAGTGAGGACCAACTCAGAGTCATCCGGCGGCTGATGAAAAGCCTGAATATGGACGAGGCTTACTGGCCGCCGAAGCAGGCGATGTGGTTCATCAACGGACACAAGGAAGAAGGCCGGCGGCCCAAGGACATCGGCGAGTCGAACGATCCGACCCAGCGCGAGCTGCGCCGGGTGTATGCGGCGTACGAGGAAACCTGTCAGCGTACCGGACTGGTGGACTTCGCCGAACTGTTGTTGCGCGTGTATGAAATGCTGCGCGACAACGAAACCATGCGCGCTCATTACCAGGCGCGCTTCCGCCACGTGCTGGTCGATGAGTTCCAGGACACGAACCGGATTCAATACGCCTGGCTGCGGCTGTTTGTCGGGCCCGAGCGCAACCTGTTCGTGGTCGGCGACGACGACCAGTCGATCTACGGTTGGCGCGGCGCGAAGGTGGAGAATATTTTAAAGTTCGACAGCGACTTTCCCGGCACGCGCGTCATCCGTCTCGAGCAGAACTACCGTTCTACGGGCACCATCCTGAAAGCCGCGAACGCCGTTATCGGAAACAACACCGGCCGCCTCGGCAAGAACCTTTGGACCGCGGGCGAGGTCGGCGAGCCGATTCAGTTCTACACCGCCTACACCGATTTCGATGAGGCGCGTTTTGTGATCGACCGGATTCAGGACTGGTCGGCGCAAGGACATGCGCGCGCCGAGTGCGCGGTGCTGTACCGCTCGAACGCGCAGTCGCGTTTATTCGAAGAACGGCTGATCAACGAGGGCATTCCCTATCGCGTTTATGGCGGCCTGCGTTTCTTCGAACGCGCCGAAATCAAGGACGCGCTGGCCTATCTGAGACTCATGGCCAGCCGTCACGGCGATCCCTCGTTCGAGCGCGTCGTGAACCTGCCGACGCGCGGCATCGGCGCCAAGACCGTGGACGCGGTGCGCGAACACGCCAAGGGCGAAAAAATATCCCTGTGGGAGGCAGCACTGAAACTGATCGCCACGCCCGAACTGCCGGCGCGGGCACGCGAGGCGTTGAATGTTTTCCTGCAACTGGTCGAGCGCCTGGCGCGCGAGACTGCGGGGCTCACGCTTGGCGAGGTGGTGGAGCACATGTTGGCGGGCAGCGGGCTGATCGAGCACTACAAGAAGGAAAAGGGCGAAAAGGCCGAATCGCGCGTGGAAAACCTGGAGGAGCTGATCAACGCCGCGCGTGGGTACGAGCACGACGAGGCTGAAGGCCTCGATCCACTGTCCTCGTTTCTGGCGCATGCAGCCCTCGAGGCCGGCGAAGGGCAGGCCGAGGCCTGGGAGGACTGCGTGCAGCTCATGAGTCTGCACTCGGCCAAGGGACTGGAGTTCCCCCTGGTGTTCCTGACGGGCCTCGAAGAGGGGCTGTTCCCGCACCAGCACTCGCTCGAAGACCCATCCCGGCTCGAGGAGGAGCGGCGGCTGTGTTACGTCGGCATGACCCGGGCGCGCACACGGCTGGTGCTGACCCAGGCCGAGCTGCGGCGGCTGCACGGGAACGAGCATTACACCAGCCCGTCGCGTTTTCTGGGGGAAATTCCCGAGGAATTGATTCAGGAAATCCGTGCTAAGCCGGCGGTGGCGAGCCACTCTTCCCCCCGATTAGCGACTGGCCTGCCAGCACAGGAGCCTCCGCCAGACGGCATGCGCCTCGGCAGCCGGGTGCGCCACGGGACCTTCGGCGATGGGGTGGTGCTGCGCTACGAGGGTCAGGGTCCGCACGCCCGGGTGCAGGTCAACTTCGAGGCCGCCGGCACTAAGTGGCTGGTCATCGGTTACGCCAACCTGCAGTCCCTGTGACCTAGCCCCGCCCTTGCATCTCCGGCCGATGGGCTATAGTTAGGGAAAGAAAAACAACCGGAAACAGGGCAACCCGGGCGCGCAAGAATCAATGGGGATCGTGCTTTGAAGGAAACTAGGAGTGAGGCGCTATCGGCGGGCAGGGCCGTGTTGGCCATCGTGCTCATCGCATTCTTCGTTGAACTCCTGATCATGCAGTTCCTGCCCTACCTGGGGTACGCACACCACGATACCCTGCTTTTCTCTATCCTGGATGCCGCGATTCTGTCGCTGGTCATTGCCCTGCCGATCTACTGGCTGGTGCTGAGCCCGATCAATCAGGAGTACGTGAAGCGCCTGAAGGCCGAAGACCAGGCCGAGGAGATGACCCACATGGCCATCACCGACCCGCTCACGCGCATCATGAACCGTCGCGGCATCACCGTGGGACTGCTCGATGCCATGGCTCAGGCCGAGCGTTACCACATGCCGCTCACCATCGCGATGGCGGACATCGATCACTTCAAGGAAATCAACGACACCTTCGGACATCAGGCCGGCGATCGCGTGCTCAAGGATATCGCGGCCCTGCTTGCCGACGCCCTGCGTATGCCGGACAAGGTCGGGCGCTACGGCGGCGAGGAATTCCTCATCGTATTGCCGCACACCGGCCTGGTTCCGGGCCGCAAGATCGTCGAGCGCATCCGCGCCTCGGTCAGCAAAACGAGTTTCGATCTGGGCGCCAAAAAAACGCGCCTGACGATCAGCATTGGCGTGACCCAGTTCAAGCCGGGCGAAGACCTCGAGCAGCTGATGTCCCACGCCGACAGGGCCCTGTACGACGCCAAGAAAGGTGGCCGCAATCTGGTTGTAGCACGCAAGAGTCGTTAATCACCCCATTTTGATTTTCTCCGCCGCTATCCACGCGGCACGGCATACCATTGGCGTGAGGGCCGCGCTTGCGACCCGATTTGGCCTGGCGCACAATTCTGTCAGGAACAAGGAGCGGTATATGGATGTACCGCCTGCGGAGCCGAGGATGCAAATTGGACGACCGAAGGCCGGCCCCGAGCGGCGAAGCCGCGAAGGGGCGAGCACAATCTTGCTTGGAGCAAAAAAGGAAAAATAAAATGAAGCGACGCGACCTCATCATGGGCGCCAGCGCGGGGATGTTGTCGGGCTTGGTCGCGTCCGCCCGCGCTGTCGATTTGCCTACCATTCGCTGGCGCCTGGCCTCGAGCTACCCAAAGAGTCTCGACACGATTTATGGCGCGGCCGAACTCCTGGCGGCGCGGCTGAATCGCATCACCGAAGGCAAGTTCCAGATCCGCGTATTCGCCGGCGGCGAGATCGTTCCGGGCCTGCAGGTCCTGGAAGCCGTCGAGCAGGGCACCGTCGAATGCGGCCACACCGCGAGCTACTACTACGTCGGCAAGAACATGGCGTTCGCCTTCGATACCTGTCTGCCCTTCGGTTTCAACGCGCGCGAGCAGAACGCCTGGATGTATTTTGGCGGCGGTCTGCAACTGATGCGCGAGTTCTTCAAAAGCTACAACCTCATTTCCTTTCCCGGCGGCAACACCGGCGTGCAGATGGGCGGATGGTTTCGCAAGGAGATCAAGTCGCTCGCGGACCTCAAGGGCCTCAAGATGCGCATCCCCGGGATCGGCGGGCAGATCCTGGCGCGGCTCGGTGCGGTGCCACAGACGCTGGCCGGCGGCGATATCTATCCGGCGCTCGAGCGCGGCGCGATCGACGCCACCGAATGGGTCGGGCCGTACGACGACGAGAAGCTCGGTTTCCACAAGGTCGCGAAAAACTATTACTACCCCGGCTGGTGGGAAGGCGGACCGCAGCTGAGCTTCTACGTGAATCTGAAGAAGTGGCAGGAGTTGCCGGATCCCTACAAGGCAGCCTTCGAAACCGCGGCGGCGGAGGCGAATGTCACCATGCTGGCCGAATACGACGCTAAAAATCCTCCGGCGCTGATGCGCCTCGTAAAACAGGGCGTGAAGCTGCATCCTTTCCCGCAGGATGTTATGGTCGCGGCGCGCCAGGAGGCCTTCAAAATTTACGACGAGGAAGCGGCCCGCAACCCGGCCTTCCAGCGCATCTACGGCGAGTGGAAAAAATTTCGCGACGCGAGCCTGCAGTGGATGAAACTCGCCGAGGCTTCGTACGCCAATTTCCTGTATTACACCAAGTAGCCGCCTGTTCGTGTCGGGGGGCGCTAGCCGCGCGCGGCGTCAGCGCTTGTCCGGCGGCAGCAGGTAGCCGGCATTCGGATCAGCCGGCATGGGTATCTCGATGTTTTCCGACGAGATGGCCAGCGGCGCCTTGCCCACGATCTGCGGGAACGCGAGCACAATCGCGACCATCACGACTTGAATCAGCACGAAGGGTACCGCGCCCCAATAGATGTCCATCGTGCGAATATCCTTGGGCGCGACGCTGCGCAGATAAAACAGCGCAAACCCGAACGGCGGATGCATGAACGAGGTTTGCATGTTGACGCCGAGCAGCACGCCGAACCAGATCGGATCGATGCCAAGTTTGGCCGCGACCGGCGCGAGCAGTGGCACGACGATGAACGCGATCTCGAAGAAGTCGAGAAAGAACGCCAGTCCGAACACGAACAGATTCACCACGATCAGGAAACCTGCCGCACCGCCCGGCAGTTGCGTGAGCAAACCTTCGACCCACAGGTCGCCGTCGACGCCACGGAACACGAGACTGAAAACCGTGGAGCCAATCAGGATGAAGACCACGAAGCTCGTGAGGCGCGCCGTGGAGTCCATCGCTTGTGTGAGCACCGTGCGTGTGAGGCGGCGGCGCATCGCGGCGAGTGCCAGTGCCCCGGTCGCGCCGAGCGCGCCGCCTTCCGTAGGCGTGGCGATACCGAGGAAAATCGTCCCCAGGACCAGGAACACCAGCGTCAGCGGCGGCAGCATCGAGATCATGGCACGGCGCGCCAGCGCAATGCCGCGCAACGGCCGTGCCGCGGGTGGCAAGGCCGGCGCGGCCTGAGGCTTGACTAGCGTCACCGCCAGCACGTAGGCCACATACAGCCCGGCGAGCACCAGGCCCGGCAGCAGCGCGCCGCGGTACATGTCGCCGACCGAGGCGCCGAGCTGGTCGGCGAGCACGATGAGCACCAGCGAAGGCGGGATGATCTGTGCCAGCGTGCCCGAGGCTGCGATCACGCCGGTGGCGAGGCGTTTGTCGTAGCCGTAGCGCAGCATGATCGGCAGCGAGATGAGTCCCATGGCGATCACCGACGCCGCCACCACACCGGTGGTGGCGGCGAGCAGCGCGCCGACGAACACCACGGCATAGGCGAGCCCGCCACGCACGCGCCCGAACAACTGGCCGATGGTGTCGAGCAGGTCCTCGGCCATGCCGCTGCGCTCTAGCACCAGCCCCATGAAGGTAAAAAACGGAATCGCGAGCAGCGTCTGGTTGGAGACGATCCCGTAGACGCGCTCGGGCAGCGCCTGTAGCAGGCTGAAATCGAAGAGCCCCGACTGGACGCCGATCACGGCGAACAGCAGGCCGTTGGCGGCGAGCGCAAATGCCACCGGATAGCCGAGCAACAGGATCACGACCAGCGTTGCAAACATCAGTGGCGCCATGAGCGCCAGGTTCATACTTCCTCCATCGGCGGCTCGTGCGGGAGCTCGCCCTGGCCGCGCAGGAAGGCCACGCGCTTGATGATCTCGGAGACGCCCTGCAATCCCAGCAGCGCGAATCCCAACGGGATCAGCAGCCGCACCGGCCAGCGGATAAGCCCGCCCGCGTCCGAGGACAGCTCACCGCGTTGGAAGGACTCGACGAATCCATGCCATGACAGCCACACCATGAGTGCGCACAGCGGCAGGAGAAACAGCGCCGTCCCCAGCAGATCGATCCGCGCCCGCGCGCGCGGGGACCACCGGCCGTAGAGGACGTCGATGCGCACGTGGCCGTTGTGCTTGAGGGTGTAGCCCGCGGCAAGCAGGAAGACAGCGCCGAACAGATACCACTGGATCTCGAGCCAGGCGTTCGAGGACATCCCGAAACCGTAACGTATCAACGCGTTTGCCGCCGAGATCAGCGTTACTGCCAAGACGAGCCACAACACGGCGCGCCCGATGCGTTCGTTGACGTCATCGATGATCCTGGCGATGGCAATCCCGATCCCGAGAAGCGGCGCAGGGATGTGCCGGTTACGGAGCTGAGGACGCAATTTCATGGACAGGTTTCAGACATGATTTAGCGATGGAGACGCTGGTGGGAGCGATGCGTCATCGCCACGACGCGCTGCCGGTCAAGTCTGGCGATAGAAGATATTTTGTATACGCGCATGACACGTTCCCCGTCTCACTCCAGCATGGCTTTCACCACCCGGGTCCAGGCGGCCGCGAGGTTGAAGCGATTGTAACCACCACCGCCGAGACCGATGATCCGGCCCTGGCAGAACTCGTCGGCGAGCGCGCACAAGCGGGTGGTGGCGTGCGCATGGGCGCCGGGCGTGAATTGCATGTGGGTGATGGGGTCGCCGGCGATACTGTCGGCGCCGGCCTGCAGGATAATGAATTCCGGGCGGCCGGCGCGCACGAACTCCTCGACCTGCGGCCACACCCGATGAAATGCCGTGTCGTCCGCGCCGGGTTCGAGTGGAATATTGAGCTTGGTGCCTTTGGCGGCGCCGGTTCCGGTTTCGTTGGCAAAGCCGGTGCCGGGGTAGAGATAACGTCCGTCCTCGTGGATGTCGGCGAAGATCAGATTGGGATCGTCCTCGAACGCATAGAACACGCCGTCGCCATGATGCGCGTCGATGTCCACGTAGGCCACGCGTTTGATGCCGTGACGCCGGCGCAGCGCCTCGATCAGCACGCCGATATCGTTGAACACGCAGAAACCCGCGGCTGAGTCGCGGCGCGCGTGATGCAGGCCGGCGATCGGAACGAACACGCGCTGACACCGGCCTGCGAGAATATTTTTGAGTCCGTCCAGCACCGAGCCGACGACCACCGTGCCCGCCTCAAACACGCCCGGGAACGCCGGCGTGTCGCCGGAATCGAGATAACCCTGGCCGCTCTGCGATTGCCGGCGTACGCGCGCGATGTAGTCGGCGGTATGAAACAGCGCAAGATCATCCTCGGTACCGGGAACCGGAGCGCCGATTTCCGTCTGCCAGTCGAGTCCCTGGCGCAAGGCTTCCTGCCAGAAAGCGGCCTGGCGGTCGTGGCCGAAGGGATGACCCGAACCGAAACCGTAGGCCGCTAACGCCTCGCCGTGATAGAGCTGTACACGCATTTCCATTTCTCAGGAGGATAGTGCCGGATCAATATAAGCCGGGACCCAGCGCACAAGCCAGCGGAAAAAAATTACTGCGGTGAGGCGGAATGATCAGATGGGAAAAGCGCCAGATAACTGCAATAGAATGACGCCACGAAGACCGGCAGCGCGATGCCGCCCGCGCTGAACACCAACAGGTAGCCCAGCCAGTGATTATTGGCGAAGACCGCGATAATGCCGAGATAAACAACAAAAAATGGCGCCGCCTGCGTCAGCAGCGGCACGGCATTATGGCGGCACGCGGTAAAGCTCTCGGCAATCGCCTCGAATGGGGGGCGATTCCCGAGCACCGTGCGTGGCACGCTGTAAAGCAGACCCATGGACAGAACCAGGTACAGAATGGCGACCACAAGCATGCCGAGCACGGTCATGATCTGCGACGCGTTCAACTGGCCCGCCGTCAAACCGGACACCATCGAGCCGCCGATGAGCAGATAGCCTGTGATCTTGACCAGCACGCCCAGGCCGAGTGTGACGATGCCGAGCAAAACAGCACCGAATACCTTGTCCTCTTCGATAAAGATACTTACCAGTTCCTGCGCCGGTTGCGCGAGCCAAGCCTGGAACAAGGCCGGCATCGAAGATGCCTTGCCGATCACATTCTGGTGAACGGTGTTTTTCTCCCGGGCCAGGCCCGCGACCACACCGGCGAGCAACATGGGAGTGATAAGGACAAGCAGCAGATCGCCCATGAATGGAATCAGCTTGAGTGTAAAACCGAGTACCAGGTAAATCGCGGCCATGCCGAACCACAACGCTGGCTGTTCCTGCACCAGACGCCAACCCTGGACGATCCAGGCCAGGCCTCGGTTGGCTCCGAGATTTTTCCCGGGCGCGGTCTTGTCCGGAGAAGAACCATTACTCATGCATAGTTTCCCTGAGAGGTATGCAAGGAAAAAATCCTGACCCGGGTCTGTGCGGGAACATCAGAAGCGTTTGATCACCCAGGTGGGTATGGAGATGCGCGTCTCGAAATCGCTGCGACGGAATTGGCCGCTGCCTTCGTGGTCGATGAGATAATACGGTTTGCCCTTGGCCGGGGTGATCTTGATCATGTAGAGCCGTCCGTTGAGGCGATACTCCTCATGGATTTCCGTGCCCTTGGTGGTGATGGTCACTTCCGGTTCCGGCTGTCCAGCACCGGGCATTTCGGGCGCCGCCGGTGGATTATAATTCTCCGGCGGCGGCGGCGCGGGCACGGTTGTCGGGGCCGCGGTCTTGCCTTTGGCGTCACTCGACGCCGTCTCGGCCAGCACCGTGGGTGCCATCAGGAGGGCGAGCAGAAAAAAAACAAAAGTGCGCATGAGTATTTTCCGGGTATCAGAGATTGAGCTTGATCTCTCTTTCCGCTTCCGAAGGCGCGAAACCGCTTTCCTCATAATACCGGAAGATCACCTCCAGCACCTCCTCGGCGCTGTTGACCACGCTGAAGAGTTCGAGATCGTTAGTGTCGATGGTGCCTTCGGCGACCAGGGTCTGTTTGAACCAGTCCACCAGGCCAGCCCAGTACGGCGCGTGCACCAGGATGATGGGAATACGCGTACTCTTGCCGGTCTGGATCAGGGTGAGCGCCTCGACCAGCTCGTCGAGGGTCCCGAAACCGCCGGGCATGCAGACGTAGGCCTTGGCGTATTTCACGAACATCACCTTGCGTGCGAAGAAGTGCTGAAACGTCAGGGTGATGTTCTGGTAAGGATTGGCGTGCTGCTCGTGTGGCAGCCGGATGTTCAGGCCCACGCTCGGGGACTTGCCAGCATAGGCGCCCTTGTTCGCGGCCTCCATCAGGCCCGGGCCACCACCACTGACCACGGAGAAACCGGCGTCGGAAAGTTTGCGCGCGATCTCCTCGGTCAGGGCATAATAGGGGTGGCCCGGCGCCGTCCGCGCCGATCCGAAAATGCTGACCGAGGGCTGGATCTGCGAGAGCTGTTCGAAGCCGGCGACGAACTCGGCCATGATCTGGAAAATCTTCCACGATTCCCGCGACATGGTGCCCGAGGGCGCCACCTCGATGCGGAACTGGGCGTCCGCGCCGTTGGGTTTGGGGAATGGCGGCATTTTATCTTTGGGATTTCTGTCATTCATATATGATTTTTAGCACAAACATCCGGACGGCGGGCGGTCCATCTAGCGCATGAGCCCCAAAACCCCGGGCCGCAGGAAAAATGTCGCCACGGATGCGCCGGCAGGCAGGAAAAAAGGCGGTCCACTCATCCTCGTGGACGGCTCATCTTATCTGTACCGTGCCTTCCATGCCATGCCCGCGCTCACCAACTCGCGCGGCGAATCGACCGGCGCCGTATACGGCGTGGTTAACATGCTGCGCCGGTTGCTTTCCGAATACGACACCGAACACGTGGCGGTGGTGTTCGACGCCAAGGGCAAGACCTTCCGCGACGATATCTACCCCGAGTACAAGGCGCACCGCCCGCCGATGCCGGACGAACTCTCGGCCCAGATCGAACCGATCCACGACATCATCCGCGCCCTCGGCCTGCCGCTCATTCAGATCCAGGGAGTCGAGGCCGATGACGTGATCGGCACGCTCGCGCGCGCCGCCGCCGCGGAAGGCCACGAGACCGTGATCTCCACCGGCGACAAGGACATGGCGCAACTTGTGGACGGGCACGTCCGGCTGGTGGACACGATGAAGGACGCCGAGTACGACCACGATGCGGTGGTGGCGAAATTCGGCGTAACGCCGCAACAGATCGTGGACTACCTTGCGCTCGTGGGCGACACTTCCGACAACATCCCCGGCGTGCCCGGGGTCGGACCCAAGACCGCGGCCAGGTGGTTGCAGGAATACGGCTCACTCGATGAGATCGTGGCGCACGCGGGCGACGTGGCCGGCAAGGCGGGCGAGAGCCTGCGCGCGTCACTGGGCCATCTGCCGATGGCGCGGAGCCTCGCCACCATCAAGTGCGACGTGGATATGAAACTCGCCCCGCAGGACCTGCGGCGCATGCCGCCGGATAACGCGCGCCTGCGCGAGCTGTTCGCGCGCCTGGAATTCAGAACCTGGCTGGCGGACTTGGGCGGTGCGAATCTGGCTCCGGTGGCCACGACGGTGGACGCGCCGGCGGCCGCGAACGCGGCCTATGAGATGGTCACCGACATGGCGGCGCTCGACCGCTGGCTGGCGCGGCTCGGGAAATCGGAACTCTTCGCCTTCGATACCGAGACCACCAGTCTCGATGCCTTGCAGGCCGAGATCGTGGGCGTGTCCTTCACCGACCGAGCGGGCGCGGGCGCCTACGTGCCGCTGGCGCACCATTATCCCGGGGCACCGGCGCAGCTCGCGCGCGCCGCGGTGCTCACCAAACTCAAGCCGCTGCTCGAAGACGCCGCACGTCCCAAGATCGGGCAAAACTTCAAATACGATATGAGCGTGCTCGCCAACTACGGCATCAGCATGGCCGGGATGCGCTACGACACCATGCTTGAATCCTATGTGCTGGATTCGACCGCCTCGCGCCATGACATGGACTCGCTCGCGCTCAAGTACCTCGGCTACAAAACGGTCAAATACGAAGAGGTCGCGGGCAAGGGCAAGCATCAGATCAATTTCAGCGAGGTGCCGCTGGAACAGGCGACGACTTACGCCGCCGAAGACGCCGATATCACCTTCCGGTTGCACCAACACCTGTGGCCGCGATTGAACGAAACGCCGACGCTGGTGAAACTTTTCGACGAGATCGAGATGCCGCTGGTGCCGGTGCTGGCGCGCATGGAACGCCATGGCGTGCTGATCGACGTCGCGATGCTGAGGGCGCAGAGCGGCGAGCTGGCCAAGCGCCTGCTCGAGATCGAGTGCGAGGCGCATGCCCTCGCTGGCCAGCCGTTCAACATGGGTTCGCCCAAGCAGATCCAGGAAATCCTTTACGACAAACACAAGCTGCCGGTGCTCAAGAAAACACCCACCGGGCAACCGTCCACGGCCGAGGAAGTGTTGCAGGAACTGGCGCTCGATTATCCGCTGCCGCAGCGGATTCTCGATTACCGCAGCCTCGCCAAGCTCAAGTCCACCTATACCGACAAGTTGCCGGAGATGAAGGACCCCAAGACCGGACGCGTGCACACCTCGTATCACCAGGCGGTGGCGGCGACCGGGCGGCTGTCCTCGACCGATCCGAATCTGCAGAACATCCCGGTGCGCACGGCCGAGGGGCGGCGCATACGCCAGGCGTTTATCGCCGCGCCTGGCTACCGGATTCTGTCGGCGGACT
Source organism: Sulfuricaulis sp. (assembly GCF_041499725.1). Classification (GTDB taxonomy): domain Bacteria; phylum Pseudomonadota; class Gammaproteobacteria; order Acidiferrobacterales; family Sulfurifustaceae; genus Sulfuricaulis. The sequence goes on from NZ_JBGQKW010000040.1 coordinate 21,875, forward strand.
ACTCACAGATCGAACTGCGCATCATGGCGCACCTCTCGGGCGACAAGGGGCTCATCCACGCGTTTGCCGAAAACATGGACGTGCATCGCGCGACCGCCGCGGAGGTTTTCGGTGTAACGCCCGAGTCCGTGAGCGATGACATGCGCCGCGCGGCCAAGGCGATCAACTTCGGTCTCATTTACGGCATGTCGGCCTTCGGGCTCGCGAAGCAGCTGCGCATCGATCGTGCGGCGGCGCAGGAATATGTAGAGCGTTACTTCAAGCGCTACCCCGGCGTGCGCGACTTTATGGAACGCACGCGCGCGACCGCGCGCCAGCAAGGTTATGTCGAGACGCTCATGGGACGGCGGCTGTACACCGCCGAGATCAACGCTCCCAACATGAACCGGCGTCAGGCCGCCGAGCGCGCCGCGATCAACGCGCCCATGCAGGGCACGGCCGCGGATCTCATCAAGCTCGCGATGCTCGCGGTGGATGACTGGATCGAGGAATCAGAACTCGACGTGCGCATGATCATGCAGGTACACGATGAGCTGGTGTTTGAAATCCGCGAGGATACGGTCGAGACCGCGCGCGATACGATTCGTCGCGCGATGAGTGAGGTGGCAGCTTTGTCCGTGCCGCTCGTGGTGGACGTGGGCATTGGCGGCAACTGGGACGAAGCCCACTGAAAATATACACATACGAAAATTACGGGATGGGCCGAAGCAATTGTTCGCAATGACGTGGTTAAAGAGCGAACCTTTTTATTTCGGATGTGTCTATAATCGTCGCGGACGATTTGGATATCGTCCTGCCCTGCTCCACCTCCCTGAGCGGGGCGAGTCCCGGATGCACTTCATTCGGGACATGTTCGGCCCCGGACACTCTCCCCTTGTTTCCGGGGCTTTTTTTGTACCCGACGTCTCTTTCCCCATATCTGCCTTTCGCTTCGCTTCGCGATCCAAAAAATCGTCAGGAGCGATTTTGGACAGCGCATTGTCCGTACGCACCAGCCCCCGCGGGGGCCAAACCCCAGGGATGGGGCGAGCCAAATCGCCCCCGGCGGACTGGTATACCCCGCGAAAAAACTGCCTGGAATTGACCCTTTAAATTGACCGGGAGGCGGGCTCTTGGTATATAAGGCCGCCCTGATTTTCGCCCGAGCCGGGGTGCGATCCAGAAATCAGGGGTTTCAGCCGTTTTTTCATGGGGGTTTTATGAAGAGCATCCTGTCTGTCGCTACGGCCACCTGTCTGTGGCTTGTTCTTGTTGCGCCGGTCCACGCCGTAGGCGGCAATGTCGCGGCCGGTCAGGCCAAGGCTGGAATATGCGCAGGCTGTCACGGCGCGGATGGCAACGGCGGGGCCGATCCCCTGTGGCCCAAGCTGG
>NZ_JBGQKW010000041.1:0-23054 GCF_041499725.1 Sulfuricaulis sp.
CGCGCCAACCAGGATGGTGCGTATACCAATTTCATCGGTGCCGGCGCGTATGAGCATCATATTCCGGCGGCGGTGTGGGAGATCGTCACGCGCGGCGAGTTCTACTCCGCCTACACGCCGTATCAGGCCGAGGCGAGCCAGGGTACGCTGCAGCTGCTGTACGAGTACCAGACCATGATGGCCTCGCTGACCGGCATGGACATCTCGAATGCCTCGCTCTACGACGGCGCTTCGGGACTGGCGGAAGCGGTGCTGATGGCGGTGCGTGCCCATAAGAAGGCGCGCAAGATCCTGATACCTTCCACCGTGCACCCGATTTACCGCCGTGTCGTGCATGCCATCGTCACGAACCAGAACATCGAGCTCGTGGAAATTCCGCTGTGCATGGAATGCGGCAACATCATTCCGGAATCGCTCAAAATGTACGAAGGTGGCGAATTCGCCGCGCTCGTGATACCGCAGCCCAATTTCTTCGGTGTGCTGGAAGAGGTGGACACGCTCACCGACTGGGCGCACGCGAATGGCATGCTCGCCATCGGGCTCGTGAACCCCACTGCGCTGGCACTGTTGACGCCGCCGGGCGCATGGGGCGCGAAGGGCGCGGACATCGCCGTGGGCGAAGGCCAGCCGCTGGGTGCGCCGCTGTCTTCCGGCGGACCTTACTATGGCTTCATGTGCTGCAAGCAGGCGTTGGTGCGGCAGATGCCCGGTCGCATCATCGGGGGCACGGTCGATAAGGACGGCAAGCCGGGATTTACGCTGACGCTGCAGGCACGCGAGCAGCATATCCGCCGTTCCAAGGCGACCTCGAATATCTGCACCAACCAGGGTCTGGTGGTGACGGCCTCCACGATTTATATGGCGCTGCTGGGGCCGGAGGGATTGGAGCGCGTTGCCAGGGCGTGCCACGCGAATACAATGGCCCTCATCGACAAGCTCACCGCGATCAAGGGTGTGACACGCGTATTCGACCGCCCGGTGTTCCACGAGGCGGTGCTGCGGCTGGATGTGCCGGTCCCGGAGACGCTCCGCGCGCTCGAGGCCCAGGGCATACTCGGCGGCTACGATCTGACCGAGCATTACCCGCACCTGGGGCAATCGCTGCTGGTGTGCGCCACGGAAACACGCACGCAGCAAGACATCGAGCAATATGCGTTCCATCTGGAGCGCATTGTCAGCAAGCGGCGGCTTGATCCGCCGTGTGCCGTCAAAACAAACCCCAACGTTTAATTCTGAGGAGACACGACCATGGCCAAGATCACACTCGGTGGTAAGCCCATTAATACCAACGGCGACCTGCCCAAGGTCGGCAGCCCCGCGCCGGACTTCAAGCTGCAGGACGCCGATCTCAACGATCTCTCGCTTGCGAGCTTCAAGGGAAAAAAGAAATTGTTGAACATCGTGCCGAGCCTCGACACGCCGACCTGCGCCCTCTCAACGAAGAAATTCAACGAACAGGCAACCAAATATCCGAATACCGTTATGCTGATCGTCTCCGCCGACCTGCCGTTCGCGATGAAGCGCTTCTGCGCCGCCGAGAACACCGACAAGGTGAAGTCGCTGTCAATGATGCGCAGCCGCAATTTCGCCAAGGACTACGGCGTGCTCATCACCGACGGTCCGCTCGCCGGCATCACCGCGCGCGCCATCGTCGTGATCGACGAGAACAACAAGGTGGTGCATACCGAGCTGGTGCCGGAGATCAAACAGGAGCCGAATTACGAGAAGGCGTTGGCCGCGTTGAAATAGTTGAATAATAGTTTCGAACCGCCAAGACGCCAAGAACGCCAAGGAAAGAAGGGTTTGGTTTTTTCGGGTCCCCGTAGCCGCCGCCGAGCATCGCAGCCGGAATCGGGAACAGCGAGCCTCGTGTTTGAGCCCGAGGCGCGTTGTTCAGCGCCCGGCGAGTTAGGCGAGCGCCGATTCCGGCGAGAAGCGCAGGAAGGGGTCGGCGGCTCCGGGGCGTGCTTTCTTTGGTTTCTTTCTTTGCACGAGCAAAGAAAGAAACCCGCCTGCGGTGCGGGGAACCGCAATTAACAAGCTGCCGAAGGCGGCTCGACAAGATTTAATGCACAGATCGGATTAAGACATGCTGATATTCGAACAGTCACAAACCAACCGCCGCAATCCCTCGCAAGCCCCGCTTGCGAAAGCGGAAGTAAAGGACATTCCGGAGAAATTCCTCCGGAAAAAACGTCCGTTGCTGCCGGAAGTCTCCGAGATGCAGGCGGTGCGGCATTACACCCGGCTGTCACAGAAGAACTTCTCTATCGACACGCATTTCTATCCGCTCGGTTCGTGCACGATGAAATACAACCCGCGCGCCTGTAACAAGCTCGCGATGCTGCCGAACCTGCTCGGGCGCCACCCGTACGCGCCGGAGTCGACGGGGCAGGGGTTTCTCGCGTGTATGTACGAATTGCAGGAGATGCTGAAGGACGTCACCGGCATGAAGGCGGTGTCACTCACGCCGCTCGCCGGCGCGCAGGGCGAGTTCGCCGGGGTGGCCATGATCCGCGCCTATCACGAATCGTGCGGTGACAAAGCCCGTACCGAGATTCTCGTTCCAGATGCCGCGCACGGCACCAACCCGGCGACGGCGGTGATGTGCGGTTACACCGTGCGCGAGATTCCGACGGACGTAAACGGCGACGTGGAGCTTGAGGCTCTCAAAGCGGCGGTCGGACCGCAGACCGCGGGACTGATGCTGACGAATCCCTCCACGCTCGGTGTGTTCGAACGCAAGATCATCGAGATCGCCAAGATCGTGCACGAAGCCGGCGGGTTGCTCTACTACGACGGCGCGAACCTGAATGCGATCCTCGGGCGCGTGAAGCCGGGCGACATGGGTTTCGACGTGATCCACATGAACCTGCACAAAACCTTCTCTACGCCCCACGGCGGCGGCGGCCCGGGCGCGGGCCCGGTGGCGGCGAATGCACGCCTGGAGCCGTTCCTGCCGGTGCCCATCGTGGGCAAAGTGCAGAATAAGTATCTCTGGGAAACGGAAAAAACCCGTCCGCAGACGATCGGAAGATTGTCCGCCAACATGGGTAACGCCGGCGTGCTGCTGCGCGCCTACGTGTACGCGCGGTTGCTGGGGCGCGAGGGCATGCATCGCGTGGCCGAATTCTCCACGCTCAATGCCAACTACATCATGGCCGAGCTGGCGAAACGCGGGTTCGACATGGCGTATCCGATGCGGCGCGCCACGCACGAGTTCGTGCTGACCTTCAAGAAGCTCAAGGACGAGACCGGCGTGAGCGCAATGGACGTCGCCAAGCGCCTGCTCGACAAGGGCTACCATGCGCCGACGACTTATTTCCCGCTGCTCGTGCCCGAGTGCTTCCTGATCGAACCGACCGAGACCGAGGCCAAGGAAGAACTCGATGGTTTCATTGCCGCGATGGAGGAGATCGCGAAGGAAGCGCGTTCCAATCCCGAGGTCGTCAAGGGCGCCCCGCATACGCTGCCCGTGAAGCGCCTCGACGACGTGCGCGCCGCGCGCGAACTCAATCTCACCTGGAAGCAGACCGGCTGACCAATGACGCCACCGAGAGGCCTGCTTGATCTGCGGCGCGTGTGGCGCGCGGCGTGTTATTCGTTCAATGGTCTCAAAACCGCGCTGAAATACGAGGCGGCCTTCCGTCAGGAGATGGCGTTGTTTGTTTTTCTCGCGCCGCTTGGGTTATGGCTGGGCCGAGACGGCGTGGAGCGCTCACTGCTGGTCGGAAGCCTGATGCTGGTGCTGATTGTCGAGCTGCTGAATTCGGCGATTGAGACGGCGGTGAACCGCATCGGGAACGAACCGCATGAACTCTCCGGCCGGACCAAGGACATCGCTTCGGCGGCGGTGTTTCTCTCGCTGCTGCTCGTGGTGCTGGCATGGGTGCTGGTACTTTTCGACCGCTTTAGCTGAGCGCTGATGGCGTTTACGCCGCGGCCGTTTTATCCGTCACCAGCGGTTTTTCTCCGTGGTACTCGATACTCTGGCACTCAAGAAAAATCCGCTTGTCGCAACGCGCACACACGTCCGGGTTGTGGTTGTGAAACACAGTTTCGATCGCATCCGTCACGGTTAGGAAACCTTCGCCACCAGCACCGCGATCGAGGCGGCGTCGATCACGCGCTCGGAAACGCTTCCGAGCATGGTGCGTTCGAGACCGGTACGACCATGGCTGCCGACCACGATAAGGTCCGCTTTCTTCGTAGCGGATGTTTCGACGATCACCTTGTCGGGACGGCCGGGGTACACCACAGCCTCCGCGTCGATGTCGTGGCTCGTGAGGAACGCCGCCGCGCGATTCGCCGCCGCGTGGGCTTCCTTGTGGCGTTGCGCCGACTGGCTCGGGAGTGTCACCGACACCGCCGAAACCGGTGCCCCGAGAATCTTGGCGAGACTGCCGGCCATGGCGGTGGCGGCATCGGCGTAGACGGAACCGTCGGTCGCCAGCACGAAGCGCTGGCCTTTGATCTCGGCATTGCTCGGCACCACCAGCACGCTGCAGTGTGCGTGGCCGATGACCTTGGCGGTCGCCTGGCCGAGGTGCACGCGCGCCAGGCCGCGGCGACCCTCGCGACCCATAACGATCAGATCGGCGTTCATATTTTTAGCCTGATTTACAATCTCCTGGTACAGCCGCAAGCTGGTGTGGATGACTTCCGTGTCGCAGGTTACACCCGCGGCCACCGCCTCGTGCTCGACATCATCGAGGTGTTCGCGTGCCCGTGCGAGCACCGGTTCCGGGATCTGATCGGCGCCCGCGGCCAGTTCAGTGCTGGCGCGGGAGATCATGTGGATGACCCGAACGCGGGCGCCGCTTTTCTTGGCGATGTGCAGTGCCTCGTGAATCGCGCCGGCGCTGTATTCGGAGTCATCGCTCGCCACCAGCAGGCGTTCGATGTGCGGCAGGGCACCGAGTACCGGGACAGTCGCAGCAGCCATCGATAGCGGGCGCACCTGCGCGCATTCAAGAAAAATCCGCTTGTCGCAGCGGGCGCACACCCCGTGGTCGAGGTTCCGGAATATTGACTCGATGGCGTGCGCCTTGGTGAGGAAAATGTTTTCCGGGCCGATCAGGTCACGGAAGCCCCCGCGCCGCAGTGTATTGCAGGCCTCTTCCTTGATCTTGACCAGGTACAGGTTGCCACCCCGGGCCTTGCGCCGTTTCGCCTCGGCGGCCAGCATCTCGGCGCCGGCGATGTCGATAAAGTTGATGCCGTTGCCGATGATCAACAGGTGTTTCTGGTCCGGGTCCTCCGCCAGGAAGCGCTGAAACTCGCCCTGAACGTGATCCACCGCGCCGAAGAACAACGAGCCGTCGATGCGTACGATCTTGAGCTGCGGGCACTTGGGCAGTTTCGGATCGGTGACCAGATGACGGTTCGGGCTGGCCGGATCGGGTACGCGCGCGACCACCGCCGGCTGCGAGGTACGCATCAGATAGATGATGAGCGACAGCATCACGCCGACGTAAATCGCGAACTCGAGTTCCACGAACAGCGTGGCCAGGAACGTGGTCAGCAACACCGCCGTTTCACGCTTGCTGGTGCGCAGAATATTGGAGATGTGGTGAAAGTCGATGAGTCGATACGCCACGATCAGCAGGATGCCGGCCATAGCCGCGATCGGCAGGTGCGCCGCGAGCGGCGCGACGATGAGCACGATCAGGGCGAGCAAGACGGCGGCGAAGATAGCCGCCATGGGCGTAACCGCCCCGGCGGTGTAATTGATGCCGCTGCGGGTAAACGATCCGGAGGAGGCATAGCTCGAGAAAAAACCGCCGACGATATTCGCCAGCCCCTGACCGATAAATTCCTGGCTGCCGTCGATGCGTTGGCCGGACTTGAGCGCGACCGACTTGGCAATCGAGACCGCCTCCACAAGCCCGAGCATGGCGATGGCCAGCGCGCCGCTGCCGAGAAGCTTGAGCGACTTGAGCGACAGATCGGGGATGGAGAACGGCGGCAGATGTGCCGGCAGTTCGCCCACGAGCTTGATGTCTTTGGTTTCATAGGCGAACAGCGCGGCGAGCAGGCTGCCGATGATCATGGCGAACAGCATGCCGGGCCACCGCGGTTTGAAGCGTATGAACAGCACACCCGCGATCAGCGTGACCGCGGCGATGGCCGTGACGTAGGGATTGACCTCGTGTAGCTGGCGGTAAATATCCTGCCAGGTGTGCAGGAACGATTCACCCGCCGGGATGCTGATGCCAAGGAAATGCTTCAATTGGCTCGTGCCGATCAGAATCGCCGCGCCCGCGGTGAAACCGACCACCACCGAGTGCGACACGAAATTGACCAGCGCGCCCATGCGCGCCAGTCCCAGCGCGAACTGATAGATGCCAGCGAGGAGCGTCAGGGTCAGCGCCATGCTGATGAACTGGGCGCTGCCCGGCTCGGCGAATTTCGACACCGTGGCGAACACGACGATCGAGATGGCCGTGGTCGGCCCGGAGATCAGATGCCGCGAGGAGCCGAACAGGGCGGCGATGACGGGCGGAACCATGGCCGAATACAGGCCGTAGACCGGGGGCAGGCCGGCGATCATCGCGAAGGCCACGCCTTGCGGCAGCACCACCACCGCGCCGGTCAGACCGGCGATCAGGTCGGCGCGCAGCGTCTCCCGGTTGACCCGTGGCCACCAGCGCAGGAACGGGAAGAACCGCGCCCAGAAGACGTTACATTGCGGCGAGACGGAATAATCGGGCATGGACGACGCGCGGTTAAAAAATAACGGCGCGCATTGTATATTTTCCCGCGTGTTTTTTCATGTTTCCCGCGACCGATCGTTAGAAAAACCCGCCGCGCCCCCGTTTGAGGTGGTAAAAAGGCTTCGTTCCGCGCCGGTGTGAAAAATCAACGCCGTGACGCTTGCAAACGGATACGTTCCGCCTCAATAATCGCGCCCTTCCCAGTCCAGGTCAGCAAGATTTCATGCTTCAGGCGATCCACGACATATTCAATCACCCCGGCGCACGCAAGGTATTTCTTAAGCTCCGCTACGTGTTGTTCCTGGTGTTCCTGGCGGTTCTCGCGCGTTACACCGATGCCTCGCGATTGCCGGGCGGATTTCTCGTATCGCTGTTCGGCGAGGCGATCCAGCTCTGGTCGTTCGCCTCGCTGGTGAAGAACGAGCAGCTCACGGCGCGCGGACCGTACGTGCTGGTGCGCAATCCGATGTACCTCGGCCGGTTCTTTCTTATCTTGGGTCTGGTGCTGTTGCTCGGCAACGTTTATCTTACCGTGGGCTATGTAGTTCTTTATTATTTTTACATGGTCAACCGCGTGCAGCGCGAGGAGCGGCGCCTGACGGAAATTTTGGGCCAGCCGTACCGCGATTATGGCGCGCGCGTGAACCGCTTTCTGCCCGCTTTCGGCAAACTGACCGATCCGGCGGTGCGGTATTTCAATTGGCAGGTATTGTTCCACAACAACGGCCATTGGAATCTTCTGGCCATGCTGCTGTTTTACGGAGCGTTGTACGTCTACGTGGCGTATTTCCGCTGAGACGCGGAATCAGGACGTCATGTTGCTGGACGGATCGCCTTCACGCCGGCGCTGGCGCCGGTCCAGCCACCAGGCCAGCAGCGGCAGCGTCAGGCTGGTGCCGGGAAGCGCGGCGGTTGTCAGATAAAGTCCCAGTCGTGAAAGCCGGCGCAATTGGGCGCGCAGTTCGGCGCGTTCGGCCCGGGTCCATTTCTGTCCATTTCGCGGCTTCATCAGCAGCGCCATCAGTCCCGGCACCTGCGCGATCTCAGCGCGAATGCGCGATTTCTCGCGCTCATGGAGTTTCCGCGCGGCCTTGAACAGACGACCCAGGTCCGAAAGGATTCCGCTGGGCGCTTGTGAGGACGCTGGCTCGATGACCAGTGCGGAGACGCGTGGCGGCTGAATGTCAGAGTTGGGCAAGGGCTGGGTTCCTGGCGGGTCTTGATTAACTTGTAAGGAAATTCTGCATATTCCATGCCACGAACCCCCGCGAGAGGCCAAAACTGCCGCAATAACCGACTAAATCACGCGGTCGACAAAATGCGCCTCCAGCTTGGGCACTAGACCGGTGCGAAACCTTTTGCTTCCCACGTCCTAGTTCAGCGACACCTCGAAATCCGCCAGTTTCGTGACCGGTGTCTGGCAGGCATGACCCACGCAGACGTAGGCGGTGACACCGTTCAAAGCCTTGCGCTCGGCGAGCACGCCGGGAAGATTTGCAGCGTCGTCCGGAATCGCGAACACCGGCCGGTGCGGGCGGTAGTGGCGGCCGGCCAGTGACTGCCAGGGCTGCATCGCCTCGGGCGTTCCGCGCAACACCACCGTCTGGGGCGGATCGAGATGTTCCTCCAGCGCCAGCAGCAACGCCCCGTGAGTGGAGGGCTGGCTTCGCAGACTCGAGTACAGTGCCTCCAGCGTGCGCTCCGCGGCGTGCAGATAATTGAGATCACCGAGCACATGGCCGAGCCGCAAGAGCACGAGCGCCGCCACACCGTTGCCCGAAGGAATGGCGTCATCCGCGACAGGCTTGGGACGGTAAACCAGCTTCTCGTGATCGTCGCCGGTGAAATAAAAGCCGCCGTGGCTTTCGTCCTCGAAATGTTCGAGCACGGTGTCGGCCAGTGTGCGTATGAAATCGAAATCCTGTCCGCGCCATTGCGCCTGCAGCAATTCGAGCGCCCCTTCCATCAGGAACACGTGGTCGTCGAGGTAGGCATTCAGATGCGACTTACCGTCCTTGTGCGTGGCCAGCAGACGGCTGTCGCGCCAGAGTTGCGCGTGGATGAAATCCAGTGCGCGCACGGCCGAATTGATGAAATCGGGCCGGCCCAGCACCCGACCGGCGCGCGCCATGCCCTTGATCATGAGTCCGTTCCACGAGGTCAGGATCTTTTCATCCCGCCCCGGGCGCACGCGCTTTTCGCGCGCCATAAAAAGTTTGCCGCGCGCGGACTCCAGCAACGCCACGATATCGGCTTCGCCACACTGACGCTCGAGGGCCAGGGTCGCGTAATCGACGCGCACATTGAGATGCCACTGGCCTTCGAAATTGGGCGCGCCCTTTAAACCGAAACGCCGTTCGACGGTTTCCCATTCATCGGGCTCAAGCAGCGAACGGATCTCGTCCGTGGTCCAGACGTAGAACTTTCCTTCGTGACCCTCGGAGTCGGCATCGAGCGCCGAGTAATAGCCTCCGCCCGGCGCCTGCATTTCACGCATCACCCATTCCGCCGTTTCAAGGGCGATGCGCCGGAACAGCGAGTCGCCGGTCGCGAGCCAGGCATCGGTGTAGAGCGGCAACAGCTGGGCGTTGTCGTACAGCATCTTTTCAAAGTGCGGAATCTCCCAGCGCTCGTCCACCGAGTAGCGGCAGAAGCCGCCGTCGACCTGGTCGTAGAGGCCGCCGTGGGCCATGGCCGTGAGCGTGTCGCGCGTCATGCGCAGCGCCTGCTGATCTTCTGAGCCTTGGCGGCCACTCTGTTCCCAGCGGTGCAGGCACAGCTCGATCGAGGTGGGGTGCGGAAATTTCGGTGCGCCGCCGAAGCCGCCCCAGCGCGCGTCGAACTGGCGCTGCAATTCGGCATGTGCCTGGTCGAGCACTTCCGGCCCGGGATGCACACCCGGCGCCGGACCCGGCGGTTGCAGACGCGTGAAAATGTCGCGCAGCGAGTCGTTCTGCTCGCGGATGGCGTCGCGCTTTTGAGCGTAAACTCCAGCCACGTGGCGCAGCAGTTCGGTGAATCCCGGCATGCCGTATTTGGCTGTCTTGGGGAAATACGTCCCGCCGAAAAACGGCATTTGATCGGCGGGCGTGAGAAACATGTTGAGCGGCCAGCCGCCGGCGCGTTGCGCCAGGACCTGGTGCGCAGTCTGGTAGATCTTGTCGAGATCGGGACGTTCCTCGCGGTCCACCTTGATGCACACGAACAGCTCGTTCATTACGCGCGCGACGTCTTCATCCTCGAACGACTCGTGCTCCATCACGTGGCACCAGTGACAGGCTGAGTAGCCGATCGAGACCAGGATCGGCTTGTCCTCGCGCCGCGCCTTCTCCAGCGCTTCCGCGCCCCACGGATACCAGTCCACCGGGTTGTGCGCGTGCTGCTGGAGGTAGGGACTGGTTTCGTGGATGAGGCGATTGGTGTACGCGGTCTGGCTCATATTTATATTCCGACGAATCTGGTCAACTATAGCGGCTTGGCAAACCGGATGGTAGCGCCCAGCGCCCGAGGCGAAGCTCCTTCGAAGGGAGGACGCCGGGGGCCGCCACATGAAACTACGTTCATTGAGTCACCTGGCCACCACCGCCGAAAGAGCTATCGCCTCGGGCGGTGGCGGCCCCTTCGGCAATGGGCGCAGGTAGCCGCAATGAACCAAGTTTCCTTGGGCGCTACTGCCGCCGTCTCCGAAAGAGCTGCGCCATGGGATCCGGCGGCTACTATTTGCTCGGTTCTGCCGGAGATTTCTGGAATAATCCGCCCTCGCATAAGAACTGAATTTTTGTGCCCCGGCACACGGAACCGTCACCCGAAATGTTCACCGCTCAACCCCGCGCTTCCATGGCATCTCCCCCGGCAGAGCCGGCGTGGTGGCGCGACATGCTTTTATTGACGCTGATACTCGGCCTGCTGTTCGGGTGGGGGCTCGGCCAACGCGCGCTGTGGCATCCGGATGAGGGACGTTACGTCGAGATTCCACGCGAGATGACGGTGTCCGGCGATTACGTCACGCCGCGTTTGAACGGCGTGAAGTATTTCGAGAAGCCGGTGCTGTTCTACTGGCTGCAGGCAGGAACGATCAGGACGTTCGGACTGAAAGAATGGGCCATGCGCCTGTGGCCGGCGGCGTTCGCCCTCATCGGCTGTCTCGCGGTGTATGTCGCGGGGCGCAAGCTTTACGACCGGCGCACCGGTTTGGTCGCGGCGGCCGTGCTCGCCACCGCGCCGCTCTATTATTTTCTCGGGCGCGCCATTACGCTCGACATGGCGTTATCGGCGTTGCTCACGGTGGCGTTGTTCGCCTTCTTGCTCGGCACGCGCGAACCGCCCGGACGCGCGCGCCGCCATTATTTCTGGACCTTCTACGCCTGCGCCGCGCTCGCCACCCTGACCAAGGGCCTCATCGGCATGGTGATTCCGGCCATGGTAATCGGTGCGTGGATCCTGATCCTGAACGAGTGGCGGCTGCTCAAGTCGATTTATCTTCCGTCCGGGCTGGCGCTGTTCCTGCTCATCGCCGCGCCGTGGCATATCGCGGCGGCACGCGCCAACCCCGAGTTCGCGCAGTTTTATTTCATCCATGAGCATTTCCAGCGCTACCTGACCAAGGTGCACGACCGCTACCAGCCCGCCTGGTTTTTCATTCCGGTGCTGCTCGCAGGTTTCTATCCGTGGACTGCTTATCTGACGCAGGCCGTGGTGAAGAACTGGCCGATTTCGTGGCGCGCGCGTCACGAAAACCGCGAGGGTCTGTTTCTCCTGCTGTGGGTGGGACTGGTGTTTGCCTTCTTCTCGTTTTCGGATTCCAAACTCGTTCCCTACATCCTTCCGATCCTGCCGCCATTGGCGTTGCTGGTGGCGCGTTATCTGACGCAGCACTGGGAGGCAGCGTCATCCGCGAGTCTGCGCGCCGGAACCTGGGCGTTACTCGCGCTAGGGTTCATGCTGGCGCTGGCATTGACCTTCGTTCCGGAGAGCACACCCGACCGTCCGCGCGTGGCGGAATACGCCGCGGTGTTCGGCGGTTACGCTTGGTTGATTCTGGGCAGCCTGCTGGCCACGGCCCTGGTGCCGTTCGGCGTCGGTTTCTTGCGGCGCCCGCTCTGGACCGTCGTGGCGCTGGCGCTCACTTCGGCGGTGTTTCTGGGCGTGGTCGACCGGGGCTTCAGCTATCTGGATCACAAGCGCTCGGTCAAGGATCTGGCCCTGGTGTTGAAACCGCTGCTGCAGGCCGGCGACGAGGTCATGACCTACCAGGAGTATTATCAGGACCTGCCGGTGTATCTCGAGCGGCGCATTACCGTCGTCGACTGGAAAGGGGAACTGCGGTTCGGCACCGAGGTCGAGGACGTGAGCGACTGGATGATCGACGAGGCCTCCTTCTGGCGCCGCTGGGACGGGCCGCACCGGGCCTACCTGCTGACCGGGCAAGGCAACTATGACAAACTGCGGGCCGAGGGGCGCGGGCGGTTTCACCTGATCGCGCAGACCGGATCGAACGTGCTGGTGACCAACAGGATGGGGCAACCATGAACTATTTCCCGCTGATTCTGCTGGGCGTGCTGCTCAACGCCGGCGCGCAGCTGCTGCTCAAGGCGGGCATGCGCCGTGTCGGCTATTTCGAGTTCGCTTGGGCGAATTTCGTTCCCATCGGCCTGCAGGTGGCGGCCAACCCGTTCGTGCTCGCCGGCCTGTTCGCTTACGTGCTGAGCGTCGCGGTATGGTTGCTGGTGCTGTCGCGCGTGGAGGTGGGCTTCGCCTACCCGATGCTATCCGTGGGCTACATCGTCAACGCCGTGGCCGGCTACTACCTGTTCCAGGAAAATCTTTCGCTGACGCGCATCACCGGCATTCTCATCATCATCGCCGGGGTTTATCTGGTTACCCGCAGCTAGGATGCCGCCATGACGGATGAATTTCTGCCGTTCTCGCGGCCTTCGATCAGCCGTGAGGCCATCAATGAAGTGGTGGCCTGTCTGGAATCCGGCTGGATCACCACCGGTCCGCGGGTCAAGAAATTCGAAGAAGAACTCAAGCGTTACTTCAATGCGTCGCACGCACTCGCCCTGTCCTCCGCCACCGCGGGACTGCACCTGACGCTGCTCGCGCTCGAACTCAAGCCCGGCGACGAGGTGATAACCACGCCGATGACCTTTGCCGCCACGCTCAACACCATCGTGCTGGCGGGCGGCAAGCCGGTGCTGGTGGACGTGGAGCCCGACACGTACAACATGGATATGTCGAAACTCGCCGCAGCGATCACCAAACAGACACGCGCGATCATGCCGGTGCATTTCGCCGGTTTGCCGGTGGATCTGGATCCGCTGTACGAACTGGCGGACAAGCATGGCCTGCGCGTGATCGAAGACGCCGCGCATGCCATCGGCACGGAATACAAGGGCAGGCGCATCGGCGCCTTCGGCGACACTCAGGTTTTCAGTTTCCATCCCAATAAGAACATGACCACGGGCGAGGGCGGTTGTGTGGTGACGCGCGACGACAAGCTGGCCGAGAAAATCGCGCTGCTGCGCTTTCACGGCATGGACCGCGAGGCCTGGAACCGTTTCGGCAAGAGCGGTTCGCAGCACTACGAGATTATTACTCCGGGCCTCAAGTACAACATGATGGACATCCAGGCCGCGCTCGGCCTGCATCAACTCCCCGCGCTCGACGGTTTCATAAAACGTCGCACGGAGTTGGCGCTGCGCTACCAGAAACTCCTCGCCGACTGGCCGCAGTGGACCCGACCCGGCACGCCGGCATTCGCCCATCGCCACGCCTGGCACCTGTACACGCCGCTGATCAACCCCGCGGCCGCGGGCATGGACCGCGATGCCTTCATGCAGGGCATGAAGGAGCGTAACATCGGCACCGGGCTGCATTACCGCGCGGTGCACCTGTATCCTTATTACCGCGAGCGCTACGGCTTCAAGCCTGGCGATTTTCCGAACGCCGAAAGCATCGGCGACCGTATCGTGAGCCTGCCGCTGTTCCCCGGCATGCGCGACGCCGACCAGGACCGGGCGATCGCCGCCATGGCCGATTTGTTCGGAAGGAAGTGACGTGACCAAGCCTTATTTGAGTGTCGTGATTCCGGTATACAACGAGCAGGAAAACCTGCCGGGGTTGTTCCTGCGCCTGACGGCGACGCTCGACAAGGTCGGGAAACCCTTCGAGATTCTCTTCACCAACGACGGCAGCCGCGACAACTCGCTCGTGCTGCTCAGGGATTTTCACAAGCAACGCCCGAAACAGGTGCGCGTGATCGACTTCAACGGCAATTTCGGCCAGCACATGGCGATCATGGCGGCGTTCGAGCGCGCGCGCGGCGAGGTGATCGTGACGCTCGACGCCGACCTGCAGAATCCACCGGAGGAAATACCGAAGCTGCTGGCGGCGATCGAGAACGGACATGACGTCGTCGGCGGCTACCGCAAGGAGCGGCAGGATTCCTGGTTCCGCCGCAAGGCGTCGCGCCTGATCAACGCGGTGCGCGAGCGCACCACGCGCATCCGCATGCGCGACCAGGGCTGCATGCTGCGTGCCTACCGCCGCAATATCGTCGAACACATCACCGCCAGCGGCGAGACCTCGACCTTCATCCCGGCGCTGGCCATGAGTTACGCCGCCAATCCCACGGAGGTTGAAGTCGAACACGCCGCGCGTGTGGCCGGGACCTCGAAGTACCGGCTCTACGACCTGATTCGCCTCAACTTCGATCTCATGACGGGCTTTTCCGTCGTACCGCTGCAGGTATTCACATTCTTCGGCATAGTCATTGCCACCGGCAGCCTGCTGTTCGTGATTTATCTTTTTATCCGCCGTCTGGTGGTCGGCCCGGAAGCGGAGGGTGTGTTCACGCTGTTCGCGATCCTGTATTTCCTGGTCGGTGTCGGCATCATGGGGCTTGGCGTCATCGGCGAGTACATCGGCCGCATCTATCAGGAAGTCCGCCGCCGCCCGCGCTTCATGATCCGCGATATCTACGAACAGCTCGATACCCAGAAGGCGGGCACGGGTGACTGAGCCCGGCATCGTGGTCTTCGGTTACCACGACGTCGGTGTCGAATGCCTCGATGCGCTGATTTCCCGCGGCAGCCGCGTCATCGCGGTATTCACGCATCGTGACAATCCCGAGGAGAAAATCTGGTTCAGGTCGGTGGCGCAGCTCGCACGCCGGCACGGCATCGCGGTGCACACACCCGATTTCGTGAACACGCCGGAATGGATCGCCCGGTTGCGCGAGCTGCAGCCGGATATCATTTTTTCGTTCTACTACCGCAACATGATTTGCCAGGAGATCCTGGAGATCCCGCGCCTCGGTGCCTTCAACATGCACGGTTCACTACTGCCGAAATACCGCGGGCGGGTGCCGATAAACTGGGCGGTGCTGAACGGCGAAATCCGGACCGGCGCGACACTGCACCATATGGTCAAGCGTCCCGACGCCGGTGACATCGTGGATCAGGAAGCCGTGCCCATCGGCCCGCGCGAAACGGCGCAGGATGTTTTTATTAAAGTGACGGCGGCCACACGCCAGGTTCTGGAACGCAGCCTGGAGGCGATCAAACAGGGTCGCGCGTCGCGCCGGCCACAGGACGAATCCCAGGCAAGCTACTTTGGCGGGCGCAAACCGGACGACGGACGCATCGACTGGCACGCCGACACCCAGCGAATTTTCAACTTCATCCGCGCGCTGACCCATCCCTATCCCGGGGCCTTCACGGACGTGGAGGGTCGTCGGTTTTTCGTCTGGTGGGCCGAGCCGCGGCCGGATGGCGCCGGCCGGCCGGGCCAGGTGGTTTCGGTCGCACCGTTGCGGGTGGCGACCGGTCAGGGGTGCCTGGAAATCACGAAATGGCAGTGGCGCGGCGCCCCGGAGCAGGAGGGCGGCGCGCATGGTCTGCGGACCGGCCAGGTCCTGGGCGAAGCGACACCGCGGGCGGCCACGGTTTAACATATGCATCTTTCGAATGGAGTCAGCATGAGCCTCAAAGTCTTGATCCTCGGTGTGAACGGTTTCATCGGCAACAGTCTGACCGAGCGCATCCTGCGCGACACCGACTGGGAGGTCTACGGCATGGACATGGGCCGGGACAAACTCGACCGGTGTCTCGGCCACGACCGTTTCCACTACGTCGAAGGCGACATCACCATCAACAAGGAGTGGATCGAGTACCACGTCAAGAAATGCGACGTGGTGCTGCCCCTGGTGGCCATCGCCACGCCCGCGACCTACGTGCTCGATCCGCTGCGCGTGTTCGAGCTCGACTTCGAGGCCAACCTGGCGGTGGTGCGCCAGTGCGTGCGCTACAAAAAGCGCGTGCTGTTTCCCTCGACCTCCGAGGTGTATGGCATGAGCGCGGACACCGAGTTCGACGAGGAGTCTTCGAACCTCGTGCTCGGGCCGATCAACAAACCGCGCTGGATTTATTCGTGCAGCAAGCAGCTGCTCGACCGCGTGATCGCCGCCTACGGCCAGCAGCAGGGCTTCAAATACACCCTGTTCCGGCCGTTCAACTGGATCGGGCCCAAGCTCGACAATATCCTGGAGCCCAAGGAAGGCAGCTCGCGCGTGCTCACGCAGTTCATCGGCAACATCCTGCGCGGCAAGGACATCCAGCTCGTCGACGGCGGCGCGCAGCGCCGCAGTTTCACTTACATCGACGACGGCGTGGATGCGCTCATGCGCATCATCGAAAACAAGGACGGCTGCGCCGACGGGCGCATCTTCAACATCGGCAATCCGAAAAACGACATGTCGGTGCGGGAGCTGGCCGAGACCGTGCTCGCGCTCGTGAAGACCTATCCCAAGTTTGCTCCGCTGGCGGAAAAGACCCGTCTGGTGTCGGTAAGCTCGGGCGATTATTACGGCAAGGGTTATCAGGACATCCTGACGCGCGTGCCGTCGATCCGTAACGCCGAGAAATACCTGGGCTGGAAGCCCGTTACCGACTTCAAGACGGCGCTGCGCAAGACGCTCGATTACCATCTCGGCCGGCCGTCGCAGGAACTGGAAGGTTGACCGGCGGCCATGCCGGAGACGCGCCTCGCGATCAAGGTCGATGTCGATACCGATCGCGGCACGCGCGTCGGCGTGCCCCGGCTTCTGGATCTCTTCGACGAATTCGGCATCAAGGCGACTTTTCTCTTTTCCCTCGGTCCTGACAACACCGGCCGTGCCATCCGGCGTATCTTCCGGCCGGGCTTCTTCCAGAAAGTTGCGCGTACCAGTGTTGTCAGTACCTACGGGTTGCGCACCCTGCTGAACGGCGTGTTGTGGCCCGGTCCGCACATCGGCCGGCGCAACGGAGCGATCCTGCGCGCCGCGCGCGACCGTGGCCACGAAGTCGGGATCCATTGTTACGACCATATCCGCTGGCAGGACGGTCTGGCACGCATGTCGCGCGCCGAGGTTTACGCCGAATTCGACAAGGCGCGTCGCGAGTTCGAGCGCGTCTTCGGGGGGTCCGCGCAAACCGCTGGCGCCGCCGGCTGGCAGGCGAACGCCCTGAGCCTGGCGGCCTACGATGACGCCGGCCTGCTGTACGCCAGCGATACGCGCGGCACGCACGCCTTTTTCCCGCGCGCGAACGGGACTGTGTTCAAGACTTTGCAGATTCCGACGACGTTGCCCACGCTAGATGAATTGCTCGGACGCCCGGAACATCCCGAAGAGCGCCTGGTCGAACAGTACCTGTCATGGCTGCGCCCGGGACAACTCAATGTGCTGACCGCTCACGCCGAGATTGAAGGCATGATAAAAATTGATCTGTTCCACGCACTGTTGGCGCAGGCGCAAAAACGGGATGTTCGTTTCGTCCGCCTGGATGATTTAGCGCGCGAACATCTGCGCGAACGCGATCGCATTCCGGTCGGTGAGTTGATTCAAGGCGAAGTGGACGGCCGTTCCGGGACGCTCGCGGTGCAGAAGGCCGCCTGAGTCCGCGTAGCGTTTGCACCTGCTCTCATTCATAATCCCGCCCCATGCTTGCTCCTGACATCGACCCGGTTGCGATCCATCTCGGCCCGCTCAAGGTCCACTGGTACGGGCTCATGTATCTCGTCGGTTTTCTCGGCGCGTGGTGGCTCGGTATTTACCGCGCGAAGCGTCCCGGTTCCGGCTGGTACCCGCAGGAAATCGCCGATTTTCTTTTTTATGGCGCGCTCGGCGTCATCCTCGGCGGCCGCATTGGTTATGTGCTTTTCTATAACTTCGGTTATTACCTCGAGCATCCGATTGAGATCTTTTACATCTGGACCGGCGGCATGTCGTTCCACGGCGGTCTGCTCGGTGTCATCGTCGCCATGTGGCTGTATGCGCGCCGAACCCATCGCCCGTTTTTTGTTGTAGCCGATTTTGTCGCGCTGCTGACCCCGCTGGGCCTGGGCGCCGGCCGTCTCGGCAATTTCATCAACCATGAACTCTGGGGCCGCACCACCGACGTGCCTTGGGGGATGGTATTTCCCAACGCCGGACCACTGCCTCGTCACCCTTCCCAACTTTACGAATTTACCCTCGAAGGGGTGGCGCTGTTCCTTGTTCTCTGGATTTATGCGCGCAAGCCGCGACCGGAGGCTGCTGTCTCGGGGGTGTTTCTGTTCTGCTACGGGGTGTTCCGTTTTCTGGTGGAGCTTGTGCGCGAGCCGGACGCCCAGCTCGGCTACCTCGCCTTCGGCTGGGTGACCATGGGGCAGGTGTTGAGCCTGCCGATGGTTTTTCTGGGAGTCTGGATGTTCTGGTGGGCGTATCGGAAAGCCGAAACAAAGCTAGACGCTACTTAATCCAAACCGTTTTTACATTTACAAACTCCCGAATGCCGTGCACAGACAGTTCGCGTCCATAGCCTGAGGCCTTGATGCCGCCGAAGGGCAGGCGCGGATCGCTTTTCACCAGCCCGTTGACGAAACTCGCGCCTGACTGGAGGCGCCGCGCCAGCCATTCACCTTTTTTGACATCCCGCGTCCACAGACTCCCACCCAGCCCGTAGCGGTTGTCATTGGCGATACGCATCGCGGCTTCTTCATCCTTGGCCCGGATCATGATCGCCACCGGACCGAACAGCTCTTCCTCGTAGGCGCGCATGCCGGAGCCGACATGGTCGATGATCGTGGGCTCGTAGAAAAATCCCGGACCGGCCGCCGGTCCGCCGTGCAGCGCGAACGTCGCCCCCACCGTCACGGAGTCCGCCACTTGCCGGTGCAGCTGGTCGCGCAGGTCGGCGCGCGCCATGGGTCCGAGCTCGGTGCTTTCCTGTGCCGGATCGCCCAGGCGCAGGGCATGGGCTTTGTGCCTGAAAAGTTCGATAAAGGATTCGGCGATCGATTCAACCAGGATGAAACGCTTCGCGGCGATGCAGCTCTGCCCGCAGTTGAGGAAGCGCGAGGCCACGCCGACGGACGCCGCCCGTTCGAGATCGGCATCCGGCAGGACGATGAAAGCATCCGAGCCGCCGAGTTCGAGCACGGATTTCTTGAGGTTGGCCCCGGCCGCCGCCGCCACCTTTCTTCCGGCCGCGTCGCTGCCCGTGAGCGTCACCGCGTGAATGCGCGGATCGGCGATGATTTTTTCCGCTTGTTCTGCGGAAATCATGAGTGCGCGAAAAACGCCTTTGGGGAAACCGGCCTTGTGGAAGACCTCTTCGATGGCGAGAGCGCATTGCGGGACGTTCGAAGCGTGTTTCAGCACCGCGGTGTTGCCCGCCATGAGGCTTGGCGTGGCGAAGCGGAACACCTGCCAGAACGGGAAGTTCCACGGCATGATCGCGAGCACGGTCCCGAGCGGCGGGTAAGCGACGTAGCTGGTGCTCGCGTCGGATTCGATCTTTTCGTCCTGGAGGAAAGTCGCGGCGTGCTCGGCGTAGAACTCGCAGCCCAAGGCGCATTTCTCCACCTCGGCGCGCGCCTCCTTGGTGATCTTGCCCATCTCGAGAGTGATTATTCCTGCATAATGTGTCGCGTTATTTCGCAGTTCGGCGGCGGCGTTGCGGAACAGCCGCGCTCGCTCGGTGAACGCGGTCGCTTGCCAGCTGGCGGTGGCCGCGGCGGCATCGGCGAGCGCCGCATCCGTTTGCCGTTCGTTCCATACATCGAAGGTTTTCAACCGCTCGCCGGTGGTAGGATTGATCGTTTCCATGTTCATGGGTTATATCCTTGGCCGTTCAGTGGCATTCATTCCTGCGTAGTTATCTATAATAAGGCAGCATGCAGCGATTCCTCTCGATTTTTTTACTTCTGGCCGGGCTGGCATGCGTGGGCGGCGCGTCGTTCGCGCAGGATTTGATCCAGGACGAAGAAGGCAGCCGCCGTGATTATCTGGCCGCGATCGAGGCCTTGAAGGCCGGTCAGACCGCGCGTTTCAAGACACTCTATGCGCGCCTGGACGGTTACATCCTGCGCGGCTATCTCGAATACGAATCCATCAAGAATCGTGTTGCATCCACTCCCGCGGACGACCTCCGGCGCTTTCTCGCGGAAAACAGCCAAGCGCCGGTCAGCGATACCATCCGCAAGAAATGGTTGCGCGTGCTGGCGAACCGCGGCGACTGGAAGAATTTTCTCAAGGAATACCAGGACATCGAGGACGATCCCGAATTGCAGTGCCTGCGTGTTTCGTACCTGCTGAAGGCGAGCGAGGAGCAGGCCGCCCTCATGACCGAAGTGGAAAAACTCTGGCTCACCGGCAAGCAACTGCCCCGGACCTGCGAGCCGGTGTTCGCTGCCTGGAAAAAAGCCGGGCATATGACCAGCGACAAGGTCTGGGCGCGCATCCGCTTGGCGATGGAGTCGCGCAACCTGCGTCTCGCCGGCGAGCTCGCGCAATATCTCGATCCCTCCGAGCGGGTGTGGGTTAGGCGCTGGCAGGCGATGCACCGCGATCCGGTGCGCGAGCTGCACAACATCGCCTATCCGGTCGAAACGCCGGTGGCGCGCATGGTTGTCAAGCACGGCGTGGTGCGCCTCGCCTACCGCGATCCCGAGGAGGCCATGGTGCAATGGGACCTGCTCAAGCACAAATACCAGTTCTTCGGCGAGGATGACAATTATGTCCTGCGCTACATCGGCATTCTCGCGGCGCAGGACCAGCTGCCCCAGGCGCTCCAGTGGCTGTCCGCGGTTTCCGCCGACCCGGGTGACATGACGCTGCACCTGTGGCGGGTGAAAACGGCGTTGCGCGCCGGGCAATGGGAAATGGCCAAGCGCTTCATCGCGGGATTGAGCGAGGAGCAGCGGCAGGACAGCCAATGGCGCTACTGGACCGCGCGTATTCTGGAGTCCACGGGCAACAAGGATGAGGCGCGTCGTCTCTACGAGACCCTCGCGCGCGACCGCAGCTACTATGGATTTCTCGCCGCCGACCGCGCCGGCATGGACTACTCCATGCAGCACGTGAGCACCGACGCGACCCCGGAAGAGGTGAGCGCGATGCTGGCGCGTCCCGGCATCCAGATGGCGCAGGAGCTGTTTCTGATGGGACAGGTGACCGACTCGCGCCGCCAGTGGAACTGGATCACGCGCCGCCTGAACAACCGTGATCTGGCCGTGGCCGCGGTGATCGCGCGCCAGTGGGGCTGGCATGACCGCGCCATCCTCACGGTGGCGCGCAGCGACCAGCAGGACGATCTCGAGCTGCGCTTCCCGCTGCTGTACCGCGACACGATCGAGGCCAACGCCACCGAGTATGGCATCGATCCCAGCTGGGTTTACGGCGTGGTGCGGCAGGAATCGGCCTTCGTCGCGGATGCCCGTTCGCAGGCGGGCGCGCTCGGGCTGATGCAGCTGATGCCGTCCACCGGCCGGCTCACGGGGCGCAAGCTCAACATGCCGATCCGCAACAACCGCGCACTGCTCAACATCGAGAACAACCTGCGCCTGGGCGTGAGTTACCTGAAGGAGGTGCTCGGGCGCAACAACGGCAACCAGGTGCTGGCCACGGCCTCGTATAACGCCGGTCCGAACCGCGTGAACTCGTGGTTGCCGGACAAGACACTGGACGCCGACATCTGGGTGGAAACCATCCCGTACGGTGAGACCCGCGACTACGTGAAAAACGTTATGTCCTATACCACCGTGTACGACCATCGCCTCGGCAGCCGCCCGGCGCGCCTGCAGGAGCGCATGCAGAGCGTATATCCAGCGGAAAAGTGAGCACCGACGAACCGGTCAGGCTGAAGGAACCGGTCGCGATTACCGGCCGGCCATCCTGTCGCAGGGGCCGCCTTAGCTGGAAATGTTGATCTACACTTCCAATGTGGCCCCGCTGACGTGTGACTCCGCCATACGGAACATGAATCCTGAAGGCTGTTAGCACCTCGTTAAACGGAATTTATTTCAAGGGGGAACTCCTTTGGTAAATCTGGAAAAGCGTATCTTTCTTCTGGAAAGCGAGCTGCGCGACCGCGAAATCGAGATTTCGCTGCTCAAGGAAACCGCCGACGCGATCAACAGCGAGTTGGACCTGCAAAAGGTCTTTCAGCTGGCGGTGGAGCGCGCCCGGAATCTCATCATGGCAGAAACCGTATTGTTGCCGGTACTGGACGATAACGGGACTGAGTACACCTACCGGGCCGGGTGCGGGAAAAACGCGGACGAGATCGTGGGCCAGTCCCTGCCCATGGACATTGGTGTCTGTGGCTGGGTATGGCGCCATAAACGCGCATGGTGGCACGGCGTGCTGGCTGAGCTCGATGAGACCGAGCGCAACAAATGGGAGAAGGAAGCGGGCAGCATCCTGCTCGTGCCCCTCGTCGGCAAACGTTATTTTCTCGGCGGTCTGGCCGGGATCAACAAGATCGGCGGTGGGGACTTCACCAAACGCGATCTCCATCTGCTTTCGCTTTTCGCCACCCAGGTCAGCTTTGCCATCGAGAATGCCGCGCTGTTCGACCAGCTGAACAAGGCCAAGGAAGAAACCGAAGCATACCAGCGCGATATGCAGGAGCTGAACACCGAGCTGGAAAGGCGCGTGGCGCAGCGGACCTCCGCCCTGGCCGACGCGGTGAAGGAACTCGAACACCTGGCGCTGCACGACATGCTGACGGACCTGCCGAACCGTTTGCTGGTCGAGGACCGGTTGCAGCAGGGAATCCTGATCGCCCGGCGCGAGAAAAAATCGCTGGCGTTTACCATGATCGACCTCAATCAGTTCAAGGAGGTCAACGACCGGCACGGGCACGACGTGGGCGACAGCCTGTTGAAGCAGGTGGCCTTGCGTCTGCAGCGCGTCCTGCGGCAATCGGACACGGCCGGCCGGCTCGGCGGCGACGAGTTCGCCCTGGTGCTTCCCTCCACCGACGAGGCCGGGGCGGTGAAGGTCGCCGAGAAGTTGATCAAGGTCCTGGA
>NZ_JBGQKW010000042.1:0-22992 GCF_041499725.1 Sulfuricaulis sp.
CAGACGCGTTACGCCGATTCGTCCGGCCTCGGCACCGGCAACGTCTCCACCGCGCGCGACCTCACGCGCCTGGTCGCTGAAACGCGCAAACACGCGTTGCTGCATATCCTGACGACCACCGCGTCATTCCGCATCACCGACCAGGCCTCGGGCCGCGAGGTCGCCTATCACAACACCAACCGGCTGCTGCGTAAGGACACGTGGGACATCGCGCTCAGCAAAACCGGTTACACCGCGGCGGCCGGCAACTGCCTGCTGATGCAGACCACGATTGCCAATCGCCCGCTCACGATCGTGCTGCTCGACTCCTGGGGCAAGTACAGCCGCTACGGCGACGCCAACCGGATTCACCAGTGGCTGCAAAAAGCCGAGCGCCGCGTTCCGCATATCATCACCGCCCGCGCCACGCCGGGCTGATTTTCTCCGCTTCACCCAGCCGATTCTCGGCCCCGACAGGTTCGGGGCCGTTTTATTTTGCCTGACGCCATTCTTCTGACAGTGACTCCGGGGTACATTACCGTATCCAGGATTGTCACTCGGGAGAATGCCGATGGAAGTTCTTGAAGCCATACACTGCCGCGCGTCCACGCGCGCCTACCTCGACAAACCGGTGGACCGCGCCACGATTGAATCCATCCTGGAAACCGCGCGCTGGTCGCCGTCCGGCACCAACGCCCAGCCATGGCAGGTCGCGGTGGTGACGGGTGAAACCAAACGGCGCGTGAGCGAGACCTTGCTGGCGGAACGGACGGCGGGACATCCCGAGCAGCCGGATTATCAGTATTATCCCAAGCAGTGGAACGAACCGTACAAGTCGCGGCGTCTGGCCTGCGGTCTGGCGCTGTATTCCGCACTCGGTATCAACCGCAGCGATCCCCAGGCGCGCTTGAAATCATGGAACAATAATTATCATTTCTTCGGCGCTCCCGTGGGACTGTTTTTCTTTCTCGACCGTTCGCTCGAGAAAGGCTCCTGGGTCGACATGGGCATGTTCATCGAGAACGTCATGCTCGCGGCGCTTTCATTCGGCCTCGCCACCTGCCCGCAGGCCTCGCTCGCCGAGTATCCCGATATCGTGCGCCGGCTGCTCAACGTGCCCGATTCGCGCGCCCTCCTTTGCGGCATGGCCATCGGCTACCCGGATACCGCCGCGCCGGTGAACAATTACCGGACCGCGCGCGAACCGGTGGCGAACTTCACCGCCTGGCATGAGTAACAACGGCTCATTTTTCATCCATACCAGATCCTCATGAAAATTCTGGTTCTCGGCAGCGGGGTGATCGGCGTCGCCAGCGCCTGGTATCTCAGCCGGGCCGGTCACGACGTCACGGTCGTGGACCGGCAACCGGAGCCGGGTATGGAAACGAGCCATGCCAATGGCGGACAGATCTCGTGGGGCGCCAGCACTCCCTGGGCCACGCCCGGCATCCCGTTCAAGGCGCTGAAATGGATGTTCCGCCCGCATTCGCCGCTGGTGCTGCGCCCGCGTCTCGATCCGGCGATGTGGTCGTGGCTTTTCAAGATGCTCGGAAACTGCACACGCGCGCGCTATGCCGTCAACCGCGAGCGCATGCTGCGGCTCTCGCGTTACAGCCATGAATGTCTGGTCGCGTTGCGGGGCGAAACCGGAATTCATTACGACGAACATGCCTCCGGCGTGCTCGAGCTGTTCCGCACCGAGCAGGAATTGGACGAAGCGGCCGATCAGTCCACGATGCTGGAAAGTTGGGGCGTTCCCTACCAATTGCTCAACCCGACCATGTGCGTGGCGCATGAACCGGCATTGCGCGCCGTGCAGAATAAAATCGCGGGCGGCATGCTGCTGCCCGGCGATGAATCGGGTGATTGCCTGCAATTCACCCGCGAACTTGCGCGCCGCGCCGAAACCCATGGTGTGCGGTTTGCGCTCTCCACAAGCGTCGATCAGCTTGTCACCGATAACAACCAAATCACACGCGTAATTACCGATAAGAGCGAGATGACAGCCGACGCGTATGTGCTCGCCTGCGGGAGTTATTCGCCGCTGCTGCTGCGTCCGCTCGGCATCAGGCTCCCGGTCTATCCGGTCAAGGGTTACTCGGCGACGATTGATATCGATAACGACGCCGCGGCGCCCGCGGGCACGCTCACGGACGTGAGCTATAAGGTGGTCGTCACGCGCCTGGGCGACAAGCTGCGCGGCGCGGGCACGGCGGAGTTGACGGGCTATGATCTGTCGCTGCGGCCGTCGCGCTGCAATACCATCAAATATGTCTTGAACGATCTGTTTCCGGGCGCCGGCGACCTTTCCCGGGCGGAGTACTGGTGCGGCCTGCGGCCGATGACACCGGACAATCCGCCGGTGATCGGAGCGACTCCTTATAAGAATCTGTTCCTCAACACCGGCCATGGCACGCTCGGCTGGACCATGGCCTGCGGCTCCGGAAAGGTGATCGCCGATCTGGTCTCGGAACGTAAGCCCGACATAGATATGGAAGGGCTCACCCTCGCGCGGTTTTCCTGAAGCACCGCGTCAGCGGCTAAGGTCAACATCGGCGTCAACCCTCTAATTTCAAGGTGTATTGTTGACAGGCTTCGCCGCCGGGGTATAGCGTGACATCAGGCCCGTCCAATAGCTTCCGGGCCGGCGCTAAGGAAGCTCTAAATAAATTTTCCCGTTCGCCCTGAGCTTGTCGAAGGGTGAACGGGAATTGCCGTATATAGAAGTCGCATTGTCCGTTCGTGGTTCGACAGGCTCACCACTAACGGACTTTATCATAGCTTCCTAACCGTCTTTTCCCTCATAGGGTTCGATTAGCATCCGATAAAGGAGGAGCCAATGTCCCGGAAATATATCGATTGTCGTGAATACCCCAGCCAGACGAACTGCACCGTCTCGATCTTTGCCGACAGCGACGAGGAGTTGCTGGAGGTTGCAGTGCAACATGCCGTGTCGGTTCACGGACACGAGGACACCAAGGATCTACGTGAACAGTTGTATAAAGCCTTCCGAGAGGAAAGGCGGCGCGCGGCCTGAACGGGTTAATAAAACTAAAGAAGCTCTGATTTAAGTCTCCCGTTCGCCCTGAGCCCGGTTCGACTGGCTCACCGCAGGCTTCGACTCGCCGTTCGGTCTGAGCCTGCCGAAGGGGGTAAACGGGAAATGCCATAAATAAATTGGAGGCAATTCATTCGTTCGTGGCTCGACGGGCTCACCACGAACGGACTTAATCAGGTTTCCCTAATTACTCGGTGGCATGCACCAGCTCGGCGGCGCGGGAGAGCGCTGCCGAGCCGAAGCGTTTTTGTATCCAGTCGCTGACGGTGTCGAGCCGGACGTTCTTGACATTCTCCGGTTCGCAGAACAGATCCGCCTGACGCGACTCGGCGTTGTCGAAACCGCTGACGCTGAAACCCAGCAGGCGCACGCCGAGCGGCGGGAACGGAAGATTCTTCGTCAACATGGCGGCCCCGGCATTCCACAATTCCTGCGTGACGTCCGTGGACTTCGGGAACGTGTGCGAGCGGGTGATGGTGCGGAAATTGGTGAAACGAATCTTGAGATGCACGGTGCGCCCACGGAGCTGGTTGGTCCGCAGGCGCGCGGCCACCTGACGCGTCAGGTCGAGGAGCCAGCCGCGCAGCGCCTCGACGTCGGTGATGTCTTCGGCGAACGTCGTCTCGTGCGACAGGGATTTCGCCTTGTGGTCCGGTACCACCGGGCGGTCGTCCATGCCATGCGCCAGTTCCCATAGCTGCTCGCCCCAACTGCCGAACAGATCGTCCAGCAGAGTTCGCGGCTGCGCGCGCAATTCACCGATGGTGCGAATTCCGAGCTCCTCCAGTTGACGGTTGCCGACCTTGCCCACGCCCCACAATTTCGTGACCGGCAGCGGGTCGAGGAAAGACTGGACGTTGGCGGGATCGACCACGAGGAAACCGTCGGGCTTGCCCACGTCGCTCGCGACCTTGGCCAGGAACTTGTTGTGCGCCACGCCCACGGAAGCGGTAAGTGTCAGTTCAGCACGGATTTCGCGTTTGATGCGCCAGCCGATGCGCGCCGCTTCCCCGAACAACTGCTGGCTGTGGGTCACGTCGAGGAAGGCCTCGTCGAGCGACAACGGCTCCACCAACGGCGTGTAACGGTGAAAAATGTCACGGATATGCTGCGAGATCTGCGCGTAATAAGCGTGACGCGGCGGGATAACGATCAGATGCGGGCAGAGGCGCTTGGCCTGCGCGGTCGGCATGGCGCTGTGGATGCCGAAGTAGCGCGCCGCGTAGTTGGCCGCGGCCACGACCCCGCGCTTGTGTGCATTGCCGCCGACGACCATCGGCTTGCCGCGGAGGCCCGGGCGATCCCGTTCTTCGACGGAGGCGTAAAACGCATCCATGTCGATGTGCAGGATCATTTAGTGTCGGTCAAGCTGCGGGAATAACTGGTCATGCTGGAAGCGCATCTTATCACGATCACGATGCGAAATGTACGGATTGAAATTAGAAAGTTCTAAAAGCTATCTCAAAAATGACACCCTCTCCCCTACCCCTCTCCCCTGAGGGGAGAGGGGAACGTCATTATGAAATTCATTTTCGAGATGGCTTCTATTTACTCAGCGCCGCTTGCCGCTACCGGTGGGGCTGCCGGGATGCAGCGTCTTGTGCGGTCGCTGTCCGGCACGCGACGACTTGGATTTCTTCGGCGTGAAGCGCGGCAATCCAGTGTGTTGCGTGGCAAAGCGTTTGCCACCGCGATGTCCTTCGTGAACCAGGCCGGTTCCGGCCGGCTGGTACGTCGGAATCAGCTGATGTTTCCCGGAGCCGATAAGGTCCATACGGTGCATACGCCGCAGCGCGGCGCGCAGCATCGGCCAGTTGTTGGCGTCGTGATAGCGCAGGAACGCCTTGTGCAGCCGGCGCTGCTTGAGGCCCTTGGGGATGTACACCGGATCGCTCGCGCGGGTCACTTTGCGCAGCGGATTCTTGCCGGAATGGTACATGGCGGTGGCGGTCGCCATCGGGCTCGGCAGGAACGCCTGCACCTGGTCGGCGCGGAAGCCGTTCTGTTTCAGCCACAGCGCCAGCTCGAGCATGTCCTCGTCGGTCGTGCCCGGATGCGCCGCGATAAAATAGGGAATCAGATACTGCTCCTTGCCCACCTCTTTCGAATACTTGTCGAACAGTTCCTTGAACTTGTAATACGCGCCCATGCCAGGCTTCATCATCTTGGACAGCGGACCCTCGCGTGAATGCTCGGGCGCGATCTTGAGATAGCCGCCGACGTGGTGTTGCACCAGTTCTTTGACATACGCGGGCGACTGAATAGCGAGGTCGTAGCGCACGCCGCTGCCGATCAGCACTTTCTTGATGCCCGGCAACTCGCGCGCGCGGCGGTAGAGCCTGACCAGGGGCGAATGATCGGTATTGAGATTCTGGCAGATATCGGGGTACACGCACGAGGGCAAGCGGCAGGCCGATTCGATCTCGCGCGATTTGCAGGCGATGCGATACATGTTCGCCGTCGGCCCACCGAGGTCGGAAATCACGCCGGTGAAGCCGGGCACGGTGTCGCGGATGGTTTCGATCTCGCGGATCACCGAATCCTCCGAGCGGTTCTGGATGATGCGCCCTTCGTGCTCGGTAATGGAGCAGAAGGTGCAGCCACCGAAGCAGCCGCGCTGGATCGCAATGGAAAACCGGATCATCTCGTAGGCCGGTATCTTGTCCTCACCGTACGCCGGATGCGGCAGGCGCTGATACGGCAGTTCGTAGACGTCGTCCATTTCCTTCGTGGTCAGCGGCAGCGGCGGCGGGTTGAGCCACACGTCGCGGTCGCCATGGCGCTGCACCAGTGCCCGCGCGTTGCCGGGATTGGTTTCGAGATGCATCACGCGCGAGGCGTGCGCGTAGAGAATGGAATCTTTCGATACCGCTTCGAAGTCCGGCAGGCGAATAACGGTTTTCTCGCGGTCCAGTTTCGGTGGGCGTTTGTGCAACTGAACCACATTAAAAGGAGATCCCCTCTCCCCTCCGGGGAGAGGGCCAGGGAGAGGGGGCGTACGCATCTCTTCCTCGGATGCATAAGGATTCACCGGCGGATTCAACGCGCCGGGTGTATCCAGATGCGTGGAATCGATTTCGCTCCAGCCCTCCGGCAGCGCCGGACGCACGAACGCAGTACCGCGAACGTCGGTGATATTGACTATCGGCTCCTTGGCGGCGAGACGATGCGCGATCTCGACCACCTGGCGCTCAGCGTTGCCGTAGACCAGCAGATCAGCCTTGGCGTCCAGCAGAATCGAACGGCGCACCTTGTCGGACCAGTAATCGTAATGCGCGATGCGCCGCAGCGAGGCCTCGATGCCGCCGATGATAATAGGTACATCGCCATAAGCCTCGCGTGCCCGCTGCGCGTATACGATCACCGAGCGGTCCGGGCGCCGGCCCGCCGCGCCGCCGGGGGTGTAGGCGTCGTCCGAGCGGATGCGCCGGTCGGCGGTGTAGCGGTTGACCATGGAATCCATGTTGCCGGCGCTGATGCCGAAGAACAGATTCGGCCGGCCCAGGGCCTTGAACGGTTCGGCGCTCTTCCAATCGGGCTGGGCGATGATGCCGACGCGGAACCCCTGCGCCTCGAGCACGCGTCCGATGATGGCCATGCCGAAGCTCGGCAGGTCCACGTAGGCATCGCCGGTAACTAATATGATGTCGCAGGAATCCCAGCCGAGTTCGTCCATCTCCGCGCGCGACATGGGCAGGAACGGCGCCGTGCCAAAACGCTTGGCCCAGTACTGACGGTAGGAGAAGATATCACGTGCGGTTTGCATGGGAACTGAAGTGGCGCCGGAACGCCGTATCAAAGCAGGAGGCGCAGTCTACCCGTGAAACGGGTCGAATTCCACCAAGTGGATTTGGCTAAAACAATATATTAGTGAAAACTGTGATCTGACCCCAGTTGTTGTGCATTTGTTAGAAGTCATTCTACGTACTGACACTGTGGACACTCCCACTTGCCGCCAGCTAATTCAGAAAAAGGATCAGGAATTGGCCGCATATAAATTGTTTTTTGAGAAGTTGAGCAATTTGGACATCGGGGTTTATCTGGTGCTGCAGCGATCTGTTTAGTCGCACCGAGAAAATTAGGAACACCCTCAATACACGCTCTTTTCCAGTTATTGATTGCTCCATTTATAGCAACTTGCATTGACCAGTTAGGGCTTGTCAGGTCGACGCTGTGTAAAAAAGCATTAAGTACACCCCGATCAAATATACCTCTTGATACGGTGTTGTGGTGTATTACTAGGAGCGGCAAACCCGCTGAATATGCCAAACCTGCTTCGAGGTGATTCCATTCAGTACCAAGATGCAAGGGCCGTGACAGCTTGGCACCCTTTAAAGTGCCAGATTGCACTACCAGCTGTGGGTAACCTAAGATAATTGCGCCTTTACAAGATGACATTATCTCAATGACTTCATCTAAAGGTGATCTATTTGGGTAATCACTAACCCCAAGTGTTCTTGGAGTGAGGCCTAAATTGTCGAGTTGCGTAAGGAAGGTAGATAATCCCTCCTCGAACATTTGCGCAACCCATGTTGGTCGACTAACAAAAACTTCCAACTTGATATCCATATAGCTCTAACATGAAGTAAACAACCTGTTGGAAAATTTTATATTCGGCCATCCTTGGCAAGCCGCCAGTAGTACCTACCAGCAGCCGTCAGACGGCAAGCCTTAGATTGGACAGCCGCGTCATACATGTGTTTGGCCTTTACAGGAACCACAAGATGAACGCGACTTAAATTCTGTAACTTGAAAAAAATCTTAGTTTTGGATTCCTCCTTATCGGGGTGCGTTTCTTCATACTCGGGTGATAATGGGAAGTCCTCGGCTGGTAAAGGAAACAGAGCAGGAAGTTCTCGAAGGATCGCGATGCTAATTGGAGCCGCACACCTTCGAATCGCGATTACTTTTGAAACATGAGATTTAAAGAGTGGGCGTTGATCCCACGCCCCAAGTGCAGCCTCTACTTTCGCATAGATCGCAGGGATTGTGACGTTTCCGAGGAGATCAGCTGCGCCCCCCTCAAGAGCATCCACTACTAAGGAGGTAAACAATCCACCACCCCCCACCTCCACGGACAGTTGATCGCCCCTACTGGCAGTAATTATAGATACCCCTTCTCGAAGCATCGTAGCATTGTTGTTGATAACTGGCACGTTACCCATGTGCCCGGAATGACAACAGTCCAGCAGCACCACTACTTCATCGGCTTTGGAATCATTTGCCATTTTGAGAACATCATTCATTGACAAACCTTCGTCGTAGGTAGTCGCGTCTTGTGTGACTAAGTAACCCCCAAGATTATTCTCTGTTCCATGGCCAGAGAAATGAAGAAGAGCGACCTCAGCTTTGTCCTTGAACAACTGTTCCACCGCTTGTTTTAGTTTGACTCGTGTCACAACATCTGTTCCTCCGCCGTTTGGTGCGACAATCCTCTTACATTCAAAATTGGGCGTTCCATCTTGATGTTTGGCCAGAAGAGTAGCTAACCGCTCTGCGTCGCTCACACAACCACGAAGCGCACCAAAAGGATAGAGGTCAATACCAACGCACAGTGCACGGCGCATCACTGATTACCTCGCGCCACCAATGAGCGCCTTCAGATTATCCCAAGTCCATTTGTATATCTTGTCTGTTTCCAGAGCTGAGGTTGGCTTTTTGCAAGTCTTATCTCCATAGGCGGCGAGCAAGAAATACGGCTTACCCTTTTCACGGGCAATCCTTAACTCCTCGGCCACACCCGTCGCAAGATGTGTCCATTCCCCACACAGAACGATAACGATGTCGATATTTGACATCCGACGACGGACCTTGTCTTTCCAATCACCTGGTAGATGTTCTTTGACTGATGCATCAGTAAAATCAAATGGACTGTCAGGATGCTTGGCTTGACCAGCGAGCATTGTCTTTGCACCTTCGTCATGATCAATGTCAAAACTTATGAAAACTCTTTTTCTTGCTGTCATGTATTGACCTCTCTCTCGGAGATTTAGATTCGCTGCCTAACTAAAAATAGAATTCGTATTGGTTTTTTGTGGAAACCGGGGTCAGATCATAGTTTCCGCTAATATTAGCGAATATTGTGATCTGACCCTAATTGTTTGCTTTAGTCGTTACTTCTCGCGAGCAGCGTCAATTTGCATCTGAATGTGGGCATTTAATTGTGTTGCTGCTTCAACGAGCTTGCCCCTTATGTCTTCGGTTTGCCTCATAAAGTCACAATATTTCTTTAGTGCTTTATGATAGCTAGTTTCCTTCTTCAGAGATTCTAGCCGGGAACGCCATCCTGGAATTGGATCCGACTTAAGAGGCCAGTTGAAGTTTTTTGCTATCCACTCTACATAAGGGCCGACTTGTTTTTCTCTCCAGCCATGGGTTGCTGAAAACTCTTTGGCTTCGTCCGTAAATGCGAAGGACCACGCTTGGCAATCTATAATGACATTATCTCTTGACTCTTTCTTGGGAGAGTCATCGGCTAGAAACCGGATCGCTTCATCAATAGAGTCAATGGTATCAGCCATATCTGTAGACAAGTCATTAATAAGATCTTCATCCATTGACCCAGATATCTCCCCGAGTCTCACATATGCCCTATTAAAGATTTTCCTATGATCTACGGTCTTCTGTGGATCGCCAATATATTTTCTAGCGCGATGTGAAATCCTGTCAGAACTTCCCCAAGACCACCATTTTGGATCGTATGACTTAAGCAGTTCACATGCATTTTGGAAATAGAAAATTGCTAATGAGTGAAGGATACCCTCGTGTCTCTGCCCTTTGTGATATGCAGTATTTCGAAATGAATGCAGGTAAAGAATTGATTCACAGATCGAATCCGTAATTAGCCTAGAACTAGCAGCGAACTTAACTTTGTTATCGAAATTCTGACCTAGCGCCTTCTGGATTTGCTTTGGATCATGCTTTGGCTCACCGAGTCGCCCCCACGAATCATTCTCACTCGCTTGGTCTTGTGCAAATCTATGCAAGGTCAACTCGACCACATTATCAATCAACATAAGAGCAAATCGATCAAAGTTACGGTCTGTAACAGCAAGCTGATCTAAGGCAAGATCAAGTTGGTCAATGTTATCAGCGAGAAACTGGATCATTGGTGTTCTTGAATTAAAAGGGCCAAGCACAATTTTTCTAAGAAGCAACTAAAAAGGGGCGGAGTTAGGGGGCGGACCACGGCTAATTGTCGAATGGGTCAGATAACGTGGTCTGATCATTACTGCTCAACGTAGTCTTCCCCCGCATCTGTTAGTTGCCAAGCAGATTTTGGACCGGATAGTCCTGGCACTCGTTCTATCAATCCTTCGTCGCGCAACTTATAAAATTCAATTTTAACGAGGTTTTCTGATTTAATACCGGTAAGCTCTCTAGCCTGTCTATTTGTTATTAAGTCGTGGTTTCTCAAGAATTCTAAAATGGCGTCGGTTGGCGACGCCAATGGTGAATGCGGAAGCACCACCTTTAAATAATTATTTTCTTCAAGTATTTCTGGCTTCTTTAAGCCCCAATCTTTCATTTTTTGGAAAGCGGTGTTAAGCCCCTCGCCTAGATCTTTGTTCGGGGCGTCATCATACCTGTTAAGTGTCCGAACGATTTTAGGGTTACGGGAATATCTAGCGTCTAGGATGTTGTCCACCGTTACATATCCCGGGAGACGGCCGGGGCTGAGTATTTCTATACGATTATCGAAGATAAATACTTGTATATCATCCGAGATTGAGTAGTCCCTGTGAATAATGGCATTTACGACAATCTCCCAAACTGCTTCAGGTGGATAATCAAGATCCCTCAGTCCCTCAGTTGTCCAAACTTTTACAGAGGACATTATTGATTTTATGGCCTTCACTGTTTCCTGAATCAAAACATAGGACGGCCCTTCGATTGTTCGTTGCTCTGCCAGATGGTCTCTTTCCGGATCATCTTCCTTTGTTTCGTACCTAGTTATCTTTACTGCACATTTTCTTGGGATAACGGCGCTTGGCGCTTGGTGGAACAGTAAGACCGATGCTACACGAGGTTCCCATGTTCTACTATCTAGCAAGTTTTGATTAATAACGAAATCTAATGGATCTGTTTTGGGAGAATACTCTGATAAGAACGATTTTAGTTCCTTCGCCTCGACAACCTGTTCTGGCGGAACATCCTTTAGAATTTGGTCTTCATACGAAGTGGAGCCTTTGGCGAAAGATAATTGAGCAATCTGCTGTGGGTCTTTTATTGGCAATGACTGGGCGCCATAACGCTGGTAAACGGTTTCGTCGGCAGTTTTATGTACCTCAGAACCTTTTTCCACGTTCACTCTAAGCACATACCCAGGCTTGTTCTGGTGCTTAAGAAATTCGTATCGAAGATCTAGATTCGGCTGAACTTCAAACAGGGCCTGGAGATGTGAATTAAGTGCTTCAATATTTTCCAGCCCCTGCCAACGATCCTCGACCTGTGGAATATCGCCTTCGTCAGCGACTCCGATCAAGAACTCGCCCCCGTCAGCATTGGCAAACGCGACAGCAATTTTTTGAATCGCCTTACCTGAGACGGCAGCAGCCTTTTTATCGAAAAAGTGCGACTCCTCGCGCGACATAAGGACAATGGCTTCTTCCGCTGTTATTTCCCTAGTGTTCATTCTGCATGAATCGGCCTTATGGTGTTAACTATAAAGAATGGAGTCTTTTATTACACCATAATCAATGTGACCAGGCTCGAATATTTCATTTCTTCTCAATGATCGCTGGTCAAGCAGGATCTTCGTAGTAAACATCTTTAAACACCAGCATATCCCCGAGCTTTTCTTCAGCTCCTTTTGGGAAGCCACAACGATCGGCAAACTCCGTCGTGTCTTTATAGGTGCCGAACAGACGATCCCACAGGGGGATATCCGCGAAATTGTATTGGTGCACGTCGTACTGGTGATGGATGGAATGAAGCTCGGGGGTCTGAATAAAGAATCGAAGCCATTTGGGCGTCCTGACGTTGGCATGGTAGAAGTACTCGCCCGTGGCGCCGAAAAAGTTGTACCAGAAAGCCCCCATCATGGAACACCCCAGCAACGGATACAGCACCAGCGCGCTGAGAATGGCATCGCTCAATATCTCAACGGGGTGCTTGTAGAACGACGTCAGTATTTCAATACGCGATGGCGAGTGATGGACTTGGTGAAAAACCAGCCAGAATCCTTTCGCATGCCTCAGCCGATGCCACCAGTAGAAGAAGAACGTGCCGATGAACCAGCCCACGAAGCCTTCCGCCAGCGGCATATCCCAGGCGGACAACTTGAACAGCGATACGCCGCCGAAGATATGAATCCAGAGCCTCGCGGTCGCCAGGATAATCAGCAGTTGCGCCAGATTCACCCATAGCGCCCGGCCATACCACCCTTTCGAGTTCGGCAGTTCACGACCGGGGAACACCCTTTCCAGGATAAGGAAGAGGATCGTGGCAACGATTACCATTATGCTGGGAAGCGTCATAGAACCGTTTACGTTGGGCAAACCGGGGGCATGTCACAGTTCCTGCACACGAACCTTCAAGAGGTCAATGCACTTGAAACCGAAAGGTAACTTTACCTTTCAACTACTCTGACCTTTTTATCCCCTTACTTCGAGACGGCTACTGGCTGGAGTGCAAACACGCGCGCGAGCTTTGCCGCGGCCGCGATATCACCGCGCCTCAGCGCATTGCTGACATCGTCAAGTTTGTAAGCGTCCTCTACCGACAAGTACGATGACCATTCCGTCTCATCTTCGATAAGCTCGACATCCACCTCCGCAACGTACTTGCCTTCGTGCACATATTTGATTCTATGGCGCTTGCTCATCTTTGCCTCTTCGCTTGGAAAAGCTCCTGTCCCATCGGTCGGGATCGGTTGCCATTCGCACTAGGCGGCGCGACGCTTTCTACCACGTCCGTTTGAACGCGCCGTTAGACGCGACGGCTTCTCGGCGAACCGCCCCGTCACAAACTTATGTAGCACGCTGGCAATAAGCGTTTGGTAAGGCACGCCTTCCTCGGCGGCCCGGGTCTGAAGCTCCGAAAGATCCTGCGTGGACAATCGGACATTCACGCGCCTGTTCTTCGTCAGGGTGGCGCGCGCATACTCACGATAGCGGCGAAGCGACGCCTCGGAAGTCACCGTTGACTTGAGTTTGCCGGTCTCGAACGCCGACAAAACCTGCTTTTCGTACCGATCAAGAGTTTTCATCTTTCACCTTCATTCCGTAATCCCGTGTCGCCTTGCGGCTGGGGATAATGGTCTTAAGAAAAACGTAATCGGGTTCTTCAATATGTGGCACGAGATAGACATAGGAAGCAATGGCCACTACATATACCCCCTGGTTTGGATACCGCTCGGGGTTTGGATGTTCCACAACGTCCAGTAACCCACCAGATTCAATAGCCAGAACTACGTCCTCGAAAGATACCCCGCGACCGACTTTAAGCTGCTCGTTTTTTTGAGGGTTCCAGCGGAAAGTCTTCACGTCTAAAGTTTATAGCAGGCGGTGCCTTTTGTCATCAGGGACCGAATCAATTGGGGAGGTCATAATTTCTGGCGAATGTCAGCCACGGCATCGGCCGTCAAGCGGCCCTGGTTCTTGTCGATCTCGTAGGCGTCAAGACGTCGGTCAAGCTCGGCCCTCTGTTTTGCGGTGAGCCGGAGTGCCTGTTGATCAGTGGCGATACTGTCCCACAAGTCCTCCACGAGTTTGATTCGCTCTTCTACCGGAAGTTGTTGTAGTTTTGTATTCACCACCAAGCCTCGCTGATATCTTTTAATTAGTTTAGCCCCGTCGACACGAAATGCACATAGCTTTGCTTCAGCTGCGGTTTTAACGCACAGGTAACAAGACCTTTAGATGTTCATATCCGATCTACGATTCGCGCGCGAATCTGTGCCTGCGATAGAAGGTCAAGTTTGCAGTGGGTACACCTCACTCCGTCCCCTTTTACTGTTTTTCTGCTTCATTCATAGAATATACTTGAGTGTTTATTTAATTTACGTGTTTGTCGAATATGCCTAAAGACCACCTATTACCGGCCATTTTGGTTCTGCTGCTGTTCACGGCATCCAGCACTTACGCCGATGATTCGCTTGAATTCAAAGGGTTAAAGATTGGTTCAACAGCGGAAGAGCTGAGGACAAAGTACCCAGAACTTATTTGTAGCGATCCGAAGCAGGAGGCAACGAGGCCACCTAATGAAACGTTAAAAAAGTTCTGGGAGCGCAAACAGACGGAAGGAGATCTATTTTGCGAGACAATCATTGACGGTCGCGCTCCACCCACTGCGCTTTCTGAGGTCGCTGGCCATCGCATTAAGGCCATCGATTTCCACTTCATCGCCAACCGGCTGATGTATGCATATGCGTCACTCGACTCAATGGCCTTCGACGACTTGATTGCTGCCCTTACGATAAAATATGGCCTGCCAACACGGAAAGACACTGAAGAGGTCCACACTAGAGCGGGTGCCAAGTTCACAGATACGATTTTTTATTGGAAACGTGCTGGCGCGACCATCCGAGTGTCGAAGTATGCCGTAGGCATGGACACGGCTTCCTATAGCCTAAGCGCCGATAATTACTGGCCTGAAGTCGCGAGGCGCCGCGCTGCACGGGCGAAAGCTACTGGCAAGAGTCCATAGCCGTGCCTTCCACGTAAAAATAAAAAATCCGGGTCAGAGAACAATTGTTTCCAATATTAGCGGTAATTGTTCTCTGACCCCTATTATCTCGCGGAAAATGGCGCTCAACGGGAGCGTCGCTATGTGTTATACCGCACCGACAAGGTCCGGCGCTTGCGAGCAAGCTGTCGAACTTCATCGGCCCTGCATGTGCAATAACGAACGACAGAACGAGTTCTTCTACAGCATGCCCGGGCTGCTTCACTGATATACAGCTGTATCAGTCTTTCTATTTAACCGTTATTCACCAGAGGTCACCATGAAAACGATTCCCTCCATTGCAACACCATTTGGCATTGACGATTCACATTTCGTAAAGCAAGTCGTGCAGACGACAAATCGGAGAAGCAGCATGAATATAACCGCGTTTGGTAAAGCCTCATTCCGCAACGCACTGATCGTCGCCGGTCTGGTTGCCGGGCTTGGCATCGGCACGGCGTATGCCGCCTCCGATGATGACTCCATTCCGAAGGCGCATAGCGAGAACATGGGCGCCGCGATCAGCGACACCGCCATCACCACCAAGGTGAAGGCCAAGCTGATGGGTGATGACCGCCTCAAGAAATCCGACATCAGCGTAACCACCACCAATGGCGTGGTCACGCTCGAGGGTACGGCGAGCGACTCGAAGGCGAAGTCCACGGCTGGGAAGCTGACAAAGGCGGTCGAGGGCGTCAAGAGCATTGACAACAACCTGAAAGTGCCCGGGAGCAGCAACACCGTCAGGAAGTCAAAGCGGGCCGTGTCCGATAGCTGGATCACCACCAAGGTGAAATCCGAGATTCTCGCTGACAGCGTCAGTAAGGGCTTCGATGTGAGCGTGGAGACGACTCACGGTGTGGTGGTTCTGAAGGGCGCCCTGGCAAACCAGGATGCCATCGATCACGTGAAAGACGTCGCTGGAAAAGTGGATGGCGTGAAGAGCGTGGACACGTCCGCCCTCACCGTCGAAGGCAAGTAACCGGTCTAAATAACCGTCACCGCAACGAGGAACCAGTAATAATATAAGCGACAGACCACGTTTTATGATTCAGCCGACAATTAACCGTGGTCTGTCCCCGATTATTCTTCACCCTTCGACAAGCTCAGGGCGAACGGGAAACTTAATCAGAGCTTCGTTAGCGAAGGAACCGTGACGGATATCCGTGCACGAATCATCTGCGGTACACGTTATCTTTTGATAATTAACCGGTCGACTTCAGCCTCGGCTCGCAGCCAGTCTTCCTGCGCGTGCCCGGAAGCAAAGCCGCGCCGCTCCGCGCGGAGATAAGCCCTGATCGCGATCATCTGGTGCCGCTCCTGCGAAGTAACTTGCGGTTTGCTCGATAGCGTCCGTGGGCTGTTATTTTCATTTCTGGCTGGTGCCGGCGGCGGTACAGGTGCTGTTTTCTGCCTGGCTTGTTGAGAGGTTGTTTTGTGTGGTGGGGTCTTGTCAAAGTCGGCCATGCGTTTCTCCTTACGATATCCTTGGAAATAAAGCGTGCGATAAGTTCGCGCGACTCAACGGGAAACAATGTCTGTACCTACGCTTCAACCTGTTCCCGCGGAGTAAGTTGCACCACATTACGTATAAAGTCCATCGGTGGTGAAATCGGCGGTAAAATCAGGGTCAGAGTGAGGCAAGGGTCAGTATATAAAAGGGGCCGGGCTCGATTAACGTCGCTTCGATTCACTCCACCACAGGCAGAAGAAACTGAGCCTGACCCCGATATTCGATGGCTCATTAACTGGTGAGCCGCGCCATCCTGTGCCGTTGGCGCGTGAGCGGCGTCGTATATTAGCGAATGCCTAAATTCAGTTTCGATATACGTACGCATTCTCTACGGGAATACTTGGCTTGGCGGGCGCAAGGCGTAACATGGTCAGGCAAGAAAAATTACGAACCCGCTGAAGGAGGTTCTCTATGCCCTATTCATTCGAAACCATTGCGTGCGTTACGCTCGAGCCGCAGTCGACGTTGGAACACCCGACCACACCGCCGGAGATCGTGAAGCTCGACAGTCCCGCGGCGGTGGTGATGACCAACTTCAAGGTGGTGCACCCGATCACCACACGCCCCGAGGTCGCCATTGATGTGGCCCTGAATAAAATGAAAACCACCGGCATTCGGTTGCTGTTCGTGGTGAATGATGCCGGCCAAATCATCGGCCTCATCACCGCGAAGGACATCATGGGCGAGCGGCCGATCCAGATCGCCCAGCAAATGCAGGTGCCGCGCGCCGACATCACCGTAGCGGCGGTGATGACACCGCAACCGGATATCTGCGCGCTCGACGCGCAGGCCGTTCGCGACGCGCGAGTGGGTGACATCATCGAAACCCTGCGCAAGCAGCAACGCCAGCACGCGCTGGTGGTGAAGACCGACAAGGCCACGCAATCACAATGCGTGATCGGCATGTTCTCCACCAGCCAGATCGACAAGCTCCTGGGCTACAACGTGACACCCGAAGTGCACCCCGCCCGCTCGCTGGCCGCGCTGGTGGGGCAGATCGCCTAGTGAGTATTAAAGGGGCCAGACTTGCGTAACCCGGGGTCAGATTAAGCTAACCTTATTTTTCTGTTAGCGGAAACCGCTGCTTAAGGAGAAGCCCGTGAAAAAAGCGCTCGCATTGTCCGTCGTTCTCATCATCGCACCAATCGCGCAAGCCGCGGATGTCGAAGCCGGCAAAGCCAAGGTCGCCAGCGTGTGCGCGGCCTGCCACGGCGCCGCCGGGGTGAGCGTAAGCGATGCCATCCCCAATCTCGCGGCGCAGCGGGCGGGCTACATCGAGGCGCAACTGAAGGCGCTGAAGGAAGGCACGCGCAAGAACCCGCTCATGAATCCGATCGCGGCCCAGCTCAGCGCCGAGGACATGGCCAACGTCGCGGCCTACTTTGCCTCGCTGCCGGGCGCGGCGACGGGCGCCAAGTCTGCGTTTTTGCCGAACGTCGCGAAGACCAGCGTGACCTTCCCTGAAAGCTACAAGAACACATTCACCAAGTACCATACGATCAACTTCCCGGCGACCAAGCAGGTGCGCTACTTCTACGCCAACAAGGCCGCGGTGGCGGCGGCGAAAGCCGGTAAGCCGCTGCCGGACGGCTCGGTGCTATTCGCCGAGGTGTACGCGGCGAAACTCGACGCCGACGGCAAGCCGGTCATGGGCGGCGATGGCTTTTACGTGGCGGACAAACTGCTTCTCTACACATCGATGGCGAGCGGAGCGGGCTGGGGCAAGGACATTCCCGAGATGTTGCGCAACGGCGACTGGAACTACGCCGTCTTCACGACCGACAAGCAGCACAAGCCCGGCGTGAACCAGGCTGAGTGCCTCGCCTGCCACAAGCCGCTCGACAGCACGAGCTACACGTTCACGCTCAAGCAGCTCGCCGAA
Source organism: Sulfuricaulis sp. (assembly GCF_041499725.1). GTDB lineage: Bacteria > Pseudomonadota > Gammaproteobacteria > Acidiferrobacterales > Sulfurifustaceae > Sulfuricaulis. The sequence continues at coordinate 18,100 of NZ_JBGQKW010000042.1, forward strand.
GCCAAGTAAGCCGGGCGACGCTCGGCACGCCTGAACGCCGACTTCTGTCGCGAGATCATGATTTCGGCAAGAAATGCGATCTCATGAACGCGACGTAATCCTGATCGTGCACTTCGTGCCTGGCCTTGATAAAACCCCGAGTGTCATTACCGACCAAGTAGCGCAGTCGGTCCGTTCCATCGAAGGAGTTGATGATAGCCCTCAAAAATGCGCAGGAATTTTGAGGGCTATGAAACGCTTTATTTCAACAGCTGTCTACAAGTTGCGAACAGCAAGAAATAATTGAGGTAGATCGGATCGAGATGAGAAATCGATATGCAACGGAAATCAAAAATATGGCGTTGAGACTATTTGCTTTGCTCTCACTGCTTTGTTCCACATTCGCGCTCGCGGGTGGCGGGCCATTAGGTATCGATCATCGCGTTAACGAGGATGACAGCGGTATTTGGAAACGCCAGTATCAACGCGACCTGATTGAAGTGATGATCCTCGGCGAGGTCGCTGGCGCCGTCTGGGAAGGCGGCGAAACTCGTTTGGGGAAGACCTTCTGGCAATCCATCGATGCCTCGGTGATCGGAGGTGTATCGGCGGAAGCCATGAAAATCGCGTTCTCCCGGGAACGGCCCGCCGAGACCGACAACCCGAATAAATTCTTTCAGGGAAATGGACATCGCAGCTTCCCCAGCGGTGAAGTCACGGCCATAAGCGCCATAGTGACTCCCTTCGTGCTGGAATATCGCCAAGATACTCCCTCGGTGTATGCGCTCGAACTGCTGCCAACTTATGACATGGTTGCCCGGGTCAAAGTGCGGGGCCACTGGCAGAGCGACGTGCTGGCCGGATTTGCCGTGGGTACCGCTTCAGGCGTATATGCCTATTCCCGACCTCAGCCATTGATCCTGACTGCCTTGCCGCAAGGTTTCATGGTAGGTCTGCAAAAGAGATTCTGATTCCGCTGTAGATAATTTCCGAGTCAGCTTTGGGTCGAATTCCAACCAGTCGCTTTCCAGCCGTGCACTGGCTGGCAGATGCCCGTTAGGAAAATCGGGGTCAGAGAACAATTGTTCCAATATTACCGGTAATTGTTCTCTGACCCACTTTTGCTACTTCCTGGTGAAGAAGTAATAGTCTGCTGTGTAATGGATGCGCGCAGTTGTTCCGGCCGCGGCTTGAGAGCAACCGGCCTTAGGCGCCACGCCGCCCACCGTACTTACGCGCTGTACGCTCGTGACCTTGCTGAACGAGCCCTCCGAGCCGACCGACTTCGCGGTAAGCAGCAACCAAGGGATGGCATCGGCCGCTGGCGCTTCGGCGCGCTCCTTCAACGCACCCAAGAGCTTGCTACCATCCGTCGATTCCCAATGTGGGCCGGCATAGTGTCGGCCGATCCTGTTTCCGCCCGCGTCGAAAAGATCGGCTTCGGGAGCCACGAACGCCCATTCGTAATTCCCTGTTTGATCCTTGCTGGCACGACATTCGTAAATCTGCGCGCCCTTGGCGTGAGCGATCAGCGCCAGAGATTCGTTCGCGCCGGGTTTGAGCTTATCCGGCACCTGGGCCGTTGACCTGGATGCTAGCGCGCTCGCGCAGCCGGCGGCGAAGAGCGCCAGCAGGAAGATCGTGACATTCGATGTTTTAGACTTAGACATGGCATCCTCCGTTGGCTCAGTAACTGCTGCCGAAGAAACGGTACCCGTCGGCAGCCTGCGAATCCGGCGCGGGCTTCGCCTCCGAGCGCTTGCTAGCGCCGCGGATGACATGCCACACGCCGCCTTTGCCGTCACCTTTCACCTCGCCGGCCTGGACGTCGGCAGCGAAGAAGTACAAGGGCTTTCCGTTCAACGCCCATTGCTTGGTGCCGTCGTCGCGCGTGATCACGTTGAAGTTCGCGGGGGTGCGATCGCCTTCCTTCACCAGGTACGGAGACCAGGTCACGGCACAGCCGTCGTTACAGTTGCTCTTGTTGCTCGCATCCTTGTCGAATGTATAGAGGGTGCGGCCGGAAGCGTCGGCGAGAATTCCATTCGTCTCGGCAACCGACTGGGCGATGGCGATATTGGCCGTGAAGGCCGTCGCAAGGGTGGCAAGTATCAGCTTGTTCATGATGTCGTCTCCTGTATCTGGGTTGGGGCAGCGCGTCATTGCGCTACCTATGCCGATATACGGAGCGACTCGCCGGATCGGAGACAGCCGGTGCAGATTTATTTCCTCGCGCGTGGGCGAGCAAGAACTACCAGAGTTTGACGCAGTTACCGGTGAGCAAGTACGGCGCGGGCGCTGTCCCTGCGCGTGCCGGGGCATCCTCGACCGAAACTGCGAGGCGCGGCACGCTGGATAGCAATTTTTCCGAGGACTCCGCCATCCGGAAGGAGCTTTGGCCCTCGGCCGGCACCACGCCGAGCGGGAAGGCGGCCCCTTCTTTGGGCAGCGCCCAGAGCTGCAACACCTTGCCGGGGGGCACATCGACCTTGCGCAAAATCTTGATCGACATGATCCTGCCGTAGCGGGTCGAGCTGGCGAGCACCACCGGATTGTTGGCGGCATCCGTGAGCAAGCCGACATAACTCGCCGGTAGCGTTCCGCGCTGTTGCACGATCTCGTCAACGGGCACCACGGCAGTTGGGTAAAGCCTTACCAGTCCGAGCGTTGCGACCACCCCGAAGGCCACGCCGAGGGCGGGCTTGAGCCACGCGAGCCACGCGGATGCCGGTGCGACCGGTCGTGACGCCTGGCCGCCGGTCCTGCGATCGATCGCTTCCCACGCGGCGGCGGAAGGTTGTTCCGGCGGCACCGACCGTGCCAGCGGCGTCAATCGCTGCTCCCAAACCTGAACCGCTTGCCGTGCCGCCGGCAGCGTGCGCTGAACCGCCTGGAACCGGCGCCGTACCCGCACACTCATCGTGCCGAACACGTACTCGGCAGCGAGTCGATCGAGAAGTTCCGGACGATCGTAATTCATGCCAGCGACTCCAGGCAGCGCTTCAGTTTGTCCAGCCCGCGCCGCAACCAGACCTTGACGCTCCCGATGGGCGAGTCGATATGGCCGGCGACCTCGGAATGGCTGAGCCCATGGTAATAGACAAGCGCCAGACACTGGCGCTGCGGTCCGTCGATCGCGTCCAGGCAGTCGCGGATGGCGAGGGCATCCGCCGCTTGCTCCAATAACCTCAGCGGATTCGGTCGCTCGTCTTCAATCTCGCGCGCGGCTCCGCTCTCTCGGTCTTCCAGGGATTCCGCGCGGTGGCGGGCACCGCTGCGCAGTTCATCCAGCGCGCGATTGCGCACGATAGCCGTCAGCCAGGTCATCGGCTGGCTCAACGCGGCCTGATACCCGGCGGCCCGGTTCCATGCATTGACGAACGCATCCTGCAACACCTCTTCCGCGCGATCCCGTTGTCTTACTATACGAAGCGCCACGCCAAACAGAGACGGTGCCGTCGCATCGTACAGGCGCCGAAACGCCACCCGGTCGCCCAGCGCGACGCGGGCGAGGAGTTGCTGCAGGTCGGCCGATACGGTCATAGCGGCGGGCATTTGTTCTCAGGCGTCGAATTTGTGGTTGCTGGTCCGAAATCATAAGACAAACACCGACCCCCCACCACGTTTCTGCCAGGAACCGGGATAATGCGCGCCAGCGGATGACTACGTCGCTGGGCTTGATCCCATAAGTTGTCGATTCTTTATGTCGCCTGACGGCCAGGAGGAGACATACACTATTCTCAAGACCGGACGTTCCCATCATGAAAAGCGGACGCTTAACGTAGAAGTAACCGGCGCTGCGCGTTTTTATCGCGCAGCGTCCGTGTTGACTGAACTGTTAGCTGACCGTTTCTGCCGCCCTGTGAAGCCCTCGAAGACGCTCATGCCACGATCAGGCGAGGTCGAAGCGGTCCAGATTCATCACCTTGGTCCACGCGGCCACGAAGTCCTGCACGAACTTCTCCTTCGCGTCGTCGCTTGCATAGACCTCGGCGAGGGCCTGCAGCTGCGAGTTCGAACCGAAGACGAGATCAACGCGCGTGCCGGTCCACTTGACCTTGCTCGTCTTGCGGTCGCGCCCTTCGAACACGTCCTCGGCGCCCGAGACCGGCTTCCATTCGGTGCCCATGTCGAGCAGGTTGACGAAGAAGTCGTTGGTCAACGCCTCGGGCTTGGAGGTGAAGACCCCGTGCTTCGCGCTACCGACGTTGGTCCCCAGCATGCGCATGCCGCCGACGAGGACCGTCATCTCGGGCGCCGTGAGCGTCAGGAGCTGCGCCCTGTCGACCAGCAGCTGCTCGGCGGAGACCTCGAACTTGCCCTTCAGGTAGTTGCGGAAGCCGTCGGCGATCGGCTCGAGCACGGCGAAGGACTCGGCGTCCGTCTGGTCCTGCCTCGCGTCCATGCGTCCGGGCTTGAAGGGCACCTTCACGGAGACGCCGGCCTTCTTCACGGCCTGCTCGACGCCCGCGCAGCCCGCGAGCACGATCAGGTCGGCGAGCGACACTTTCTTGCCGCCCTTCGCCTTCTTGTTGAAGTCGGCCTGGATGCCCTCGAGCGCCTTCAGCACCTTCGCCAGTTGCGCCGGCTGGTTCACGGCCCAGTCCTTCTGCGGAGCGAGCCGGATGCGCGCGCCATTGGCGCCGCCGCGCTTGTCGGAGCCGCGGAAGGTGGACGCCGACGCCCAGGCCGTCGACACGAGCTGCGACACTGACAGCTTCGAGGCGAGGATCTTCTTCTTGAGGTCGGCGATCTCCTTCTCGCCGATCAGCTTGTGGTTGACCGCGGGGATCGGGTCCTGCCAGATCAGCTCTTCCTTCGGCACTTCCGGCCCGAGGTAGCGGGCGCGCGGGCCCATGTCGCGGTGCGTCAGCTTGAACCAGGCGCGCGCGAAGGCATCGGCGAAGGCCTGCG
>NZ_JBGQKW010000043.1:0-22823 GCF_041499725.1 Sulfuricaulis sp.
GACTTTCGCCGAACTCGGGAAAATGTTCGAGGACCGCAAACACCGGGGCTTCATACGCGAATGCCATGGCGACGCCCACCTCGCCAACATGGTATGGCACGATGAACGCGTGCTGCTCTTTGACTGTCTCGAGTTCAGCGAAAACCTGCGCTGGACCGACACCATGAGCGAAGTCGCCTTCCTGACGATGGACCTCGACGATCGTGGGCGCGCCGATCTCGCCCACCGCGCACTCAATGCCTACCTCGAACATACCGGCGACTACGAAGGTCTCGCGGTGTTCGGCTTCTACCGGGTCTATCGCGCGCTGGTACGCGCCAAGGTTGCCTGCATTCGCTCAAGCCAGAGCGACCTGAGTGATGAAGAAAAACGGAGGGTACGCGAAGAGTATCTCGGTTATGCGAATCTCGCCGAGCGTTACACCCAGACACTGCATCCTGTGCTCATTATCACCCACGGTTTGTCGGGTAGCGGCAAGACCTGGCTTTCGCAACAACTACTGGAGAGCCTTGGCACCATCCGGTTGCGCAGCGATGTCGAGCGCAAACGCCTGCACGGACTGGCACCGCACGCACGCAGTGGCTCAGCGATCGACAGCGGGATTTACACGGCCGAGGCCGGCCGGCGCACTTATGCGCGACTGGCGGAGCTGGCCCAGACTATCCTGCGGGCCGGACATCCGGTGATCGTGGATGCCGCCTTTCTCAAACGACACCAGCGCGACCAGTTATGCGTCGTGGCCAATCAGACGCGCGTCCCTTTCGTGATTCTCGATGTACAGACTCCGGAAAGTGTCCTGCGCGCGCGCCTGCAACAACGCAGCCGGCAATCGCGCGAGGCTTCCGAGGCGGACCTGGCCGTGCTTGATCGCCAGTTGTCCGCCCGGGAGCCACTTTCCGCCGATGAGCAAAGTGCCACGCTGATCGTCGATGGCGGAGCGTCGCCCAATATTGCGGTACTGCTACAGAAGCTGCGCGCGTTGATCGGTCCCGGATGAATGACTCGCACCCGCTTACATCGAGTCAACCGGCACAAACGCTTGAGGTTTACAAAAAACACGGTACCGTCGCTCTATCCCGTGGTCGACGAAACATATATATAAGGTAATACCATCCCGCCTCCCGCCCGCCCTCTGAGCTGCGGTTATAAAAAAAATGCAATCTTGACATCACCCACCTTATGGGTCTAAAACTACAACATATTGTGGTTGGCCAAGGTCACAGGCCCGATACCTAGTATTTCACTAAAAACCGGCACGGCGCGTGCCCACAAGACAGGCACCGGAGGACAGTAATCTATGAAGGTCGTCCAATTACAAGCACAAGACCCGGTTGTCACTGAAATCTCCATACAACCGGCTTCTCTGGATATCTGGGATAAAAAATACCGTCTCAAGAGCAAAACCGGGGAAGTCATCGACCAGGACATCGCGGGGACCTATGCCCGGGTGGCCCGGGCCCTCGCCGACGTGGAGGATGCCCCGGAAAAACGCGAGGAATGGTTCGAAAAGTTCTTCTGGGCTCTGCAAAACGGGGCGATTCCGGCCGGGCGCATCATCTCCAACGCCGGCGCCTTGGAGCATAAACCCGCCACCAGCACCATCAATTGCACGGTCTCGCGGACGGTTCCGGACTCCATGGACGGGATCCTGTCCTCCGTGCACGAAGCCGGCCTGACCCTGAAGGCCGGTTGCGGCATCGGTTACGAGTTCTCTACCCTCCGCCCCAAAGGGGCGTTTGTGAGCGGGGCCGGAGCTTATACCTCCGGTCCCCTCTCTTTTATGGATATTTTCGATGCCATGTGCTTCACCGTCTCGTCCGCCGGCGGCCGGCGCGGCGCGCAAATGGGCACCTTCGACATCGCGCATCCGGACATCATGGATTTCATCAAGGCCAAACGCGAGAACGGCCGGTTGCGCCAGTTCAATCTCTCCTGCCTGATCACCGACGAGTTCATGCAGGCGGTGAAAAAGAACGGATCCTGGGACCTGGTGTTCCCCACTAGCCGCCATGAGTACGAAGACCCCGAGTCGCGCATTGTCTGGCGCTACTGGCCGGTGACCGAGGGTTACATCACCAACAACCTCGGCCAGGTAGCCTGCAAGATATACAAGAGCCTTCCGGCGCGACGCCTGTGGGACCTGATCATGGCCTCGACCTACGACTACGCCGAGCCCGGGTTCATCCTGATCGACAAGATCAATGAGATGAACAACAACTGGTTCTGCGAGAACATCCGCGCCACCAACCCTTGCGGCGAGCAGCCATTGCCGCAATACGGCTCGTGCCTGCTCGGCTCGGTGAATCTGACCAAATTCGTGGAAGAGCCCTTCACCGATGCCGCGCATTTTAACTGGGAACAGTATCGCGAGGTGGTGGCGGTCTTTACCCGCATGCTCGACAACGTGGTCGAGATCAACGGCCTGCCGCTCGCGCAGCAGCGCCATGAAATCCACCATAAACGCCGCCATGGCATGGGCTTCCTGGGCCTGGGCTCCACGCTCACCATGCTGCGGATGAAATACGGCTCGCCCGAATCGCTCGAGTTCACCGAACGCGTGGCGCGCGAGATGGCCGAGGTGGGCTGGGAAGTGGGCATCGACCTCGCCGAGGAAAAGGGTCCGGCCCCGATCATGGAGGACGAGTTCACGGTCACCGAAGAGATGCTGGTCAGGCGTCCGGAGATGTGCCGCGACGGGTACAAGGTCGGTGACAAGGTCAAGGGCAAGGTGCTGCTCGCCCGGTACAGCCGCTACATGCAGCAGTTCGATGCCGCGCTCACCTCGCGCATCGCCGAGAAGGGCGCGCGCTTCACGCACCACAGCTCGATCGCCCCCACCGGCACCATCTCGCTGTCGCTGGCCAACAATGCCAGCAACGGCATCGAGCCGTCGTTCGCCCACAAATACAGCCGCAACGTGCTGCGCGAAGGCAAGAAGAGCAAGGAAAAGGTCGAAGTGTTCTCCTACGAACTGCTCGCCTACCGCACCTTGGTGAATCCCGACGCCGACCCGGATGCATCGGACGGCAAGAACCAGCTGCCGGATTACTTCATCACCGCCGACCACATCAACCCGCGTGAGCATGTGGATGTGCAGGCGGCCGCGCAGAAATGGGTGGACTCCTCGATATCCAAGACGGCGAACGTCCCCACGGACTATCCCTACGAGGATTTCAAGGACATCTACATGTACGCCTTCGATCAGGGGCTCAAGGGTTGCACCACCTTCCGCTTCAACCCGCAGGCGTTCCAGGGCGTGCTGGTGAAGGACAAGGACCTCGAGAACACCACCTACCGGTTCCAGCTGGCGAACGGCGAGGTCATCGAGGTCCGGGGCAACGAGGAGATCGAGTACGACGGCGAAACCCATAACGCTGCCAACCTGTACGACGCCCTCAAGGAAGGCTATTACGGGCGGTTTTGAGAAAATAGGTGCTTTGATGGATAGAAAATTTGCTGCTTTTATGACCGTGTTAATCGGCGTGAATGCCCTCAACAGGCCTGATCACTGGGATCTACCGCCATTCCTAGTGTTTTCACCTGATCAATTACGAAACGCGGTTGCAGTGTCTACTGCGGCAGCTACAACCCATTCGGTTACAACAACATCTTCCAGCTGGTAGAGGACGTAGGAGTTTATATGGCTATCAAGATTGAACAAAAGATTACCGGGTACGAGGTCGTCAAAGAAGAGCCCAAACGCGCTCCCGAGAGCAACGTCGTGCACATGCACGAGAAGCTCGAACGGCCCGAGATGCTGCTGGGGTCGACCTACAAGATCAAGACCCCCCTCACGGAGCATGCCCTGTACGTCACGATCAACGACATCGTGCTCAACCCGGACACGCCCCACGAGAAGCGCCGGCCCTTCGAGATTTTCATCAACTCCAAGAACATGGACCACTTCCAGTGGGTGGTGGCGCTGACCCGGGTCATCTCCGCCGTGTTCCGCAAGGGTGGTGACGTCACCTTCCTGGTGGAGGAACTGCACTCGGTGTTCGACCCGCGCGGCGGCTATTTCAAGAAGGGCAAATACACCCCCTCGCTCGTGGCCGACCTGGGCGATGTCATCGAACGTCACCTCAAGCTGATCGGCCTCATCCCGACCGAGGAACCGGACGCGGCACGCCAGCAGTTCATCGCCGAGAAGCATGCCGAACTGAAAAAACGCGCCAGCGCGATAGAAACCGCCAGCAATGAGACTTGCGACTTCCCGTCCGATGCGCAACTCTGCGTCAAGTGTTCCACCAAGGCTGTCATCAAGATGGATGGATGCATGACCTGTCTCAACTGCGGCGACTCGAAGTGCGGATGATATTTTGATGCGCTTGATGCACGCGGAAAATTTCAAAAAAGTGTTTGCAATTTTTTTTCCATTGCCTTAATGTCTTGACACAGTAGGACAGTGTGCTAGACATGAAGTGAATGTTGAACACGGATGTCACTGCCCGGATTGCGGGATGCCGCCGATAAGCATGAAGATCATCGCGGCACCGGGTGGAACCAGGATCAACCAAGAGTTAATGGATCGATTGCGAAGCTCGACAACCGGTAGCAAGCATAATAGTACCCACCTGCAGTGGTGTCCGGCTGCCAGGTCCTGTTCTTCCCGCTCCCCTCGCTATGTTGTATCCGCCGGTAAACCCCGGCCAGTACCTCTGTCCCGAATCCATCAAAAGACAGTCCAAGACTGTCTTTTTCTTTTTCGCGCACCTTTCGGCGCGGCCGATTTTGCTCCCGGCAAAATCGTGGCAACGAGCAGTAGCGTCGGGGGGTTTTGGCCCCTGACTTCCCTGCAAGTCCCTTAACCCCAAACCAAAGGAGCTCATCATGGCAGCCAAGAAAAAGGCCAAGAAAAAAGCACCGAAGAAGAAATAACGCGACAGGCGAGGGGAATTTCGATGGCAGCGCGTTAAATCGTCGCCGCCTCGGATTACCCCGTCCGCCTTCGCAGGTGATAAGCCGGTAGCACCCGCCTGGTTGTTAAAGCTAGCGAGGTGTTACCGGTTTTTTTATTTTGTCCGGGCGAACTCAGTAGGACGACATTTTATTTATTACCTGCCGCCGACCCGGCTTTCTCAGCTCTGCGACATTCCCGCCGGATTATTTTCGCGGTATCGAAACTCGCCCCTACCCTGCAGGTAATACAAGGGAAAACAATACTTTACAGCAGTCAAAACCGGCTCCGTCAGCAGGAGCACGTCATTAATGTAGCCCTGCTGCGCTCGTCTTGTCATTTTTCATGCGCCCGCAGTTCCCGGTCCAGATCGGCCAGGCGCTGCGGCGTACCCACGTCTCGCCAGCGACCGGTGTAATGCTCGCCACTGACCAGACCCCGCGCGATGGCGGCACGCAGCAACGGCGCCAGCGGAAACTTGCCCGGACGACATTCCGCAAACAGGGCGCGCGCATAGACGCCGATGCCGCTGAACGTCAGGCGCGGCGCTCCTTCCGCGAACAGCTTTCCCTCCCGCAGCGCAAAGTCACCCTGCGGATGTTGCGGCGGATTATCCACCAGCACGAGATGTGCAAGCCCGTCGAGACGGACAGGCAGACGGTCAAAGGGGTAATCGGTCCAGATGTCGCCATTGATCACCATGAACGGGTCAGTGTCGATCAGTGACAGCGCCTTGAAGATGCCACCGCCGGTCTCGAGCCCTCCGCCTTCTTCATGCGAATAGGCGACACGCACCCCGTACCGGCCGCCATCGCCGAGATAGGCGCTGATTTTTTCCCCGAGATGCGAGTGGTTGATCACGAGATCGCACAGCCCGTGGCGGGCCAGTCCTTCGATCAGATGCACGATGAGGGGTTTGCCGCCAGCCTCCAGCAACGGTTTGGGAACGATGTCCGACAGCGGCCGCATGCGTTCCCCGCGGCCCGCCGCCAGAATCATGACCTTTAAACTCATGCGCTCTCCGTCAGTTTGAACTCGCGCAGCAACGCGTTCAACGGTTGCAGTTCCGGGTAGCGGGCGCTCACCTCTTGCACGTACCCTAGGGTGCGCGGGATATCGCTCAAGTAGCCGGGCTTGTTATCGCGATGATTGAGTCGGGCAAAGATGCCGGTGGCTTTGAGATGGCGCTGCACCCCCATGAGGTCGAACCAGCGGAGAAACCGGTTGTCGTCATCGCCCACCGGTATGCCGGACTGGAGCGCCAGCTCGTGATAGCCTTTGACCCAATCCTCGACCCGCGCGCGCGGCCAGGCGATGTAGCAGTCGCGCAACAGCGACACGAGGTCATAGGTCACCGGTCCCAGGACCGCATCCTGGAAATCGAGTATGCCGGGGTTGTTGCGATCGGTCACCATCAGGTTACGCGAATGATAGTCGCGGTGCACCCACACCTGCGGCTGCGACAACGCGGCGCGCGCCAGGAGCGTAAACGTCTCATCCAGCGCCGCCTGCTGACTCGCCGCCAGCTTCAAGCCCAGATGACGTCCCAGATACCATTCGCGGAAGATCTCCATTTCACGCTGGAGCAGGACTTCATCGTAGTCCGGCAGGAATTTCCCGGCGGCCTGAGTGAAACTGCCGGCCTGCAGGACAACCAGCGCCCCCATGGCATCGCCGTACAGCCGCTCCACGGTCTGATCGCTCAGATGTCGCAGGTAGAGTCGGTCGCCCAGGTCGGTAATGAGGAAAAATCCCAGATCGTGGTTTTCCTCCAGGACCTCCGGCACGTTGAGCCCCAGCGCATGGAAGCGGCGGGCAATCGCCACGTAGGAACGCATGCCGCCCTTGTCCGGCGGCGCGTCCATGGCGATAAGACTTTGTTGTCCCGCGGTAACCCGGAAATAGCGGCGAAAGCTCGCGTCCGCCGAGGCCGGTCGGATGTCGAACCGCCCGGCACCGAGCACCCGGGCGGTCCAGTCCTTGAGTGCGTCAAGACGTGTGTCCAAGTGCGACCTTGCGAATGCCGCCCGCGCGGGCGGAAAAGCTTGATGGGGGATACATAGTATGCAATTTTATGTCACCCATCATAAAACAATGACACGCCGCTTCCCATGCCTTTGCTGCGCCCCGCCCATACCGTCCTTTGCCTGATCATTGCCGTGGCGACGGGATGGCATCCGGTGGCGCAGGCGGTGGAGGATGGGGTGTGCCCGGAGCGACCTCCGCTGCGCGCACACGCCGCCAAGCCCCGTCCGCCCGCTATGGAAAACCCGCCGACCGACATACGCGCCCGCCAATTGCACACGGTGTCGGGCGGCGTCAGCGAATTCAGCGGTAACGTGGAGATGCAACAGGGCAATCAACACCTCACCGCCGAACAGGTGCGCTACGACCAGACCACGGGTCTGGCGGATGCCACCGGCAATGTCATGTTCCAGGACACCTCCGGCGCGAGCTTTCAGACACAGGAGACACATATCAATCTCGAATCCCGTCTCGGCTATGCCGGCCCCAGCTATTTCCGCCTTGAGAACGCCGGCGCCCGTGGCGATGCCGAGCGCATCGATTTCGAGGGCCCGGATCACACACGGCTGACGCGCGTGCGCTACACCACCTGCGCTCCGGGGCAGGACAGTTGGTTCCTGAAAATGCGCGAACTCAATCTCGACACGCAGGAAGACATCGGCACCGCCTACCACGCTTCGGTCGATTTCCAGGGGGTACCCATTTTCTACCTGCCCTATCTCAGTTTCCCGATTTCCGACCAGCGCAAGTCGGGATTCCTGATTCCCCGGGTGGGCAACGCGAGCAACCGCGGGTTGGAGGTGGCGGCGCCTTACTACTTTAACCTCGCGCCGAATTACGATGACACCCTGACACCCCAGTTCATGTCCGAACGCGGCCTGCAGTTGCAAAACCAGTTCCGCTACCTTACCCAACATTCAGAGGGAAAACTCGAGTTTGAGATACTGCAAAATGACCGCTTGGCCAATGGCGACAATCGCGCCGCCGGCACCTATCAGCACAAACACGTCTTCAGCCCGCTGTGGTCCGGCAACATCGACGTGCGCGCCGTCTCCGACAAGAAATACTTCGACGACTTCGGCGACGACCTGGCCATCACCAGCCAGACGCATCTGCCGCAGAACGCCGGAGTGGACTATCGCGGCCCGCTGTGGAACTTCAGCGCCCGCGCCGCGGACTACCAGACCATCGACAGCACCATCGCGCCGACCGACCGACCCTACGCGCGCCTGCCGCAGCTGAATTTTTCGACCAACATTCCGGTTAAACCCAATAGTCTGAATTATTACTTTGAAAGCGAGGCGGTGAATTTTGAGCGCAACGTCGGCGTCGTCGGCGAGCGCCTGAATCTGAGCCCGTCGATGAGCCTGCCGCTGGAGAACAGCTTCGGTTTTGTCACGCCCAGATTCGGCGTGCGACAGATCGCCTATCATCTCTCCGGCACACAGGACGATACGCCATTCCTGACGCGGGGCGTGTTCAGCCTCGACAGCGGACTTGTGTTCGAGCGCGATTCGCGCTGGGGCGAACGCCTGTACACGCAAACTCTCGAACCGCGCCTGTACTATCTCTACATCCCGGCCAAGGGCCAGGACGGGCTACCCAATTTCGACACTGGCGTGCCAGACCTGAGCTTCTCCAACCTGTTCCGCGACAACCGCTTCACCGGCGGCGATCGCATCGGCGATTCCAATCAGATCACGGCCGCCGTCACCACGCGGTTCATCGACGAAAAAGACGGTGCGGAACGCGGACGCGCGAGCATCGGTAGGATTTATTACCTTGCCGAGCGGCAGGTCAACCTGCCGGCGGGTCCGAGCGGGGCGGCCAGCTCGGACATCGTCGGCGAAGCCGCCGCCACCCTCGCCGGCCACTGGCATGCACGCTCCACCGTTCAATGGAACCGAGTGGACGATCATATCCAGAAATATAACTACTACCTCCAATACAACCCAGCCAAAAACCGCATCGTGAATGTCGGCAAGCGGTTTTCCCGCGGCGACCTGGAGCAGACGGATATCTCCACCGAGTGGCCGATCGCGGGGCGCTGGACTTTCCGGGCGCGCTCGCTGTATTCGCAGCGCGACAACCGCAACGTGGACAGCTACGCCGGCATGGAATACAACGCCTGCTGCTGGGCGCTGCGCATCCTGGGCAGCCGGCGGCTTTTGGTCGACACAACGCACGACAACGCCGCCACCCAGAACAGTTCGATCATGCTGGAACTGGAGTTGACCGGGCTGTCCAAGCTCGGCCACATACCGGACAGTCCGCTGCGCCAAAGCATGTTTTCCTCCCCCTCGCAATCCACCGCGCCAGGGGCCACCATACCCTAACGCCCCATGCCCGAGGCGCATGTGGCAGCGCTCTCCCGAGGCGACAGCTCTTTCGGAGGTGGTGGCCAAGCGGCTATGGTTGGCGCTTCTTAAATGTGGCGGCCTTGCGTCTCCGTCCAAAGGAGCTGCGCCACGGCAGCCGGCGGCTAGTTCATGTTATCCTAGCGTTACTCCGGTGCCGCGCCAGGGTGTCGGTCATTGATATAAATGACAAGACGAGCGAAGCAGGCCTACATTAAATCCATATCGGAAACCATGCATCTTGTTGCCAAATCCACCGCGCCCTGGAATGCGATACTCGGGCTGCTCCTTCTGTTACTGCCGTCCATTATGGCGGCCGCCCCCGCGCCCCCAAAGGCTACCGGGGACGTCGACCGCATCCTGGTCATCGTCAACGACGACGTGATCACTGAAACCGAACTAACGAACCGTCTCACGGAAACCAAGAAACAACTCGCGCTCGAAAAAATCAAAACACCTCCGGACGACATACTCCGGAAACAACTGCTCGATCGGATGGTGCTGGAACGCCTGCAACTCCAGCTCGCCGTACAAACCGGCATTCGCATAGGCGAATCCGAAGTGGATCAGGCGATCGAAACCATCGCCCGACGCAACAATTTGAGCGTGGAGAATTTCCGCAAGGCCCTGACGAAGAACGGCATGGATGTCGCGGCGTACCGTGCCCAGACCCACGACCAGTTGACCATCCAGCAACTGCTCGAACGCGAGATCAATAACCGTGTCAACGTGACCGATAGCGAGGTCAGCCACTTTCTGGAAAATCCGCAGAGCCGGGCGGACATGGACGTTACCTACCATCTTTCGCACATCCTGATCGGCATTCCCGAGTCGGCCTCGCCCGAGGCGATTCAGGCGGCGAAAAAACGCGCCGAGGATATCCTGCGTCAGCTGAAAGCAGGGGCCGATTTCGAGCAAATCGCCGTCAGCTACTCCCAGGGGGCGGATGCCCTCAAGGGCGGCAGTCTCGGCTGGAAAAAGCCGGGCGAGCTGCCCGAACTGTTTCTGGGTGCGCTCAAGAGCATGTCGCCGGGCGACATCAGCGAAATCCTCCGCAGCCCCAACGGATTTCATATCCTGAAGCTGAACGACAAGCGCGGCGCGGCGCAAGCCGAGGCCGTGACCCAGACTCACGTGCGTCACATACTGCTGCGGACGAGCGAAATCCAGTCACTGGAGGATGCCCGCCAGAAACTGCTGCACCTGCGCGAGCGCGTCGAGAACGGCGATGATTTCGCGGCGCTGGCGCGCGCGCATTCCGAAGATACCGCCTCGGCCGCCAACGGCGGCGACCTCGGCTGGGTCAATCCCGGCATGATGGTGCCGGAGTTCGAAAAAGCCATGAACGCGCTCAAGCCGAACCAGCTAAGCCAGCCGGTACGCTCGTCATTCGGCCTGCACCTCATCCAGGTACTCGACCGTCGCAGTCACGATATCACCCAGGAACGCCTGGAGGCCGCGGCGCGCCAGCAGATCCACGCACGCAAGGCCGATGAACGCTACGAGCAATGGGCACGGCAATTGCGCGACGAAGCCTTCGTTGAATACATGGTGGATGACGTCAACTGAACAACCTAATCACCGCAAAGGCGCCAAGCACGCAAAGAAAGATATTTGAGAATTCAATCAAGACGCCCACCTTCCTTCGATCCGCGTTAATCCGGCTTCTCACAGGTTCATATTTTTATTTTTGATTTCCTTTGCGCTCTTCGCGCCTTTGCGGTGAAATCATCATTTATGTCTACGCCCCTTGTCATCGCCCTCACCCCCGGCGAACCCGCCGGCGTCGGACCGGATATTGCCGTGCGTCTCGCACAGC
This sequence comes from Sulfuricaulis sp., assembly GCF_041499725.1. GTDB lineage: Bacteria > Pseudomonadota > Gammaproteobacteria > Acidiferrobacterales > Sulfurifustaceae > Sulfuricaulis. Next base: position 11,099 of record NZ_JBGQKW010000043.1, read on the forward strand.
AACCGCCTGCCTATGCACTGGTGCTGATCGCCGATCCCGCCATGCTGGAAGCACGGGCACAACAACTGTGTCTGGCTTTCGCCGCGCGTGAATGGAAGGGACGTGATGCCGCGGGTCCAGGCGTTTACGTGCTGCCGACAAAGGCGAAGTATCCCGCTAAACCCGGCCAACTGGATGTCGCCAACGCTCCCTACGTGATCGAAACTCTGAGAACCGCCGTCGCCGGCTGCCTGCGCGGCGAGTTCGACGCGCTCGTCACCGGACCGGTGCACAAGAGCATCATCAACGACGCGGGTATCGCCTTCACCGGCCACACCGAATTCCTCGCGGTACAGAGCCGTGCGCCGCAACCGGTGATGATGCTCGCCTGTCCCGGACTGCGCGTGGCGCTGGTCACCATTCATCTTCCGCTGGCGGCAGTACCGGGAGCGATCACGCGCGAGCGGCTGATCGCGGTGCTCGAGGTGTTGCACCGCGACCTGCGCAACCGATTCAGCATCGCCGATCCACGCATCCTGGTCTGCGGCCTGAACCCGCATGCCGGCGAATCCGGGCATCTGGGGCGCGAGGAAATCGAGGTGATCGAACCGGTGATTCGGGATTTGTCGGCACGCGGGATGCGCCTGCGCGGCCCGGTCCCCGCGGACACCGCCTTCATCCCGGCGCAGCTCGCGGACGTGGACGCGGTGCTCGCCATGTACCACGATCAGGGCCTGCCGGTGCTGAAGCACCACGACTTCGCCCATGCCGTCAACATCACCCTCGGCCTGCCGTTCGTGCGCACCTCGGTGGACCACGGCACGGCGCTGGAACTCGCCGGCAGCGGCCATGCCGACGTCTCGAGCCTGCTGGCTGCCATCGAGATGGCGCGTAGCCTTATCCGATGAATGACCACCGGCCGCGCAAGCGTTTCGGGCAGCATTTCCTGCACGACCGGAACGTCGTCGGCCGTATCGTCGCGGCGCTAGCCTTGGGTGCCGACGATCGCGTGGTCGAAATCGGCCCCGGCACGGGCGCGCTCACACGCGAGCTGCTCACGCGCGTGGCGCATCTTGATGCCGTGGAGCTCGACCGCGACCTGATCGCGCGCCTCGAATCCGACTTTCCGCGCGAACGACTCACGCTGCATCAGGGCGATGCGCTGAAATTCGATTTCTGCAAAATCGCGTCCGGCGGCGACAAGTTGCGGCTGATCGGCAATCTGCCGTACAACATCTCCACGCCGCTGCTGTTTCATCTGCTGGACCAGGCCGGATGCATTCAGGACATGCTGTTCATGCTGCAGAAGGAAGTGGTGGAGCGGCTACGCGCGGCGCCGGGCGGAAAGGATTACGGGCGCCTCTCGGTCATGATTCAGTACCGCTGCGCCGTGGAGAAACTCTTCGACGTCGCGCCCGGCGCCTTCACGCCGCCGCCCAAGGTGGATTCCAGCGTCGTGCGCCTGATCCCATATGCCGCACCCCCCGTCGCGGTCGATGACCCTGAAAAATTTTCTCGCACCGTACGCGCCGCCTTTGCCAGTCGTCGCAAGACCCTGCGCAATAACATGAAGGGTTTGTTGAGTGCGGAGAGGATGGTCGCCCTGGGAATTGATCCTACTCGGCGCGCCGAAACGCTCTCGCTCGCCGAATTCGCCGCACTCAGCAACGCGGCGGGGCACAACTGATCTACGCCGGCTGCTTTCCTTCCAGCCCGGCCATGGTGTTTTCTATCCATTCCTCCGCCTGACGCCGGATTTCTTCGGCGCTTCTGCCATGGCTGTCGATCACCGGGCCGATGACAACGCGGATCGTGCCGGGGCGCTTGAGAAAACCGCGCCGCGGCCAGAACGAGCCGGCGTTGTGCGCCACCGGCACCACCGGATAACCGCTCGCGGCAGCAAGCGCGGCGCCGCCGATGCCGTAGCGCCGCCGGGTTCCCGGCGCCACGCGCGTGCCTTCCGGAAATACGACGACCCAGATGCCGGATTGCAGGCGCTCACGCCCCTGTTCGATGACCTGCTCGATCGCCACGCGGCCGGCGCCGCGGTCAATGGCGATCGGACGCAGCAGTGCCAGCGCCCAGCCGAACAGCGGGATCCACAGCAGTTCACGCTTCAGCACCCAGGTCTGCGGCGGAAAAATCTGCTGAAACGCGATGGTCTCCCAGGCCGACTGGTGTTTGGCCAGGATCACCGCCGCGCCCGCGGGCAGATGCTCGAGCCCGTCCACGCGATAGTCCAGCCCGCAGATATGTTTCAGCAAGAACATCTGCCAACGCGCCCACCGGCTGATGAGGAGGTAACGACGCGGGAAAGGCAGCACGACCGTGAGCAGTGACAGCGGCGCATACACCGTGACCGACAGCCACATCAGGAAATTGAACAGGACGGAGCGAAACGAGACCAAGTCAGTTTGCGGGCAGTTTGCCGGAGAGCAGATTATCGGTGAACGCCGCCAGGTCATCGAACACCGGGACATCCGCCAGCGCCTTGCTTTTCTTCAAGGTGCGCTTGCCTTTGCCGGAGCGCACCAGCACCGGACGCGCCGAAACCAGACGCGCCACGATGATATCCCGCTCGCTATCCCCCACCGAATAAACACCGCTCAGGTTCACCTTGAGCCGCTCGGTGACTTCCTGGTACAGGCCAGGCTGCGGTTTGCGGCAACCGCAGTTGTCCTCGGGCCGATGCGGACAGAAGAAAATGGCGTCGATCTCACCGCCCTTGGCGCGCACCGCCTCGAGCATCCTGGAGTGAATGCGCCCGAGCATGTTCATGTCGAACAGCCCGCGGCCGACGCCGGACTGGTTGGTGACGACCACGACCTTGTAGCCCTCGCGGTGCAGGCGCGCGATCGCCTCGAGGCTGCCGGGGATCGGCACCCACTCCTCGGGCGACTTGATGTATTCGTCCGAGTCGTGATTGATGACGCCGTCGCGGTCGAGGATGACGAGTTTCATATTATTTTTGAACCGCCAAGAGCACCAAGTACGCCAAGAAAACCTGGAGGATTGAATTCTCTCTTCCTTGGCGTTCTTTGCGTCCTTGGCGGTTCGAAATCATAATTTAGTCCTTGAATTCCGAGACGCGAATGCGGCCGTTGATCATGCGCGACTCGCGGCCTTGCACCTTTTTCATCTTGTCCCAGAACGCCTGCCGGAGGTCTAAATCCGCGGCGATCGCCGTGCCGAGAATCAGGATGAACAAATCGGCGCATTCCTCGGCGAGTTGTTCCTTATTCTTTCCCTTGGTCACGCAGGCCGATATTTCGCCGAGCTCTTCGGTCATCAATGCCACGCGATAGGCCAGTTCCTCGCCGCCGGTTTCGCGGAAGCGGTGTTTGTCGTGGAAGGCCTGCACCGTGGCGAGCATGTCCTGATAGGAATCCTGGTTGACGCGCTCCTTCCCTGGAGCGCGCCTTGCGGGCGCCCTGCGGGCGCCCAATTTCGTTCCAGACGAAATTGTCATTCTTCCTCCTTCAACTTTGCAACCGCGAGATGTCCGCAACGTTCAGAAACAGGTTGCTGAGGCGGTTGAGCAACGCCAGACGATTCTGACGCACGGCGGGATCATCCACCATCACCATGACCTTGTCGAAAAACTCATCCACCGCCGGGCGCAGACCGGCCAGACGCTTCAAGGTCTGCGTATAATCACCGGATTTCAGCAGCGGCGCCACTTGCTCGCCCAACGCGCGCACCGCTTGCGCGAGTTGGCGCTCCGCCGGCTCGGTCAACCGCCCCGCGTCCACATCCCCGGCGGGGCTCCCACCCGCCTGCCGCAGGATGTTGCGGATACGCTTATTGGCCGCGGCCAGCGCCTGCGCCTCCGGAAGCGCGCGGAACTCCTTGAGCGCCTTCATGCGCGGCAACACCTGATCCAGGCGCGTGGGCGCGAGCGACACCACGGCGTCGATCTCGTCCGGTTCAAAATCCTTTTCCTTGAGATAAGGCTTCAGGCGTTCGAGCATAAAGCCGTGCAGATCCTGAACAACGCCGTCAGCGATGACGCCGTTTGGAAACTGGCTGCGCGCGCGCGAAAGAATCTCCACGGCATCGAGCGGCAGGGATTTCTCGATCAGTATGCGCACCACACCCAGCGCCGCGCGCCGCAAACCGAAGGGGTCCTTCTCGCCGGTCGGCACCAAGCCTATTCCATAGATGCCCACCAGGGTGTCGAGCTTGTCCGCCAGCGCCACGCACACCGCAATCGGATGCTTGGGGAGTTCGCCGCCCGCGGTGCGCGGAAAGTAATGCTGCTCAATGGCATCGGCAACCACGGTGGGCTCGTGGTCATGGTGCGCGTAGTAGCGTCCCATGATGCCCTGCAACTCCGGGAACTCTCCCACCATCTCGGTGAGCAGGTCGGCCTTGCTCAATTGCGCCGCGCGCTCGGCATGCGCCACGTCGGCCTTGATAAGCTGCGCGATCTTGCCGGAGAGTTTTTCCAGCCGCTGCACGCGCTCGAGCTGACTGCCGAGCTTATTGTGGTACACGACGTTCGCCAGCCGCGGCAGACGGTCCGCGAGTCTGTGCTTGCGGTCGTGGTCGTAGAAAAACTTGGCATCCGACAGCCGCGCGCGCAGCACCCGTTCGTTGCCGTGCACGATTTCCTTCGGATTCGCCGCTTTCACGTTGCTGACGAACAAAAACTGAGGAAGCAGTTTTCCTTGTTTGTCCGCGAGCGGAAAATATCGCTGATGCTGTTGCATGCTGATGATCAGACATTCTCGAGGCACTTGGAGAAATGCTTTGTCGAAACCGCCTGCGAGCACAACTGGATATTCGACAAGACCGGTAACCTCATCCGCCAGTTCAGTCGCCCTACCCAGATTCCAGCTAGCGCCTGAGGCAATTTTGTTCGCTTCCACATCCAGCGCCTTGGTGATGGCGTCACGCCGAACCTCAAAAGAGGCCAATACCTTGCCCGATAGTTTCAGAATTTTTTCATAGTCTTTCGCTTGACCAATATTGATCGCACCTTTACTCAGGAATCGGTGGCCACGAGTCTTGTTGCCGCTTTTAATGCCGAGCACCGCGCCCGAAACGACGTTTTTGCCATGTAGCAAAATTACACCATGCACCGGTCGCACGAATTGCGCCTCGCCGCTGCCCCAGCGCATGACCTTGGGAATCGGCAATTTCCTGAGTGCCGCCTCGACGATGACCGCGAGGTGCTGCTTGAGCGGCTCGCCCTTGTGTTTCGAGGAATAGACAAAGTGCTCGCCCTTGTCGCCGGGGCGTCGCGCGAGTTTCGCTACATCCACGCCGCAAGACTTGGCAAATCCAAGCAAGGCGGGTGTCGGATTGCCGGCGGTATCGAGCGCCGTAGTCACCGCCGGCCCCTTGCGCTCGACCACGCGATCCGGCTGTTTGTCCAGCACGTCTGAAATGGCGACCGCGAGACGCCGCGGGGTCGCATACGGCCGCGACTCGGCGGCACCGGCCAGAAAATTTTTCTCTTTGAGTCCTTCGAAAACACCCCGGCTGAACGCCTCCATCAACCGGGCGAGCGCCTTGGGCGGCAACTCTTCGGTAAGCAGTTCAACCAGCAGAAGTGCACCATGGATGGCGCGCCTACGGACCGAAGGATGGAAAGGCGAGGTCATGATTTTTTCGTCTTTTCCTGCCTGAGCAGGGGCCGCTCTCGGCCATCCCTGGTCTTCGCGGCACTTGTGCTCCTGCACATCGGAAAGTTCAGTCGCTCGCGCGAGTCGTAGTAGCTCTGCGCCACCAGGCGTGCGAGCGCGCGCACACGCCCGATGTAGGCGGCGCGCTCGGTGGTGGAAATCGCACCACGCGCATCGAGCAGATTGAACGTGTGCGAGCACTTCATCACCATCTCGAAACCTGGCAACGGCAGGTTCAGATCCATCAGGCGCTTGGCCTCGGATTCGTAGTCGTTGAACTGCTGAAACATCCAGACGACGTTCGAATGCTCGAAGTTGTACTTCGACTGCTCCACCTCGTTCTGGTGGTACACATCGCCGTAGCTCGTTCCCTTCGTCCAGGCGAGATCGAAAACGTTTTCAACCCCCTGCAGGTACATCGCGAGGCGTTCCAGGCCGTAGGTGATCTCGCCCAGCACCGGTTTACACGGCAGCGAACCGACTTCCTGGAAATAGGTGAACTGTGTCACCTCCATGCCGTCGAGCCAGACTTCCCAGCCGAGGCCCCAGGCGCCGAGCGTGGGCGACTCCCAATCGTCCTCGACGAAGCGGATGTCGTGTTTTTTCGTGTCGATGCCAATCGCGCGCAATGAATCGAGATAGATATCCTGGATGTCATCCGGCGAAGGCTTGAGCACCACCTGAAACTGGTAGTAGTGCTGCAGCCGGTTCGGGTTCTCGCCGTAGCGCCCGTCCTTCGGGCGGCGCGACGGTTGCACATAGGCCGCCTTCCACGGCTCGGGCCCGAGCGCGCGCAGGAAGGTCGCGGTATGGAACGTCCCCGCACCCATCTCGATATCGTACGGCTGCAGGATGACACAGCCCTGGCGGGCCCAGTACCGGGACAGCGTGAAGATGAGTTCCTGGAAGGTCACGGGCGTATTTTTTTGCGGGGCGTCCGACTCGTTTGGCCGGATTATACCGCGCCCCGCCCCCGGGTACAGGACGCGGTTCAGGGTCGATTGGCCGGTATCGAGAGATCTTCCACCGGCGGTTTGTCGGCGTTATCGGTCACCGGGGGTACACCACGGCTTTCTACTGGAGGTGGCGCGCTTTCGTTTTCGGGCAGGGGTTCATTCATGTCGTTGCCGTTATCCGGTGGTGGCGCAAAAAGTTCGGGTGTACGTTCGTACACGGTGTCGACGGCATCGCCCGGGTAGCGTTCCAGAAGCGCGAGAATCTTGCGGGCGCGCTTCTCGAAATAACGCGTGTGGGTAGTCGGATTGTTTTTCACCGGGCTCGGCAGACTGGCGGTGAGTTCCGCCGCCTGCGCCGCGGACAATTGATCGGAGGCGAGCCCCCAGTACGTTTGTGCCGCCGCCTGCACACCGTATATGCCACGCCCGAACTGCGCCACGTTGAGGTAGAGCTCGAGGATGCGCCGCTTGGTGAGATTCCGTTCCATGCCCCAGGTGAGGATCAACTCATGCCACTTGCGCAGCGGGTTGCGCGCGGAACTGAGAAACAGGTTCTTCACGGTCTGCTGCGAGACAGTGCTCGCGCCGAGCACCAGGCGGCCCTGGTTCAGGTTGTAATCCATCGCCTCTTTGAAGGCGATCAGATCGAAACCGCTGTGCTGATAGAAGCGGCTGTCTTCAGCCAGGATCACCGAGCGGATCATGTGTTTGGGGATGGCAGACAAAGGCACGGGCTGCCACCGCAACCGCGGCCAGTCCTTGTGATCGGCCCACTGTTTTTCGTATTCGAGCATGAAGGCCGACTTGGGCACCGGCCCGGTGGCAAGCTTCTTCCAGTCCGGCCAGGTCAGCGCGAGGTAGAACAGGTCGAGGACCAGGAGCAACAACAGGATGCGAAACGACCAGCGCAACACTCTTGCGGCGCGGTGCAGGAATCCCTTCATGCCGCGTTTACCGCGGCGCCGTTTCCAGAACATGCTGTGTTGAACCATCCCTTCCTGGTCGCCGGAGACGGCGGTGTCGCTATTTTAGCACCGCCGCCGGTCTACCCGCCGGACCGTGCAGCTTCCGTTTCGGCGCGCCAGTCGTTGAACGCCGACTGATGACGCGTGGACACCCGGTTCTCGGGTAGACAGCTGGTGTGGTTTTCGTTAATGTCCGGGCGTGCTTCGGGTTCCGCCTGAATCGCCACGGAGGAAAAAACCGGTCCATCGAAGACCGGCATAACAATAAAGGGCCCTTGCGGGCCCTTTATTGTTATGCCGGTGATACGCCTGCTTCGCGGGGCGTGCCCGAAAGCATCGTTTGGGCTAGTATCTCCTCCCCCGGATACATTGACGGTACTCTCCATGTCGCCCCAGCAGCCGCTCCCGGCCACTTCGATCGCGCCCGCGCGCACGGCTCCGGCAACCGGTGCGCCGCGCAAGGCCGTGGCACTGATTTCGGGCGGGCTCGATTCCATGCTCGCGGCCAAGGTCATGCTCGAACAGGGCATTCACGTCGAGGGCATCAACTTCTACACCGGCTTCTGCGTGGAGGGGCACACGCACGCGATCCGCAACCACGAGCACGCCAAGCCGAAGCGCAACAACGCCCTGTGGACCGCGGAGCAGCTCGGCATCAAGTTGCACATCATCGAGGTCATTGAAGAGTACAAGGATGTCGTGATCAACCCGAAGCACGGCTACGGCGCCAATCTCAATCCCTGCCTCGACTGCAAGGGCTTCATGGTGCGCAAGGCGCGCGAATGGATGGAGAAGAACGGCTTCGACTTCATTATTACCGGCGAGGTGCTGGGTCAGCGTCCGATGTCGCAGCGCCGTGATACCATGCCGGTGGTGGCACGCGAATCCGGCGCCTTCGACCGGCTGCTGCGGCCGCTGTGCGCCAAGCTCCTGCCCGCGACCCTGCCCGAGCGCGAAGGCTGGGTGGACCGGAACAAGCTGCTGGATTTCAACGGCCGCAGCCGCAAGCCGCAGATGGCGCTGGCGGCAAAATACGGCTTCAAGGATTACGCCCAGCCGGCGGGGGGCTGCTGTTTTCTCACCAATGAGCAGTATTCGCACAAACTCGCGGACCTGTGGTCTACGCGCGGCAGCAAGCAATACGAGTTTGACGACATCATGCTGCTCAAAGTCGGCCGGCATCTGCGTCCGCGACCGCACTTCAAGCTGATCGTCGGCCGCGATGAGGGCGAGAACAATTTTCTTGAGGGCTACCGCAAGCGCTTCGTCCACCTCTATGCCACGAGCCATGAGGGACCGCTGGTGCTCATCGACGGGACCGTGAACGAGGACGACCTGGCGCTCGCTGCGCGCCTGACTGCGCGTTTCGGCAAGGGCCGCGACACCGAATCGGTAACCCTGACCGTGGCTGACATACAGGGGAACAGCCGCGAACTCCGCGTCGCCCCGATGCCGGCCAACGAGATCCCGCCGGAGTGGTATTTATGAATGGCAAGACGAACGGAACGGAGCGAAGCGGAGTAGGGCTACAGTTATGAGTCATTTCGTGCTGGATGCGCGCCATTTGCTGTGCCCGATGCCCGTGATCCGGGCGCAAAACCGGATTGCCGAACTCGCTCCGGGCGACACTCTCGAGGTGCACGCTACCGATCCCGGCGCGTTGCATGACATTCCTGCCTGGTGCCGGGTTCATGGTCACGAGATTGTCTCCGTCGCACATGTCGACAAAGAAGTGTCAATCACCTTGCGGGTGGGAGGGACTGCATGAGTCGCAGAGATAGCGACCGCGCAGCGCGGAGCAGGGGCCCCTCCGGGGATGCGACCAACGAATTGACGCCGGCCGCCGACAACACGGTGTATCAGGCTTGCGCGATCTGTCGGAGGAGGAGGCATGAGCGCTGTCCAGGAACATAGCGATATCGACACCTCGATCGACGCGCGCTACGGGGCGAGTCGCCGGGTCACGCTGGTCAGCGTGGTCTGGAATTTTGTCCTCACCGTTGCGCAGATCATCATCGGCTTCGTGGGGCATTCGCAGGCCCTGGTGGCCGATGGTCTGCACACGCTTTCCGATCTCGTCACCGACTTCATGGTGCTGTTTGCCCTGAAGCATGGAAAAAAGGCCGCTGACGAGGAACACCCCTACGGCCACGCGCGCATCGAAACCGCCGTGACCATGATCCTCGGCATCATGCTGGTGGTGGTCGGTGCCGGTATTGCCATCAGCGCCGGCATGCGCCTGTCCTCGGCGCAAACTTTCGTGGTCCCCTCCGCCATGACTCTGTGGGTCGCCGTTATCACGCTCGGGGCTAAGGAAGGGCTCTACCGGTATACCATGGTCGTGGCCGACCGTTTTGATTCGAACATGCTGCGCGCCAACGCCTGGCACCATCGTTCCGATGCCCTGTCCTCGCTGATCGTGGCAGCCGGCATCGGCGGCAGCCTACTGGGGTTCGGATACCTCGATTCGGTCGCCGCCCTGATCGTGGCACTCATGGTGGTGAAGGTCGGTGGTGAACTCGCCTGGCAGTCGCTGCGCGAACTGGTGGACACCGGACTGGCCACGGAAGACCTCGAATCCATCCGCCATGTCATTTTTTCGATCAGCGGGGTGAAGGCGCTGCACCTGCTGCGCACGCGGCGCGTAGGCGAGCAGGCGCTGGCCGACGTGCATATCATCGTGGACGGCCATCTGAGCGTCTCCGAGGGACATCAGATCAGCGAAATGGTGCGTGCCAAGCTCATCAGGGAAATCGCACCCCTGGCCGACGTAATGGTACACATCGACACCGAAGAGGACGTCAACGTCGCCAGCTGCGCCGATCTACCGTTGCGCGATGAAATCCAGAAGCGTCTGAATAACTACTTTCGCGATATCCCCGAGGCGCGGTTGATCGAACACATGACGCTGCATTATCTGAACGGACGTGTCGATATCGAATTGCTGCTTCCTCAGGACGCGGTCACCCACTCAACCACCGCCCGGCAGCTGGCCCAACAGCTTGCCGCCGCAGTTCGGAATGACCGGGACATTGGCAAAGTAGATGTCCATTACCATTGATGCACTATGTTGGTGCAAACATAAAATGTTTGCACCAACATAGTGCAATAATAAGCTAATCGATCAAGGGTAACAATGATAACTTTTTGATTTTAAACATGTTCATGACTGGCATATTTCGTGCAAAAATAGGCACTCAATTTTCCGCTGCCCTGCAGCACACATAATGCTTAACGTTTCCCAGGAGGAACTCCGATGTCCGGCGCCGATGTTATCAAGATGATCAAAGACAAGAAGGCCAAGTTCGTCGACTTTCGTTTCACCGACACCAAAGGCAAGGAGCAGCATGTCTCCGTGCCGGCCAGCACCGTGGACGCCGAGCTCTTCGAGCATGGCAAAATGTTCGACGGCTCTTCCATCTCCGGATGGAAAGGCATTCAGGAGTCCGACATGATCCTGATGCCGGAACCGGCGACTGCGGTCATGGACCCATTCATGGAGGAACCGACCCTGATCCTGCGCTGCGACGTCATAGAACCCAGCACCATGCAGGGTTATGAACGCGACCCGCGTTCACTCGCCAAGCGCGCCCAGGCCTACCTCAAGAGCACGGGCGTGGCCGACACCGCCTTCTTCGGTCCCGAAGCCGAATTCTTCATCTTCGACGACGTGCGCTGGGGCGCGGACATCAGCGGCTCCTTCGTGAAGATCGATTCCGAAGAGGCCTCGTGGAATACCGAGAAGGTATACGAAGGCGGCAACCTCGGTCATCGCCCGACGGTGAAGGGTGGCTACTTCCCGGTCCCCCCGGTTGACTCGCAGCAGGATATCCGCTCCGCCATGTGCCTGGCCATGGAAGAAATGGGCCTCAAGATTGAAACCCATCACCACGAAGTGGCAACCGCCGGCCAGAACGAAATCGGCATGCTGTTCGACACCCTGGTGAAAAAGGCCGATGACCTCCAGATCTACAAGTACTGTGTGCACAACGTGGCACACAGCTACGGCAAGACCGCTACCTTCATGCCCAAGCCCCTCGTCGGTGATAACGGTTCCGGCATGCACGTGCACCAGTCACTGGCGAAAGACGGCAAGAACCTGTTCAGCGGCAACGAGTACGGCGGGCTATCGCAGACCGCGCTCTACTATATCGGTGGCATCATCAAGCACGCCCGTGCGCTCAACGCCATCACC
>NZ_JBGQKW010000044.1:0-22604 GCF_041499725.1 Sulfuricaulis sp.
ATCGACGGCGGTGTTTGGCACCTCGATGTCGGCTCATCACATCCTGGGGCTGTAGCCGGTCCCAAGGGTATGGCTGTTCGCCATTTAAAGTGGTACGCGAGCTGGGTTCAGAACGTCGTGAGACAGTTCGGTCCCTATCTGCGGTGGGCGTTGGAGATTTGAGAGGATCTGTCCTTAGTACGAGAGGACCGGGATGGACGAACCTCTGGTGTTCCGGTTGTCACGCCAGTGGCACTGCCGGGTAGCCAAGTTCGGATGGGATAACCGCTGAAAGCATCTAAGCGGGAAACCCACCTCAAGATGAGATCTCCCCGGGAGTTTAACTCCCCTGAAGGGCCGTGGTAGACCACCACGTTGATAGGCTCCATGTGTAAGCGCCGTAAGGCGTTGAGCTAAGGAGTACTAATTGCCCGTGTGGCTTGACCATATAACACCCAAAACGCCGGGTGTGGGTTCAAGCCAACGCAACATCCCCGCGCTTTTTACATACAGAAACTGCCCGTACATAGGCTGTGGCATGAAAATGCCACAGCGTAAAAGGTCTGCCTGGCGGCCATAGCGAGCGGGAACCACCCGATCCCATCCCGAACTCGGAAGTGAAACTGCTCAGCGCCGATGATAGTGTGGGGTTCCTCCACGTGAAAGTAGGACACTGCCAGGCTTTTTATTCAAAACCCCGTCGGCGATTGCTGACGGGGTTTTTCTTTGCTTGGCGCTCACCGCTCCCGTGGCGCAGCTCGCCCACTGGACGTTCCCGGCATTTCCGCCTCGCCCATCGGGTTTCTTATTGCCGTCCGTCAGGGTCGGCTTGCACGGCACGGAATATCAGCTAGATTTTGAAAATGGAAGAATTGGCCGGGTAAGGAATTGAAGTCTCAAAATTCTGTCATCTGTGAGATAATGTAGTGGCAATGAGTGTTCCAGCAAGTCGTCTCCCCTCGATAAGTCTGCGTCCCCCGTCGGAAGTATCCTGCACAGGCAAGACCGCCGTGAAACGCTTGCGGCTGCTCAGCTACAACATCCAGGCCGGGATCGCCGCGAACAGCTACCGCCATTACCTGACGCACAGCTGGAAACACGTTCTGCCCTGCCCCAAGCGCCTCGACAATCTCAGCCGCATCGCCACGCTGATTGGTGGATTCGACATAGTCGGTTTGCAGGAAGTGGATGGCGGCAGCCTGCGCAGCGGGTTTATCAATCAGACGGAATACCTGGCGATCGAGGGACGGTTTCCCTACTGGAACCACCAGACCAACCGCAATCTCGGAAAATTCGCCCAGCACAGCACCGGGGTGCTGAGCCGGCTGTGTCCGGCCGAAGTGATCGAAGTGAAATTGCCCGGCATGATCCCGGGGCGTGGCGCGCTCACGGTGCGTTACGGGCATGGTGACGATGCGCTGATTCTGGTCATTGCGCATCTGGCGCTCGGTCAGCGCGCGCGCTTTCGTCAACTCGAGTGCATCGCCGAGATCATCCGCGACTACCGCCACGTCATCGTGATGGGCGATATGAATTGCGGTTCGGAAAGTCGCGAGATCGACTGGCTGGTGAAACGCACCGCGTTGCGGGAACCGACGCATAACCTGCTGACGTTCCCGAGCTGGCGCCCTTCGCGCAACCTGGATCAGATACTGGTGTCGCCGTCGCTGGTGGTCGAACGCATCGATGCGCTCAACTGCGCCTACTCCGATCATCTGCCGATCGCCATGGAGGTCGTGCTGCCCATGGCATTGCCGTGGTATGACGATCAACGCGTACCTGCCGTACAGCCGCTGGCCGGCGCCGCGGCCTGAGGCAAACTAACCCCGTTTCCGCAGTTCCTCCACGATCATCTCGATCAGTTTCAGCCCCGCCGGGCTCATCCCGCGCGCCAGTTTTTCGACATCGGTTTCGCCTTGCTCCATTTGCGACAGGGCGGAGGCCAGACGCGCCATGTCGCCGCCCGCCTGGCGCATCTGGATGGCCATGTCTGCCAGCGCCTTCAGTGCCTCGACATTGCCATGCCGGCTGGCGGCGATCATCGAGGCGAGGCCCGGCGCGGCATGTTCCGGGTCGGGAGTGGCGTTGAGGTCTGGCAGCGTCTCGGGATTTTGCAGCCCGCGCAGAATCGCCTCCGCGATGGCGCGATCCTCCTCATCGAGGCTCAGCAGCACGCTGGTATCCCGCTGACCGCCGAGAATGCGCCGGATGGCGGCGACGAGCTGTGTCCAGCCGTTCTCCTCGGACAGTTTCAGAAGTTGTTCCAGTTGCGGCATCAGGTCGCGGTTGTGGCAAGTGCGCACCACGGCGTGAACCAGGCCGGCGTGGGCCGTGAGGATTTGTTGGTCTTTTTCGGGCAGGCCGGGCATCTTGGAATCCCTCAAGGCTTTGATGGGTGCGGCAAATATACTACGCTTGCGCGGATTGAATGAACAATAAGACGCTCACATCATGATCGGTCTGCTGCAGCGCGTGCGCAGCGCCCGGATTGACGTGGACGGCAAAACCGTCGCGACCATCGGACCGGGCCTGCTGGTTTTTATCGGCGTCGAGCAGCGCGATGACGAGTCCAAGGCCGACCGGTTGCTGGAGCGGCTGCTGGGTTATCGCGTGTTCCCGGATGCGGCCGGCAAGATGAATCTCAGCGTCGTAGACATCGGCGGCGGTGTGTTGCTGGCGCCGCAGTTCACGCTCGCCGCGGATACGAACAAGGGCATGCGCCCGAGTTTCACGCCGGCGGCGACGCCGGAGCAAGGCAGGCGTCTGTTTGAATATCTCGTGAACCGCGCGCGGACACAGCATGCGTCCGTGGAAAGCGGCATGTTCGGCGCTGACATGCAGGTGACGCTTACCAACGACGGCCCGGTGACATTCTGGTTGCGCGTAGAATAACCCGCATCCGTCAGGCGCGATCCACCGGAAAAGCAAGCACCTCCGCGATCGTGCGCGCGCCGGCGGCGAGCATGACCAGGCGATCGAAACCCAGCGCCACCCCGGCGCAATCGGGCAGGCCGTGCACAAGTGCCGCCAGCAGGCGCTCGTCCAGCGGCACGACCGACTGGTCGCCGGCCACGCGGGTATGCAGCTGCCGCTCAAAGCGGGCGCGCTGTTCGTCCGCGTCGGCCAGTTCATGGAACCCGTTCGCCAGCTCGATGCCATTCAGGTAAAGCTCGAAGCGCGCCGCCACCGGCGGATCGCCCGGTTGAATGCGCGCGAGCGAGGCCTGGGAGGCCGGGTAGTCATATATAAAGGTCAAACGACCCTGCCCCAGCTTCGGTTCGACCACGTGCGTGAGCAACAAGTCGCGCCAGACGGCCAAATCATTTTGTGTCAGTAGCTCAGATGGCACGCCGATTTTGTGCGCCTTGGCCGCGGCGGCAAAATCCCCGGCCGCGGCCGTGTGCGGGTCAAGCCCTGCATGACGTCGGAACGCCTCGCGGTAGGAAAGCCGTTCCGCGGCACCGAGCGTCATGGTCGGCGCCAGAAGTCGCGTGACCAGTTCATCGGTTTCGTCCATCAATAGATGGTGATCGAAACCCACGCGATACCATTCGAGCATCGTGAATTCCGGATTGTGCAAGCGCCCGGCTTCGCCGTCGCGGAAGACCTTGCAGATCTGGTAGATCGAGCCGGAGCCCGCCGCGAGCAGGCGTTTCATCGGAAATTCCGGCGAGGTATGCAGATAGAAAGCCTGCCCGCGTGGAAACCGGGGACCGGTGTAGCGCGTGGCCAGGCTCGCCAGCATCGGATCGGTGACCGCGGCGGTGGAGAGTATCGGCGTTTCCACCTCGAGCACGCCGCGTTCGGAAAAGAACGCCCGGATGCGTTCGAGCAGCCGGGCACGGAGCTTCAGAACTTCCAGGGCGGCGGTGGGTTGCCAGTCACCGGAAGCGTCGGTAGTCATCGTGGGGTCTGTTGACATACAAGATTTGCACTCGCGGCGTCGGCCATTTTCCCGCAGGGCGAGGAACGAGGAGCGCCGTGTACCGGGCGTACACCAGCGACGAGTGACGACGCCATGCGGGAAAATGGCCACGCCCCGGAGGGTTGCGCCCGAAATCCCGTCATGCGGCGTTGCTCCTCGCTCATTGGGAATGACCCAACGTCGCTCGTCGCGCCTGGCCTGCCAGGATTTCGGACAGCAACGTGGGCGTAAATCTTGTATGTCAACAGACCCTAGGCGCGCGAGATGTACTCGCCGGTACGGGTGTTGACCTTGATGGCCTCGCCTTTTTGCACGAACAACGGCACGCGCACCACAGCGCCGGTTTCGAGCGTCGCCGGCTTGCCGCCGCCCCCGCTAGTGTCGCCTTTGAGGCCCGGATCGGTCTCGACGACCTTGAGGATCACCGTGTTCGGCGGTTCGACGGCCAGCGGCACGCCGTTCCACAGCGTGATGATGCATACGTCCTGTTCCTTGAGCCACTTGGCGTTGTCGCCCACGGCGTTTTTGTCGGCCGCCATTTGCTCGTAGCTTTCCGGGTTCATGAAGTGCCAGAACTGTTCGTCGCTATAAAGGTACTGCATCTCCACGTCCGCCACGTCCGCGGCCTCGATGGTTTCGCCGGATTTGAACGTGCGCTCGATGGTGCGTCCGTTTTTAAGATTGCGAATACGAACACGACTGAAGGCCTGGCCCTTGCCGGGTTTCACGAACTCGTTTTCGACGATCGTGGCCGGATCGCCGTCGAGCATCACCTTGAGGCCGGCCTTGAATTCATTAGTATTGTAAGTTGCCATCACACACCTTGTAATATTACGTCTGGGAAAAATTGAGCGCGCTATGATACCCGGAACTTCTGTTTTAAGGCAGGTCCCTGTCTGGCAATCGGTTCTGGCCCGCGCCATCACCGACCCCGCCGAGCTGCTGGCGGCCGTGGGCCTGGGCGATGAGTGGCTGCCGGCCGCGCAGGCGGCTGCCAGACTTTTCCCGCTGCGCGTGCCGCGCGGGTTTGTCGCGCGCATGCGCCACGGCGACCCGCGCGACCCCCTGCTGCGGCAGGTATTGCCGCTGGCCGAGGAATGCCTCGCGATCGAGGGTTTCGGCGCCGATCCGGTCGGCGATCTCTTCGCCATGGTCGTCCCCGGCGTGCTGCACAAATATCACGGACGGGTGCTGCTGACGGCCACCGGGGCCTGCGCCGTGCATTGCCGCTATTGTTTCCGCCGCCATTTTCCCTACGCCGAGGCCAACCCCGTGGTTGATCAGTGGCGCCAGGCATTGGACTACATTGCCGGCGACGATTCGATCACCGAGGTCATCCTGAGCGGCGGCGACCCGCTCAGCATGTCCGATCGACGTCTCGCCGAACTGACGACGCGTTTAGACGCTATCCCGCATCTCCGGCGTCTGCGTTTGCACACCCGCTTACCCATTGTTTTGCCAGAACGCGTGAATGATGAGCTCCTCGACTGGCTCGGCGCGACGCGCCTCAAGACGGCGGTGGTCGTGCACGCGAATCATGCCAATGAAATTGACGCTTCCGTGATAACGGCGCTGGCGAGTCTCAAGGCATCCGGCGCGGAGCTGCTCAATCAGTCCGTGCTGTTGCGCGGCGTCAATGACAGTACCGAGGCGCTGATGGCGCTGAGTGAAAAATTGTTCGACGCGGGAGTTTTACCTTATTACTTGCATATGCTCGACAAGGTGCAGGGCGCGGCGCACTTTGTGGTGGAGGTGGCCGCCGCTCGGCGCCTGATGGCGGAGCTTAACCGGCAATTGCCGGGCTATCTGGTGCCGCGCCTGGTGCGTGAAATTCCCGGCGCGCCGGGAAAGCTGTGGCTGACTTGAACAGGCGCACGCGTTTCCCGCGGATTGCGCATCGTGAAAATTAAATCTGATCGAGATTCCCGGGCTGTCAGTGACCAGAAACTCGTCTCCGGACGCACCGGAACAAGGCCTTTCCCGGTTTTCAAATCACATGCCCGCCGCCGCGATAAAGACTGTCCCTCCCCCGGACAGCCTGGACCTTTGCTGGATATGTCCCGCCACACGAGAGTAGACTAATACAGCATTATTATGGATACCGGATGTCTTTACTTTCACAGACAACTTGCAACAAGGAGGAAGCGATGAACAAGAAAACAAGCAAATCGAAATCCGCCAACCTGAAGAAATCCCGCTCGATGACGCGCCGGAAATTTCTGACGGCCACGGCGGCTTCCGTGGGCGGTGCGGCCGCGATCGGATTCCCGATGATTTCGCGCGCGGAGATAACCTCGCTGCGGTTCCAGAGTACCTGGCCGACCAAGGATATCTTCCACGAGTACGCGCTCGACTTCGCCAAGAAGGTGAACGACATGACCGGCGGCGAACTCAAGATCGAGGTGCTGCCGGCGGGCGCGGTGGTGCCGGCCTTCGGCCTGCTCGACGCGGTGTCGAAGGGCACGCTCGACGGCGGCCACGGCGTGCTCGTCTATCACTACGGCAAGCAAAACGCCCTGGCACTCTGGGGCTCGGGCCCCGCTTTCGGCATGGATGGCAATATGCTGCTCGCCTGGCACAAGTACGGTGGCGGTAAGGAACTGCTCGCCAAGCTCTATCAGTCCATCGGCGCCAACGTCGTGTCCTTCCCCTACGGGCCGATGCCGACGCAGCCGCTCGGCTGGTTCAAGAAGCCGATCACCAAGCCGGAGGACTTCAAGGGCATCAAGTACCGCACCGTGGGCATCTCGATTGACCTGTTCACCGCCATGGGCGCGGCGGTCAACGCACTGCCCGGCGGCGAAATCGTGCCGGCGATGGATCGCGGGTTGCTCGATGCGGCGGAGTTCAACAATGCGTCTTCCGACCGCCTGCTCGGCTTCCCGGACGTGGCCAAGGTGTGCATGCTGCAAAGCTACCACCAGAACGCCGAGCAATTCGAGATCACCTTCAACAAGACCAAGTACGACGCCCTGCCGGCCAAGGTCCAGGCGATTATCGCCAACGCGGTCGAGGCATCTTCCGCGGATATGTCCTGGAAGGCCTTAGACCGTTACTCGACGGACTACATCGAGATGCAAACCAAGCAGGGGGTCAAGTTCTACAAGACCCCGGATTCGATACTGCAGAAGCAGCTCGAGGCCTTCGACGTGGCGGTGGACAAGCGCAAGGACAACGCGCTCTTCAATGAGATTATCGAATCGCAGAAGAAGTTCGCCGCGCGCGTGGTACGCTGGGAACTCGACACTGTCGTCCCCCGGCGCATGGCGTACAACTATTATTTCGCGCCCAAGAAAGCGGAGCCGAAGAAGAAGGGCTAAGGCTGCACTCCTGAGATACCATCCGGCGACCCCGGATGGTGTTTTTTTGGATGCCACTGCCAGCGGGGCGAAGGTGGCATATAATAAAATTTCGGTCCGCCGCCGCATCATGGGGGTTATTCGACCATGCAGAAACTACTGCTTCTCGTTGACAAAATCAGCACCTGGGTCGGCCAGGCGTTTTCCATCTGCATCGTGATACTCACGCTGCACGTCTCGTGGGAAGTGTTCTCGCGCTACGCGCTGGACAACCCGCGCGCCTGGGCCTTCGACTTTATGATCATGATGTACGGGACGCTGTTCATGATGGCCGGCGCCTACACGCTCGCGAAGAACAGCCACGTGCGCGGGGACGTGCTCTACGGCTTCTTCAGGCCGCGCACCCAGGCGGCGCTCGACCTCACGCTCTACATCATTGCCTTCCTGCCCGGCGTGATCGCGCTGACCTACGCCGGTTACTACTACGCCGCCGAATCCTGGGCGATCAGAGAATCTTCGAACATCACCGCCGGTGGCCCGCCGTATTACCCCTTCAAGACCGTCATCCCGGTCGCCGGGGCATTTTTGCTCCTTCAGGGGATCGTTGAAATCATCCGCTGCATCATTTGCCTCAAGCAGGGCGAATGGCCCTCGCGCGAGGCGGACGTTCAGGAAGTGGACGTCGACAAGCTGAAGGAGATGGTGCACGTCAAGGACGAGGACATCCAGAAGCTTGACGCGCTGATCACAAGCCGGAGGCCGGGCAAATGAGAGTGCGCAAGGAACTCTGGTTCGGCTTCGCGCTGATGGCGGTGATCCTGGTCACGGTGCTGGTGCTCACCCCGTGGAGCAACCTGTTCGACGGGCACATGAGCAAGGAAGACCTCGGAGTCCTCGGGCTGCTGATGCTCGCGCTGATCGTGGTCGCCATCATGATCGGGTTCCCCACGGCCTTCACGCTGATGGGCATGGGCGTGTTCTTCACCTGGCTCGCTTACAACAGCGTTAATCCGGATCTCGCCGTCAGGCAAACGCTCGACGTGTTCGTGCTGCGCACCTACTGGGTGATGTCGAACGATGTGCTGATCGCGATCCCGCTGTTCCTGTTCATGGGCTATCTCGTCGAGCGGGCGCAGTTGATCGACCGGCTGTTCCACAGCCTGCATCTCGCCACCGCGCGCGTGCCGGGCTCGCTCGCGGTGGCGACTATCGTCACCTGCGCGATCTTCGCTACCGCCACCGGGATCATCGGCGCGGTGGTGACGCTGATGGGCCTGCTCGCGTTACCGGCGATGCTCAAGGCCGGCTACGACGTCAAGTTTGCCGCGGGCGCGATCACCGCGGGCGGTTGTCTCGGCATCCTGATCCCACCCTCCGTGCTGCTGATCGTTTATGGCGCCGTGGCGGGGGTGTCCGTGGTCCAGCTGTACGCCGGCGCCTTCCTGCCCGGCTTTATGCTCGCGGGACTTTACATCGGGTACATCATCTTGTTCGCCAAGTGGAAGCCGCATCTGATGCCTCCGCTGGCCGAGAGCGAGCGGCTCGTGCCGCTTCCACCTTTGTCGCAAAGATTGGCGCAGCAAAATCGCAACGCGGTGGCCGGGCTGTGGCGCGCGCTGACGGGGCCCGGCAGTGCCGGCGTCGCGAAGCGCACCGTGCTCGGGCAGTTTATCGTCGCGCTGCTCCCGGCGCTCATCATCGTCGCCATCTTGGGCGTCACCTATCTGGTGACGACCGCGCCGGAAAAGGTAGCCAGCACCGCCGGGCTGGTCCAGACGGGCGGTCTGACTGCGGCGCCTTTATTAGAAGAAGAGGGAAAGGAACCGACGGGCCTCATCGGCGCGCCGGAAGCGGAACAGGAGGATTCCGGGGTCAAGGAACCTCCCGCCGAAGGCGTGAAAGAAGTCGCTCCGCCAGCCGCGGCGGAGGCGGCGAAGCCCGAAGTCGTCGAAAAGCCGGCCGCCGCCGAACCCGAACGGCTGCCGACGCCGACGTGGTTCTGGATCGTGTGCGGCGTTGCCATCGCCTTGTACGCCGTCCGCTACCGGCGCTTCGACTGGCAGCGGCTCGAGATATTCAAAAGGCTGCTCACCTCGTTCTTTCCGCTGGCGATCCTGATCCTCGGGGTGCTCGGCTCGATCGTGGTCGGGCTGGCGACGCCCGCCGAGGCGGCGGCGATCGGCGCGTTCGGCGGATTAGTGCTCGCGGCGGCCTACCGTTTCATCGCCCATTGGCAGGCGACGGGTCTGAACCGCCGGAGTCCCGGCGCCATGATCTGGAGAACGACCAAGGAACTCGGCACCATCGTCAAGGAATCCATGTTCCTCACCGCCAAGACCAGCGCGATGGTGTGCTGGCTGTTCGTCGGCTCCGGGATCTTCGCGACGGCGTTCGCGCTGCTCGGCGGGCAGGCGATTGTCGAGAGGTGGGTTTTGTCTCTCGACATGACGCCGGTGCAGTTCATGATTCTCGCCCAGTTCATCATCTTCATCCTCGGCTGGCCGCTCGAGTGGACCGAGATCATCATCATCTTCATGCCGATTTTTATCCCGCTGCTGCCGCACTTCCACATCGATCCGCTGTTCTTCGGGTTGCTGGTGGCGCTAAACCTGCAAACCGCGTTCCTGTCGCCGCCGGTGGCGATGGCGGCGTTTTATCTCAAGGGCGTGTCGCCGCCGCATGTCACACTCAACCAGATCTTCGCCGGCATGATGCCGTTCATGGGCATCCAGTTGCTCGCGTTGGTGTTGCTCTACGTTTTCCCGCAGATCGGCCTGTGGTTGCCGTCGGTGTTTTATAAATAAATAACAGGGACGTTTCGGCATGAGTCGACCCCGGGTCCTGGTGACGCGCGAGGTATTTCAGGAGACGCTGGATTACCTCGCGCGGTATTTTGACGTCACGCCGAACCAGGCGGACACGCCCATGAGTCCGGTGGCGCTGGCGCAGGCTCTCGCGGACAAGGAGGGCGCGCTCACGACCCTGAGCGAGCGCGTCGACGCCGCGCTGCTGGCGCAGTGTCCGAAACTCAAGGCGGTGTGCAACATCGCCGTCGGCTTCAACAATATCGATCTCAAGGCCTGCACCGAGCGCGGGGTCCTGGCGACCAACACCCCCGGCGTGCTCGACGCCTCGACCGCGGATTTTACCTTGGCGTTGATTCTGGCCACGGCGCGGCGCGTGACCGAGTCCGAGGCCTGGTTGCGCGCAGGGCAGTGGAGTGGTTGGAAACTCAAGCAGTTTCTCGGAACCGACGTGCACCACGCCACGCTCGGCATCCTGGGAATGGGGCGCATCGGTCAGGCCGTGGCGCGTCGTGCCCGCGGGTTTGACATGACCGTGCTGTACCACAATACCCGCCGCCTGTCGGCGGAAGTTGAGAAAAGCTGCCACGCGGCGTATGTAAGCATGGATGAACTGCTCGCGCGCGCCGACATTCTCACGCTGCACATGCCGTATTCGCCGGCGACGCACCATATTATCGGCGCGAAAGAGCTGGCCAGAATGAAATCCACCGCCATTCTTATTAATGCTGCGCGCGGCGGCGTGGTGGACGACGCTGCGCTCGTCGAGGCGCTGAAGCGCGGGACCCTCGCCGCGGCGGGCCTCGATGTATTTGAAAATGAACCGACGCTCAATCCGGAATTCCTGAAACTGAAAAATGTCGTGTTGACGCCGCATATCGCCTCGAGCACGGAGGCGACGCGCCGCAAGATGGCGCTGACGGCGGCGGAGAATCTGGTGGCGGCGCTGACCACGGGCAAGCCGCCCAACCTGCTCAATCCAACTTTCTGAATGTCGGAAGCCCTGCATCATCTGGGCGTGAAGGCAGCCCTGCAAGGTCTGCGTGAAGACCGTTTCACCAGCGAAGCGCTGGTGCGCGATTGCCTGACGCATATCGCGCGACTCGACCCGAAAATCGAAGCCTGGGTCTGGCTCAAGTCCGAGGCGGCGCTGGAAACCGCGCGCGCGGCGGACCAGCATCGGCGCGCGGGTAAACAAGGAGCGCTGCTGGGAGTGCCGGTCGCCATCAAGGATATTATCGACGTGCGTGGCGTGCCGACGCGCATGGGTTCGCCGGTTTTCGAGGATAACGTCCCGTCGACCTCCGCACGCGTCGTGCTCCGTTTGGATGAAGCCGGCGCGGTAATACTGGGCAAGACCGTGACCGCGGAGCTGGCGTATTTTTCACCGGGCAAGACGCGCAATCCGTGGAATCCGGCGCACACGCCGGGCGGTTCCTCGAGCGGTTCCGCCGCCGCGGTCGCGGCGCGATTCGTGCCGGCGGCGCTCGGCACGCAAACCAACGGTTCGGTTATCCGGCCCGCGGCGTTCTGCGGCGTCGTGGGATACAAGCCCAGCTCCGGGCTCATCTCGCGTTCCGGCATACTCAAGTTCAGTCAAACGCTGGATCAGGTCGGCGTCTTCACGCGCGGCGTCGCCGACGCGGCGGTCGTGGCGAGCGCCCTGATCGGCCGCACGCCGGACGATCCGGACAGCCTCTCCGACTTCGCGCTGGTGCCGCAGGACCTCGATCCCAAACCGTTGTTCCAGCCACCGCGGCTGGCGGCGGTGCGCTCGCCGGCGTGGCATCTCGCGGACGCCGATCAGCAGGAAAATTTTCTTCAGAGCGTTGCCACGTTGCGCCGCGCCGGCACCTCGGTAGAGGCGGCGGTGCTGCCCGATGCGTTTCAACTGGCGCACGACGTGCACCGCACCATCATGCACTACGAAGGCGCGCGGACATTTGCCGCGCTGCAGGAGCAACACCGGGATCGGTTGAGCGCCGAACTCAATCGTCTGATCGATAACGGCGCGCAGATCACCGAAGCCGCCTATTACGCCGCACTCGAGAGCCGCACGCGCTTGCAGAGCGAGCTCGGCGATTTCCTGCGGCGTTACGATGCCTTGCTGACGCTGCCCGCCCGCGGCGAGGCGCCCGCCACGCTCGAACATACCGGCGACCCCGCGTTCTGCACCCTGTGGACACTGTGCGGCGTGCCGGCGCTGACCATTCCCTCGGGACTGGGCGCCCACGGCATGCCGCTCGGTTTGCAGCTGGTCGGCGGTTATCTGCAAGACGCGCGCCTGCTGCAGGTGGCGCTGTGGTGCGAGGAAGCGATCGGATTCCGGGGCAACCCCCCGGAACTTTAGTTCTCACTGTACGTAAATCACGCGATTGGCTCTTTACACCGGCGGTTTTTCCTTTTTAACTGGGGGCATCGCGATTTTTTCATAGGGGCACGACGATGGCGATGAGGCTGGGTTTTATTGGGCTCGGCATCATGGGCCGGCCGATGGCGCTCAACCTGCGCCGCGCCGGGCACACGCTGTGGGTACACGGGCGTCGGCCGGTGACGATGGACGTGCTGACGGAGGCAGGCGCGCAGCCCTGCGGCTCGGCCGCGGAGGTTGCCGCGAACGCCGAAATCATTTTCATCATGGTTTCCGACACGCCGGACGTGGAGCATGTCGTGACGGGCGAGAACGGTCTGCTGTTGCGTCTGAAGCCGGGCCAGGCCGTGGTGGACATGAGCACTATTTCGCCAGCGGCCACGCGTCGCATTGCCCAGCAGCTCGAGACGCGCGGCGTGGAGATGCTGGATGCGCCGGTTTCCGGCGGCGAGGTGGGCGCGATCAACGCCACGCTATCTATTATGGTCGGCGGCAAGGCCAAGACCTTCGAAAGGGTCAGGCCGTTGTTCGAGGCCATGGGCAAGAACATCGTGCACGTGGGCGATCACGGCGCCGGGCAGGTAGCCAAGGCCTGCAACCAGATCGTGGTGTCCCTGACCATCGAGGGCGTGAGCGAGGCGCTGACGTTCGCGCGCCGCAACGGCGTGGACGCCTCCAAGGTGCGCGAGGCGCTGATGGGCGGCTCCGCCGGCAGCAAGATTCTGGAAATGCACGGCAAGCGCATCCTCGACAACGATTTCAAGCCCGGCTTCACGGTGAAGCTGCATCAGAAGGACCTGCGCATCGTGATCGAGGACGCGCACAAGCTCGGCATCGGCCTGCCGGGCGCGGCGCTGGTGGCGCAACACCTGAACGCGCTCATGGGCAGCGGCGATGGCGAGCTCGACTCCGCCGCGATCGTGAAGGTCGTGGAGCGGATGTCCGGCAAGTCCGTGAAGTAACGAATGACCGTCGCCAATAGACGTAAAACATATCGCGTAATCCGGACCGGAGATGACGCGGGAGGAGTGAATGATCGCCTGGTTGAGTGACGCGCACACCTGGATTGCGCTGCTGGAGATTATCGGCGTCAACATCGTCTTGAGCGGCGACAACGCGGTGGTGATTGCCCTGGCTTGCCGCACCTTGCCGCCAAAGCAGCAGCGTCTGGCGATTCTTTTCGGCGCCGCCGGCGCGATCGTATTGCGCGTTCTGCTGACCGGCTTTGCCGTCATGCTACTCGCCAAGCCTTACCTCAAGCTCGCCGGCGGCGTGCTGTTGCTCTGGATCGCCGTCAAGCTGTTGTTGCCGGACGACGATGGGGATGACGATTCGAAAGATAATTCGAGCATGTACGCCGCCATCAAGACCATCGTGATCGCGGATCTGGTGATGAGTCTCGACAATGTGCTCGGCGTCGCGGCCGTTGCCAAGGGTGACGTGGTCTTGCTGATTCTGGGTCTTCTGATCAGCATGCCGCTCATCATCTACGGCAGTACCCTCATCATGCGCTTGATGGGACGTTTCCCCGTGGTGATCACCCTGGGCGCCGCTCTGCTCGGCTACGTGGCCGGCGAGATGGCGGTGACCGACCCGGTGGTGACGCCCTGGATCGAGGCGAATGCGCTGTGGCTGCACATGTTCGCCCCGCTGCTGGGCGCGGTCCTGGTGGTGCTCGCCGGAAAATATTTTGCGCGCCGCAAGAAACGCGCGGTGGTCGAGGTCGCGGTGGAACAGCAGGACTCCAAGCCGTGACGCGGATTGCTGTATGAATAAACGGGAGGGACGATGATCAAGATACTGGTAGCCGTGGATGGATCGGAGAACTCCAACCGGGCCGTGGATTACGTACTGCGGCTCGCGCAGATCAGCTGCGTACTTTTGGAAGCACATGTGTTGAACGTGCAATCTCCGGTGACGTTTGGCGATATTAAAAAGTTTGTCGGCCAGGAAGCGCTCAATGCCTACTATCACGACGAAGGCGCGAAGGCGCTGGTGTCGGTGCGCCAGCAGCTCGACAAGTCTCCGGTGGCGCACACCTATCATATTGGCATCGGCCAGGTGCCCGAAACCATCGTTGACTATGCACGCGAACATGGCTGCGCCCAGATCGTCATGGGGACACGGGGGCTGAGTTCGGTTTCAAGCCTGCTGCTGGGCTCGGTGGCGTCCAAGGTGCTGCATCTCACGGACATTCCGGTGACCTTCGTGAAATAGCCTTCCGGGGGATGGCGGCGGGCGGTAATCGGGTACAATTTCCGCATGAGCACGCGCGCCGAAATCCTCAGGATGCTGTCCGACGGCGCATTTCATTCCGGCACCGATTTGGGCAAGCGGCTCGGCATCACGCGCGCGGCGGTGTGCAAAAACATCCGCCGTCTCACGCAATCGGGACTGGACGTGCATCGCGTGACCGGGCGTGGCTACAAACTCGACGCGCCGCTCACGCTGCTGAATCGTTCCCGCATACTGAAGCATCTGGGTGCCGCGGCCGCGGATTTCCGCGACCGCCTGCACGTCCTCGACGAAACGGATTCGACCAATCGCCATCTCGCCGAACTTATATCGCACGCCAAAACCATGAACGGCATGGTCTGCCTCGCCGAGGCGCAGTCAGGCGGCCGCGGCCGGCGCGGCCGTGCGTGGGTCGCCACGCCTTACCACAATCTCATGTTCTCCATGGCCTGGCAGTTTCCCGGCGGTCCGGGCCTTGTCTCGGGACTGAGCCTGGCCGCCGGCCTGGCGGTGCTGCAAGCGCTCGAGGAATATGGCGTCGACGGTACGGGACTCAAATGGCCGAACGATGTGTTATGGGACGGGCGCAAGCTCGCCGGGCTGCTGGCCGATGTGCAGGGCGAGTCGGCCGGCCCGACACAGGTGATTCTCGGGGTGGGCGTAAATGGTTATATCGGTCGCGAGGATGCCGAGCGGATCGATCAGCCGTGGGTGGATCTGCGCAACATTCTCGGTGAAACCGCCGACCGCAACCGTCTCGCGGCGCTCGTCATGCGCCATCTGCGGAGCATGTTTCAGGAATTCGCGGCGAAGGGTTTTGCCCCGTTCCGCGAGGCATGGTCGTCGCGCCACTTGTATCACGGCCGGCGCGTGCGCCTGATCCAGGGTGATCGGGAATTTCTCGGGACGGTCGAGGGCATAGATGAAAACGGCGGCCTGATCGTGCACCTTGGCAAAGACAGGCAGGTGTTCCATTCCGGTGAGATCAGCGTGAGGCCGATGACGTGAACCTGTTGATTGATCTCGGCAACAGCCGCCTGAAATGGGCGCAGCAGGCGCCCGGTCTCTGGCGCCCGGAGGCCGCCTTGCTCGAACACGCGATGCCGTCACTGCTGGACAGTCTGTGGCGCAACATGGACGCCCCACAGAAGATCGTCATGTGCAGCGTTTCAACCTCTGAACGAATGCATGCACTGGAGAAATGGGTCCAGGCGCGCTGGTCGGTCACGCCGCAGATTGTCCGCGCGCAGGCGGAGCAGCTCGGCGTGCGGAATCGTTACCGGCAGCCGGAGCAGCTCGGCGTGGATCGATGGGTGGCGCTGATCGGCGCGCGCGGACTCACCAGCTCCGCGGCGTGCGTGGTGGATTGCGGTACCGCCGTCACGGTGGATGCCTTGTCAGCGGATGGCGAGTTTCGCGGCGGCGCGGTTTTTCCGGGCCTGCGTCTGTTGCGCGCCAGCCTCGTGCAGGGAACGGCTGGCATCCCTGCCACCGAGGGTGACGCCACCGATTGTCTGGCGCGTTCCACGGCCGATGGCGTTGCCGCCGGAACCTTGTTTGGTTTGGCGGGCGCGGTGGAGCGGTTGATTGACGAATACCGCCGCACGCTCGGCGAGACGATGCGGGTTTTCCTGACCGGCGGCGATGCCCCGGCACTGGCCGCGCGACTGCGCGCGGCGCACACACCGGTTCCGGACCTCGTGCTCCAGGGCCTGGCCAGGATCGCGGATACCTTATGAAACTGAAATGGCTGTTTGCGGTGTTCGTGCTCGCCAATCTCGGCCTGTGGATGTGGGCGAGCTGGTACAAGGAGGCGCCGGTCGAGGAGCACCGTGCGGCACGTGCGCCGATCGCTCCCGAGAAAATGCGTCTGCTCACCGCGCCGGACGTGAAGCCCACACCGCGCAAGGCGTCGCCGCCCGCGAACGCGGAACTGGTGGCCAATGCTGTGCCGGTTTGTTTTCACCTCGGCCCGTTCGCCGAGACGGCCCGCGTCACCCAGGCCGAAGCAAAGTTGAGCGAGCTGCATCTCGGGTTTGTCCGCCGCGCCGAGGAAATCAAAATGATCACTGGTTACCGCGTGTACCTGCCGCCGCTCGCGTCCAGGGAGGCGGCGGAACGCAAGCGTCAGGAACTTACCAGCCTCGGCTTCAAGGATCATGCCGTGTTTCAGGAAGAAGGCTGGCACAACGCGATCTCGCTCGGCCTGTTTTCCGTCGAGGCCAATGCTACGGCCCGCGTGCGCGAACTTGCCGCCAAGGGCGTGGAGGCAAGCATGCAGCCGCTTACGCAGAACCGCACGCGCACCTGGCTGGACCTCAGCGCACCGGTGTCGCCGGAAAATGTCATGCAGCTGAAGCAGACGGATTGGGGCACGAAGGATATCCAGGCACAGGAAACGACTTGTCCGGCCGGGACGAACCCGCCTCCGCTACCGGCGCCATCGCCGGTGTCGCCCGGCAACGCGCCACGGTGAACGGTTGCCCGTACGCAGGGGTATACTTACAATGCCGCGCTTTAATTCATGCCCGCATAGCTCAGTTGGGCGAGGCGGAGTATTCGCGAGAGTTCAGTGAACTCTCGCGCCGCCAAGCGCCGAGCCACGGATGGCGAGGCTGGTGTTGAGCGATAGCATGATGCGACGCCATGGACGGCATGTTCGAAACTATTTTATGCCCGCATAGCTCAGTTGGTAGAGCACCTGATTTGTAATCAGGATGTCGGGGGTTCGAGACCCTCTGCGGGCTCCATTTCACGCTTGCCTCAAACTTGAAGTCACAAATTGTGACTTCAAGTTGAGCATTTGTTATGAGGTCGCAAATTGCGACCTCATATTTCTAAGTGGCCTGAACCGATATTTGTTGCTTCGTGGAAGGCATGTTTGAATAGCGCCCGGTGCTGTTAAAACACACGATAATACGGGAGGCATGGAGCGCCTAGAGACAAGAAAGCTTCGATGGTCCCACTGGAACATCGTGGTATCCCGCATTTTTTTGGTTCGTGGTCAGAAGGTCATGTTGGATGCTGACTTGGCAAAGCTCTACGGCGTGCCGACCAGACGACTTAACGAGCAAGTCAGACGCAATGCCGATCGTTTTCCGGAGGATTTCGCCTTTCAAATGACAAATCAGGAGCTTGCAATCTTGATGTCGCAAAATGCGACTTCAAGTCGGGAAACACGCAGCCATGGAGGGCGGCGCAAGAGACCTCCGGTTTTTACCGAACACGGCGCCATCATGGCCGCTTCCGTGCTGAACTCGCCACGCGCAGTCCAGATCAGCGTATTCGTGGTGCGGGCCTTTGTGCAACTGCGTGAGATGTTGTCATCGAACAAAGCGCTTGCGCGCAAATTGAACGAACTGGAACGCAAGCTGACCACCCATGACCACGCCATTACCGAGTTGATTGAAGCTATCCGCCAGATCATGACTCCGCCTGAGCCCAAGAAGAAACGCCCCATCGGTTTCGCGCCGTGGGGAGACAAGTGAGTGGCAACAATGAATAGAGGATTGCGCTTGGGCTTGGTGTTTCTGCCGTAAAATCGGAAATATTGAGAACATCAGGAATTGTCGTGGCAGAAACAAAGGGCAGCCATATCCGCATCGACAAATGGCTTTGGGCGGCGAGATTTTTCAAAACTCGCTCACTGGCCGCGGCGGTGGTAGCGGGCGGCAAGGTTAAAGTGAATGGCGAGCGCGTGAAAGCAGCCAAAGCTATTCGGCTTGACGATGAATTGAGCATCCATGTCGGCCCCTATGAATACGCTGTACGGGTGCTGGGCTTGTCCGGCCGGCGTGGCCCGGCGCCGGAAGCCGCTTTGCTTTATGAAGAAAGCGTCCAGAGCAAAGCGGCACGGGTAGCACTGGCTACCCGGCTTTCCGCCGAAAGAATTTATGATTCCCATGAAAAAGGGCGCCCGACTAAAAGAGCGCGGCGTCAGATTATTCGCTTTAAAAAAGCACGGGTTGAATGAAACAGGAACAGATAGTGGGCGAACGGTTTGCGATAGATTTCGCACTTCCGCCTAGACCTCTGTCGAAAAAATCCACCCATGCTGTCATTGTGCGCCGAAGCAGTGTAGAAGGGCGCCTATGAAGATCCCCAAAAGACTTGAACCGCTGGTTGAGGATGGTCTCGTCGATGCAGTCATGCGTCAGCTCATGAGCGGCAAGGAGGCCATGGTCTACGTGGTCCGCTGCGGGGAAGATATCCGCTGCGCGAAGGTTTACAAAGAGGCCAACCATCGCAGCTTCCGCCAGAGCGCGGGTTACACGGAAAGCCGCAAGGTGAAAAACAGCCGGCGCGCCCGCGCCATGGAGAAGGGCGGCCGGTATGGACGCAAGGCGCAGGAAGATTCCTGGCAAAGTGCTGAGGTGGCCGCCTTGTACCGTCTCGCCGCCGCGGGCGTGCGCGTCCCGCGGCCCTATAACTTTGCTGATGGCGTGCTGCTGATGGAGCTGGTGACCGACGCCAATGGCAACGCCGCCCCGCGGCTCAGCGAACTGGTGCTAACGGCAGAGCAGTCGCGCGAGTACCACCGCACACTGATTACGCAAGTCGTGCGCATGCTCTGCGCCGGGGTCATCCACGGCGATTTGTCCGAATATAACGTGCTCGTCGGCAGCGAAGGGCCCGTCATCATCGACTTGCCCCAAGCCATTGACGCCGCGGGCAACAACAACGCCCGCCGCATGTTCGAGCGCGACATCGACAACCTGACCGCCTACTTCGGCCGCTTTGCTCCCGAGCTCCTGTCCACCGACTATGGCATGGAGATATGGTCGCTCTACGAGAACGGCCAGCTACACCCGGAGACCGAGCTGACCGGGCGCTTCGAGCGCAGCGAGAAACTGGCGGACGTGGACAGCGTCATGCGCGAAGTCGACGCCGCGTTCAAGGAAGAAGCGGCGCGGCAACGGTACAAGCTGGAAATGGGGCAATAGGACGCTGCTTGATCCTGTAAAAAGGGGATGCCTCACTTTTCATCACCCTTTTAGAAAAGCGGAGGGCAACATAGCCTAGGTGCCCCGCCTTGATTTACAATATTGTCCCTCGCGCAAAGCCTTTTGCAGTTTTTCAGGTACCACCATGGAAAAGACTCCTGCCGACGCCGTCGCCACGGTGCGTCATTATTACCAGTCCCTGCCGGCGCGCATGGCCGCCGTGCGGCGTGGTGTGGGCCGTCCGCTGACGGTCGCGGAAAAGATCCTGTTCGCGCACAAGGCGGATCTGAATGCGGACCTGCCGGAGCGCGGCATGACGACGGTGGCGCTGAATCCGGATCGCGTGGCGATGCAGGATGCCACGGCGCAGATGGCGATCCTGCAGTTCATGACCGCGGGCCGCAGCGAGACGGCGGTGCCGACGACGGTGCATTGCGATCACCTCATCCGCGCCAAGGTCGGCGCGATCAAGGATCTCGAAGTCGCCGAGAGCACGAACAAGGAGGTGTACGACTTCCTCGCCTCGGCGTCGAATAAATATGGCATGGGTTTCTGGAAGCCGGGTTCGGGCATCATCCATCAGGTGATTCTCGAGAACTACGCTTTCCCCGGCGGCCTCATCATCGGCACCGATTCGCACACGCCGAACGCCGGCGGTCTCGGCATGCTCGCCATCGGAGTCGGCGGCGCCGACGCCGTGGACGTGATGGTCGGCATGCCGTGGGAACTGCTGTGGCCGAAACTGATCGGCGTGCGACTGACGGGGAAATTGTCCGGCTGGACCAGCGGCAAGGACGTGATCCTCAAGCTCGCCGGCATGCTGACGGTGGCCGGTGGCACCAACAAGATCATCGAGTACTTCGGCCCGGGGACCGAGTCGCTCTCCTGCACCGCCAAGGCGACCGTGACCAACATGGGCGCGGAACTCGGCGCCACGACCTCGGTGTTTCCGTTCGACAAACGCATGGCCGACTATCTGCGCGCGACCGGGCGCGCCGAAGTGGCGAGTCTGGCCGCGAGCCTCGCGGAGCACCTGACGGCCGACGCCGACGTGCTCGCGAATCCCGGCAAACATTACGACCAGGTCGTGGAGATCGATCTGTCCAGCCTGGAACCGCATATCGTCGGTCCGCACACGCCCGATCTCGCGCGGCCGGTATCGCAGATGGCGTCCGACGTGAAGTCGCACGACTACCCGGCCGGACTCAAGGCGGCGCTGATCGGCAGTTGTACCAATTCTTCTTATGAAGACATCGGTCGCGCTGCGCACATCGCGCGCCAGGCGAAAGCCAAGGGCTTGCACGCGCTCGTACCGCTCATGGTCACGCCGGGATCGGAGCAAGTGCGCGCGACGATCGAGCGCGACGGACTGCTCGCGGATCTCGAGGCGATCGGCGCCACGGTGCTGGCCAACGCCTGCGGGCCGTGCATCGGCCAGTGGGAGCGCACCGATATTGCCAAGGGCGAGAAGAATTCCATATTGACTTCCTACAACCGGAATTTCCCGAAGCGCAACGACGGCAATCCGAGCACGCTGGCTTTTATCGCCAGCCCCGAGGTGGTCGTGGCTTATGCGCTGACCGGACGGCTGGACTCCGACCCGATTCATGCAGGCGTGAAATTCAACGGTGGCGTGCTCGCGCTCGAGGCGCCGAGTGCCGCGGAATTGCCGGCCAAGGGTTTCGATCCGGGAAGGGACGGCTATGTCGCGCCGGTCGAGAATCCCGCCGCCGGAAAAGTGGTGGTCAATCCGAAGAGTGAACGCCTGGCCTTGCTGGCGCCGTTCGAGCCGGTGGACAAGACGGTGGGTTATCAGAATCTGCCGGTGCTGCTCAAGGCGCGCGGCAAATGCACGACCGACCATATTTCCCCGGCGGGTCCGTGGCTCAGGTTCCGCGGCCATCTGGACCGCATCAGTGACAACATGTTTACCGGGGCGGATAACGCCTTCAGCGACAAACCCGGAACCGGCTTCAATGTCCTGACCGGTCAGTCCGGCGAGGAATTGCCGAAAATTGCCCGGGTGTACCAGGCCCAGGGGCTGGGCTGGGTCGCAGTGGGCGACCAGAATTACGGCGAGGGCAGCTCGCGCGAGCATGCCGCCATGAGCCCGCGTTTCCTCGGCTGCCGCGTGGTGCTGACGCGCAGTTTTGCCCGTATTCACGAGACCAATCTCAAGAAACAGGGGGTGTTGCCGCTGACCTTCGCCGATCCGGCCGACTACGATCGCCTCCGCCGGGATGACCGGCTGAGCTTCATCGGTCTCGACAAATTGGCCCCCGGGCAGAAGATTGAGGCCCGAATTACCCATGCCGACGGCAGCCAGGAGACGTTTTTAGCTTTGCACAGCCTGACCCGGGACCAGATTGCCTGGTTCATGGCCGGGTCGGCGCTCAACTTGATCCGCCGGAGCCAGAAACAGGGGTGATACCAACCGCGACATCGGGGCAGTTTGTGTAAAAAATCAAGGATATCGGTTGACAAGCAAGGCCCGCTCACGCAAAATTTGCGGCTTCGTTTTTTCCGGAGGGGTTCCCGAGCGGCCAAAGGGATCAGACTGTAAATCTGACGGCTCTGCCTTCGGTGGTTCGAATCCACCCCCCTCCACCAGGTTGGGGGCGAGATGAACTGCGCGAAGAAGAGCGAGGCGGGTTCATCACGAAACAAATACATCCAAGGCGGGTGTAGTTCAATGGTAGAACCTCAGCCTTCCAAGCTGATGATGTGGGTTCGATCCCCACTACCCGCTCCAGTTTAGGCTGGGCTGTTTGAATCAGCCCATATAGCTCAGTCGGTAGAGCACTTCCTTGGTAAGGAAGAGGTCATCGGTTCGATTCCGATTATGGGCTCCAGAATTTATTACGAATGGTTTTCGAAGATTACGTTCAACTGACATTGAGATAATAAAGAGGCATCCCGTGTCCAAGGAAAAATTCGCACGCACCAAACCGCACCTCAACGTCGGCACCATCGGCCACGTCGACCACGGCAAGACCACGCTCACCGCCGCCCTGACCAAAGTGCTGGCGGCCAAGTTCGGCGGCGAAG
>NZ_JBGQKW010000045.1:0-21379 GCF_041499725.1 Sulfuricaulis sp.
ACCTCGAGCAAAAGCCGCGCCGGGTCTTCCAGCAGTTCCTTGATCATCACTAGGAACTGCACCGCCTCGCGCCCGTCGATCAGGCGGTGATCGTAGGACAGCGCGAGGTACATGATCGGCCGGATCACGACTTGGCCCTTTTCCGCGACCGGTCGTTCCTGGATCTTGTGCATGCCGAGGATCGCGGCCTGCGGCGGATTCAGGATCGGCGTGGACAGCAGCGAGCCGAACACACCGCCGTTGGTGATCGTGAAGGTACCACCGGTGATCTCCTCGAGCGTAAGCCGTCCGTTCTGCGCGCGTTCGCCGAAGTCCCGTATGCGCGATTCGATCTCGGCCATGGTGAGCTGGTCGGCGTCGCGCAGCACCGGCACCACCAGCCCGCGCGGCGTGCCGACCGCGATGCCGATGTCGTAGAAGCCGTGGTACACGATGTCGTGGTCGTCGATCGAGGCGTTGACCTCGGGAAAATGCCTGAGCGCCTCGATCGCGGCCTTGACGAAAAACGACATGAAGCCGAGACGCACGCCGTGTTCCTGCTCGAAGCGCTCGCGATGGCGCGTGCGCAACTCCATCACCGGCTGCATGTTCACCTCGTTGAACGTCGTGAGGATCGCCGCGGTGCGCTGCGCCTCGACCAGTCGTTCGGCGATGCGTGCGCGCAGCCGCGTCATGGGCACGCGTTTCTCGGGGCGCTCGCCGGCCTCAGCCGGCGCTGCCGCGAGCGTCCTCACTGGCGCCGCGGGAGACGGTTTCGGCTTGTGAGCAACCGGCGCGGGAACGGATTCGTTTATGTCGAGTTGTTTCTGCACGTCTTCCTTGAGCACGCGTCCGCCCTTGCCACTACCCGACACCTTGCGTGCATCCAGCGCGTGTTCTTCCATTAATCGTTTCGCCGCGGGCATGACAACCACCGCCTTCGGGACGGTTTCGGTTGCGACCGGGGACGTTTTCGGCGTTATCTTGGCGGATTTATCCAAACGCCCAACCACCTCACCGGATTTCACGGTGGAGCCAGCCGGTGTGGTGATCTCGGCCAGTATGCCGTCCACGGGGGCCGGGACTTCGAAAACCACCTTGTCGGTCTCGACCTCGGCGAGCAGCTCACCGCGCGCGACCAGCTCACCCGGTTGTTTGTGCCAGCTGAGGATCGTTCCTTCGGTCACCGATTCTGGAAAAACCGGAACCGTGATGTCAGTGCTCATCGTTTTCCCTGTGTCGCAATACTGGCCACCGCTCCCATCGCCTGATCGAGCAGCTCGTGCAGCTGGCCGATGTGCAGCGGATAGCTGCCCACGGCCGGCGCCGCGGACGTCGGCCGGCCAGCATATTCGAGCGTCGCACCCTTCGGGATCGTGCGCCACAGACGATGCTGGGTCTGGTACCAAGCGCCCTTGTTGCGCGTCTCTTCCTGGCACCAGATGAAACGATGCGCGGCGGGATAACGCAGAAGTGCCTGCTTCAATTCCTCTTCCGGAAACGGATAGAGCTGTTCAAGTCGCAGAATCGCGACGTCGCGTCGCCCCAGCGTCTGTCGCCGCTCGACAAGATCAAAATAGACCTTTCCGCTGCACAGGACGACCTCCTTCACGGCGGCATCCTCGAGCGCCTCGGTCTCGAACAGCACCGGCCGGAAGCGGCCGAGCGTCAAATCCTCGAGACTGCTCACCGAAAGCCGGTGACGCAGCAGGCTCTTCGGCGTCATGACCACCAGCGGCTTGCGGCACGACCACAGCATCTGGCGGCGCAACAGATGAAAAAGCTGCGCCGGCGTCGTCGGCACGCACACGAACATGTTCTGCTGGGCGCAGAGCTGGAGATAGCGCTCGAGTCGCCCCGAGGAATGTTCCGGGCCCTGGCCTTCGTAGCCATGCGGAAGAAACAGCGTGAGGCCGCATAAGCGGTTCCATTTCTGTTCACCTGAGCTGATGAACTGGTCGATCACTACCTGCGCGTTGTTGGCGAAATCGCCGAACTGGGCCTCCCAGATGGTGAGCGTTTTGGGATCGGCCGTGGCGTAGCCGTACTCGAACGCGAGCACGGCTTCCTCCGACAGCGGCGAGTTGATGACGATGAAGCGCGGTTGACCTTCGTAAAGATTGCGCAGCGGCACATAGCCCGTGCCGTCCTTCTGGTTGACCACCACTGCATGGCGGTGAAAGAACGTGCCGCGCCCCGAGTCCTGTCCGGAGACCCGCACGCCATAACCGTCTTTGAGCAGCGTCGCGTAGGCGAGGTTTTCGGCGAAGCCCCAGTCCACCGGCAGCGCGCCGGCAGCCATCTTGCGCCGCGCATCGTAGATCTTGACGACCTGAGGATGCAATTCGAGCCCCT
Source organism: Sulfuricaulis sp. (assembly GCF_041499725.1). GTDB lineage: Bacteria > Pseudomonadota > Gammaproteobacteria > Acidiferrobacterales > Sulfurifustaceae > Sulfuricaulis. The sequence goes on from NZ_JBGQKW010000045.1 coordinate 2,335, forward strand.
CCGGAACGTGCAACATCTGCTCGGTGAGGCCCCGGACCGTGTCGAGGGTCACACGCGTGTCGGTGCCAGGCTCACAGCGGCCGGCCATATAGGGACTCCAGTCCGTACCATAGGCGTATCCCGCCTTTTCCCTGGGCAGGATACGTGGCGCGGCGCAGACGCCGGACTCCAATTGCTGCTGATATTCCCGTCCCATTTCCGCGGCCTCGTCAGCGGTGGCGATCCGTGCCTGTGCCAACCGCTGCGCGTAGAGCGCAAGCGTGGTCGGCAGCGCGCGGATGCGCTGGTACATGAGCGGCTGCGTCACGGTCGGTTCGTCGGCCTCGGAATGACCGTGGCGACGATAACAGTAAAGATCGATCACCACGTCCTTATGGAACGTCATGCGATAGTCGAAGGCGATCTGAGTGACGAACAACACCGCCTCGGGGTCGTCGCCGTTCACGTGAAAGATCGGCGCGCCGACGACCTTGGCGATGTCGCTGCAGTAGAGCGTCGAGCGCGCGTCCTGCTGGTGACTGGTGGTGAACCCGATCTGGTTGTTGAGCACGATGTGCACCGTGCCCTTGGTCGAGTAGCCGCGCGACTGCGACATGTTGAAGGTCTCCATCACCACGCCCTGACCGGCGAACGCGGCGTCCCCGTGGATCACGACGGGCAACACCCGGTTTCCGAGCCGGTCGCGACGTCGTTCCTGGCGCGCGCGCACCGAGCCCTGCACCACCGGCCCGACGATTTCGAGATGCGATGGATTGAAAGCGAGTGCCACGTGCACCGGGCCGCCCGCGGTGCCGACGTCCGATGAGAAGCCCTGGTGGTATTTCACGTCGCCGGTGCCGCTGTGCTGTGCCTTGCCTTCGAACTCGCGGAACAGGTCTGCCGGACTTTTGCCCAGGATATTGACCAGCACGTTCAGTCGTCCGCGATGCGCCATGCCGATGATGATTTCTTTCGTGCCCAGCCCGCCGGCGCGCTGGATCAGTTCATCCAGCATGGGAATCAGGCTTTCGGCTCCCTCCAGTGAAAAACGTTTCTGCCCCACGTACTTGGTGTGCAGATAGTGCTCCAGTCCCTCGGCCGCCGACAGTCGTCCGAGCAGGTTGCGGCGCACCTCGGGTGGATAGTTCGGCACCCCGTGCACGCTCTCGAAGCTGCTCTGCACCCAGCGCTTTTCAGAAGTGTCGGTGATGTGCATGTATTCGGCGCCGATGGTGCCGGCATAGGTGGCGCGCAACTGGGCAAGAATTTCGCGCAGGCTGGCCTGACGCGGCCCGACCAGAGATCCGGTTTCAAACACGGTGTCGAGATCGGCCTCGCTGAGGCCGTAGTGACGCAGATCGAGTTCAGGGATGTTGGGTGCCTCCCGGAGCCCGAGCGGATCGAGCCGGGCGATCTGATGCGCGCGAAAGCGATAAGCATTGATCAGCTGCAGTACCTTGACCTGCTTGTGCGCCGACTCGATCGGCTCCGCGGCCGGCGGCGGGCGCGGCGCAGCCGCGGGACGCGTCTGGTGCGCGAGACGACGGAATTCATCGCGAATCCCGGAGTGCGGAATGTCCTGTGTTACGCCGCCCACGCGCGGCAGGGTTTCGAAGTAACGGCGCCAGGCGGGAGCCACGGAGGCGGGGTCGCGCAGATATTGTTCGTAGAGATCCTCGAGGTACGCGGCATTGCCCGCCGCGAGCGGCGAAGAACGCCACAGGGCGTTCAGGCTGTGATCCTCGGGGGTAGGGCTCGTTCGCTTTGTATCCATGGCAGCGCGGAATGGCGGGGCAACCGGATGTGCCGCAAGTTCAAATCTATATTAGCAGGTCTGTCCGCCTCGGCCGTCCGCCATGGCGCGCAGTGAAAAGCTGAATCCCCTGAAGTATATGGGGCGGATTTTGGGGCAGGCAGCATTTAGGTACCGCCCCTGAAATCAGGGTTTGGCGGCCTTCGTTTTGCGCTCCTTGGCGGCTTTGCTGATCAGCTGATCCAGCAACTTGAACATGGCCTCTTCGCCGCCGGCCATGGCGGCGCTGGTGAGATATTTTCCATCCACCACCAGCGTGGGCACGGAGTTGATGTTGAGGTCCTGGTTGACCTGCTTGGCCTTCTCGAGCTTCAGGCGCACGCCGAAGGAATTGAAGGCTTCGGTGAATTTCTTGCGGTCGATGCCGTAACGCGCGACAAAATCGGCGATACCTTTTTCATCATTGAGTGCGTCCGGCTGTTCCTGCGCCGCTTTGAAGAAGGCACCATGCAGTTTTTCCATCGCGCCCAGCGCTTCGAAGGTGTAATAGGCCTGGGCGTGGATCGCCCAGTGCGGCGCGGCGGTGGCGGGCGTGCGCACGAACTGAGCGTTCGCGGGCAGCTTCTTGAGCCAGCGCATCAGTCCCGGTTCCAGCACATAGCAGTGCGAACAGCCGTACCAGAAAATCTCACGCACCTCGACCTTGTTTCCGGTCTCGACCGGCGTCGGAAACGGCACTTGCATGTACTGCCGGCCTTCCGTGAATTCGGCCCGGGCCAGGACCGGAAACAGCATCAGCATCGCCAGGCATCCACCCATCAGTCGTCGCATTTCATTTCTCCGTAAGATCGATATTAAGCGTAAGAAATCCGCGGCGGTTACACGACCCGGGCCTGCAAACGCTCGAGCAGCCGCGCGTGGATATTGTCGAAGCCGCCATTGCTCATGATCAACACGTGATCATCCGCTTGCGTTTCCTTGGCCAGTGTCACGATGATCTCTTCCACCGTCGAATAAGCCTGCCCGCGTCCTTTCAGCGCGCCCGTCACCCGGTCCAGGTTCCAGTTGAGGTCGGCGGGCTTGAGCATCAGCACCTTGTCGGCCTGCACGAGCGCGGCGGCCAGCGTATCGCGGTGCACGCCCATGCGCATAGTGTTAGAGCGCAATTCCAATACCGCCAGAATGCGCTGGTTGCCCACCCGCGCGCGCAGCGCCTGAAGCGTCGCGGCAATCGCCGTCGGGTGATGCGCGAAATCGTCGTACACGGTAATGCCGCGCACCGCGCCACGCACTTCCAGCCGGCGCTTGACGTTGCGGAATTTCGCCAGCGCCGCCAGCGCTGTGTTGACCGGTACCCCGGCGTGGCGCGCGGCGGCGATGGCCGCGAGCGCGTTGGCCGCGTTATGGCTCCCGAGCAGCTCCCACGCGACCTCGCCCTGATCCTGTTTTTTAAACAACACTTGGAACCGGCTGACCTCGGGGTTGCGTGGGACGGCCTGCCAGCCGTCCTCCGCGCCGAAATGCTCCACGCCGGTCCAGCAACCCATCGCCAGCAGCTCTGACAGGTTTTTGTCCTGCGCGTTCACCACCAACAGGCCCGAACCGGGCACGGTGCGCACAAAGTAGTGGAACTGGCGCGCGATCGCGGCCAGGTCGGGAAAAATATCGGCATGATCAAATTCAAGGTTGTTCAGAATCGCGGTGCGTGGACGGTAATGGACAAATTTCGAACGCTTGTCGAAAAACGCCGTGTCGTATTCATCCGCCTCGATGACGAAGAAGGGCTCAGCGCCGAGACGCGCCGAGACGCCAAAGTTCTCCGGCACGCCGCCGATCAGAAAACCGGGCTGCATCTTGGCATATTCCAGAATCCAGGCGAGCATGCCCGCGGTGGTGGTTTTGCCATGCGTGCCGGCGACGGCGAGCACCCACCGTCCCGGCAAGACTTTCTCGGCGATCCACTGCGCGCCGGAGGTATAACGCAAGCCGCGATCGAGCACCGCCTCCACCAACGCGTTGCCGCGCGACAACGCGTTGCCGACGATCACGAGGTCGGGTCTGGCACTGTCGAGTTGCGCCGGCTCATAGCCTTCCATCAACCGGATGCCCTGGGCCTCGAGCTGCGTGCTCATGGGCGGATAGACCTTGGCGTCCGAGCCGGATACCTCGTGGCCCAGGTCACGCGCGAGCAATGCTATACCGCCCATGAAGGTTCCACCGATACCCAGAATATGAATGCGCATTAATTTGTCACCGGAGCAGGATTATTGAGACGGCATGAAACAACTTGAACATGTACGTTCGGTCGTTTCCACCATGGCCTTGGACCAAAGTTGTCTTGCCGCCTGAATAATCCGACTATCATACGATCATTTTTATCGATCCGGCACGAATCTCCTGAAGGAAGACCGTGCGGTTTTCAAAGATGTTTCTGTGCCTCCGTAACAATTTCATCGTGCCGGATCAATGACGAACAGGCCGGTCACGCCCATGGACAGGATTATATACAGAAGACTCACGGCCACGCCCGCCGGCAAAGCCAGAGAGAGAGCATTTCGCAACACGTGACCGAAGACCAAGGTATACCACAGAAGAAAGGGCACCCATACCCACGGCGGCGGTAACCACTCCCGGGTCAGGCCGGCGGTCGCCCAGGCCAGCAACGAGAGCAGGGCGCCACAGCCGGCCAGGGCCGAGAGTGTCTGAGGAAACCGGTTTTCCGCGTTACGCCAGCGTAGCGCCAAATGTGTCGCCACGATCAACAGCAGCGTGTCTACGGTGGCGGCCAGTGCGGCGCTGTCGAGCGACAGCATATCGAGCACACCGATGACGTCGGCCAGTCCATAGGCGATGAGCGTTGCCAGCATCAAGCGATTGGACGTCGGCAGGTCCTGCGGATTGGCGCGCAGCAGACAGAGACCCAAGAATATTTTCAGCGGCATGGATTCGAAATACCGACTTTCAGTTATCGCCCGTTACACGCGTGATGCGCCAGCGGCCCTGATCGTCTTTCTCGATCTGAACCTGCATGCGAACTTCGCTGTTCGCAGGCGTCCCCGGTTGCAGGTAGCTGACACGGACCGAGACCGCGCGTCGCAAGGCATCGATATGCCTCGCCTCGCCCAGAGCGAACTTCAATTCCACGCCCTGGGCCTGCTTGGCGCGCAGAAAATCCAGCGCCACCCGGACGGACAAGCCATCGAGCAGGTCTTCAGGATTACGCTCGGGGGCTAGATTGGCTATGTCACGCAATTTTTGCATGTCCGCCGGCGTGGTCACCAGAGCCTCGGCGAAATCCAGCGCGCGGCCTTCCGGCGCGTTCCAGAACGGTTCACAGCCGGCGAGGCCGAACAGGAACAAGGCGCCGGCGGTCCACGCTGATTTTCTGCTGCACGCCTGATACCCTCGCCGGCTCATGGCCCAATCATAAACCAAAAGCCGCCTCTTGCCCCAGTTGGGAGTCTCCCGGGAAATGCATACACTTCATGATCATGACTGGACGAACGAGCGCGGCGAGTAGGGCTTCCAGTCTTAAATGAGCATGCGCGAAGCGCATCCGGCTCGCCTCCCTCTCCCGCGAAGGCGGGAGATGAGACGGGGCTGTCACGAATGCACTTAATGTGCATTCGTGCCGTCGAACGGGGGCGCAAGATTCTCGCGCACCCTGGCGGAAACCTAATGAGGGTGAGGGTTTATGACAGAACGAATGAGTGAAGCGGGCAGGGCTTCTTTTACTCCGGAAACGTTGATTGAGGACCCGACCGCACTCGCGCGTCTGTGCGAACAGCTGCGCGACTCGCCGTGGCTGGCGCTGGATACGGAATTCATGCGCACGCGGACGTACTACGCGCGCCTGTGCCTCGTGCAGGTAGCCACACCGGATATCATCGCCTGCATCGACACCTTGGCGTTGCCGACAATCGAGCCCCTGCTTGAGGTGATCTATGCACCGCGCGTGCTCAAGGCCATCCACTCCGCGCGCCAGGACCTGGAAGTGTTCGCCGATATCCGCGGTACGCCACCTCTGTCTGTCTTCGACACCCAGATCGCCGCCTCGCTCTGTGGTTACGATGACCAGATCGGCTATGGCGCACTGGTGGAATCCATCACCGGTCATAAGCTTCCCAAGCTGCACACGCGCGCCGACTGGGAAGCGCGCCCGCTGCCGCCGGATCAGCTGCACTATGCCGAGGACGATGTGCGCTACCTGCGCGACGTGCATCAATTCCTCGCGCAAAAACTCGAGGGGCTCGGTCGGACCGACTGGCTTCGGGAAGAATGCGCTGCGCTCACCGACCCCGGGCTTTACCGCAATGACCCGCGCGAAGCGTTTCGGCGTCTAAAGCAGGGACATCACCTGCCGCCTGCGGGACAAACGGTTTTGCGCGAACTCGTCGCGTGGCGAGAAATCACCGCGCAACAGCACAACCTGCCGCGCGGCTGGGTGGCATCCGATGCCGCGTTGGTGGAAACCGCCCTGACCGCTCCGCAGACCGTGGAGGCGCTCGGCCGCATCGCCGGCATGGGCGGGGGCCCATCGCGTAAATGGGGTGATGACATTCTGGATGCCATCCGCCGCGGCCAGGCATCCACGCCCGAACGTCTATGGGTAGAACCACAGCGTCTCGATCGCCAGCAACAGGACTTGTACGAACGGCTGCAGGCGCAGGTACGCGCGATCGCTGAACAGATGAAGATCAGCGCGACCTTGCTGGCCCCGCGCCGCGAACTGCTGAAGTTTATCGCCGGCGATCTGTCCGGCGCGCTCTCGCGCGGATGGCGGCGCGCGCTGATCGGCGAGGAGTTCCTGCAGATGTGCGGCGACCGGTCAAACCCGGCGGCCGCCCCCTGAGTGTCGATGGTGGTGAAAAAACTCGGCATTCTGATCGGCCTCGGCATATTCGCCGCCGTGATTTTCGGACCGCCGTGGTGGCGTCCGGTAAACCCTTGCGTGATCGGCGACATGTCCGCGCGCGCGCAGGCGCAGGTACCAGTCGCCCTGAAAGAAATATATTTCGATGCGCAGAATATGCAGTTCGGTCTGGGTTCCGCCGCGGTCGGCGGCTGGGAAGGTCTGGGAGACGCGGTGGCGGTGGACGGGAGCGTATGGATACGCAACACCAACAACCGTTCGCCGAAATATTACGCTACCATCAGTAACCGTTACTTTCAGTCGAACGGTTTCGTCTTCGTCCCGCCCGGGATCGAGAGCGAACAACGATGGCGCGTTTCGTCGCCCACCTCGCTCGCGCAACTCCGGGAAGCACTGGCCAAAAAAAATCCCGTGGGCGTGATTTTTGCCGGTTATGTGCGCTTCGTACCGCTCCGGCTCATCGCCATCGCCCACCCGGCGATCGACGGGCGGCCCGTGTCCAAAAACGCGCCGTATTACTACACCCGCCCCATGCAATCGGCGCCGGAGGCATGGGCCTATGTCGTCGGTGTCGCTGCGGCGAATGCTTCCATGAAGAGGGACGACCATGCCTGGTTGTCGTCAATGCTGATCGCGCCGCCCTCTCGTCAGGATGCCGGCGCCGGGCTCGTGCACGGCCTGTGGCTCAAATCCGCGCCGGATGATCTTCACACGCCGCCGCGCCGGGACAATGTCCTGGCGGTGGGGCAGTTGATGGCGGAGGCGGCGATGGTCGAAGGCGAATTGACGCTTTATCCGGTCACGCGCGCCGGCGGTTGTGACGTTGTGGCGCGCGCGCAATAACTGGGCGCCTTCCTAAACTACTCCAAGCAAATTAAAAACAGAAATAATCTTGAACCGCCAAGACGCCAAGTTTTCTATGTTGCGGCCCAGGGTGCAACAGAAATCGTTGCACCCGTTCAACGGCGCGAATGATCACTTAACATTCGTGGGAACTCCGCCTCACCTTTGGCGTCTTGGCGGTTAATTTTTTTGAGATAGGTTCTAATCCAGCGAACGTGCCGATGGCAACAGCACATAGAGCTTGCCGCGCTGGCGCATCGCACCGGCGAGCTGTTCGGCGTCCTGACCGAAGCCGAGAAACAGATCGGCGCGCACCGGACCCCGGATCGCGCCGCCGGTGTCCTGCGCGAACTCGAGTCGCCGGTAAGGCCGGGGCTCGCTGCCCGGAAGCGCGGTATCGAGCCATACGGGACTGCCCAGTGGAATGAACGACGGATCCACCGCGATCGACCGCTCCGGCAACAGCGGCACATTGAGCGCCCCCACCGGCCCTGACGAGTCGGGTTCACGCAGCGAGAAGAAGACATAGCTGGGATTGCTGTTCAGCACTGTCTGCGCCTGATCGGGATGGGCGGCGAGCCAAGCGCGGATGGCCGGCATGGTCGCCTCCTCGAGCTTCAGCGCGCCGGATTCGACGAGCGTGCGCCCGATGGCAACATAAGGATGACCGTTCTGCTCGGCATAGCTCACGGGCAATATCCGGCCATCCGGCAACTGCACGCGGCCCGAGCCCTGAATCTCGAGAAAAAACAGCGCCACCGGGTCGTCTACCCAGGCGATCACGCTATCTTGCGAGGGACGTTTTCCTTTGTCGATCTCGGCGCGGCTGTAGTAAGGCACGACACGCTGACCGGTGAGCCGGCCGCGCAGGCGCTTGCCCTTGAGCTCGGGGTAGAGTTCGCCCAACTCCACGGTCACGAGATCATCCGGCCGGCCGAACAACGGAAAACGGAAGCGCCCGTTTTTCACCAGACTGCCGTGCACCAGGGGTTCGTAGTAGCCGGTGATCAAACCGTCGGTATTACCGTTGCCAGCGGCCACTTCATGCGCGATGAATCGCGTTTCGAAAAACGCGCGCGCGGTCTCGTCGTCAGGATCGGGAAACAATGCGGCATCGGTGCAGAGCGTCTGCCAACGTGCGTCGCGCGCCGGCATTTTCCGGCAACTGTTGAGCAGCGCCGGCCATGTCTGCGCGAGCCGGTCTTCCTGCCAGCCAGGCAGCGCCGACCACGGCACCGGTGCGCCGATGCCCGGCCGTGGCGGCGTGCTGAGACAGGATGTCAACAGACAGCCCAACGCGGCGAAAAACATCGTGCCCACGGTTTTTTTCGCGCGGAAAATCAGGATAAGATATCTTGTCAAAAACATCGCAAACATCGCATGATTTCTAGCACGTCCCACTCGATCCTGCCACAGAACTGATACTTGGAATCGCTCGATCCGACTTTGTTCCTGTGGCTGCTCGCCGCTATCGCCGCCGCCGCCGCACTGTACTCCTCGGTTGGCCACGGCGGTGCTTCCGGCTATCTGGCGGCGATGGCGCTTTTCGGCGTTTCCGCCGCGCTCATGAAACCCTCGGCGCTGGTCATGAACATCGTGGTCGCGGGACTGGTATTCGCGCGCCTGTGGCGCGCCGGTTTTTTCGACGCCGGCCTATTCTGGCCGTTTGCCTTGGGGTCAGTGCCCACAGCGTTTATCGGCGGCGCCTGGCAGCTGCACAACCGCACGTATCAATACCTCGTGGGCGCCACGCTGCTGGTGGCCGCGTGGCGCCTGCTCCTGACCAGTCACGAGCCGCCGACACGCGCCGCACCGCGCTTGCGACTGGCTCTGCCGGTGGGCGCGGTTCTCGGTTTTGTCTCGGGACTGACCGGTGTCGGCGGCGGGATTTTCCTGAGCCCGCTACTATTGTTCCTGCGCTGGACCAACATGCGCACGACCGCTGCGGTTTCGGCGGCGTTCATCCTGATCAACTCCGTCGCGGGACTGGCCGGACTGTTTTCAGCGGGGACAACCCTGCCACGCGGCCTGCTCTGGATGATGCTCGCCGCGCTGGGGGGCGCGCTCGTGGGATCGGAACTGGCCGTGCGACGGCTGGCGCCGGTGCGGCTGCGTCAACTGCTCGGCGTGGTACTCGTGATTGCGGCGATAAAAATGTTCATCACCGCCTGATTAAGCCGCTGCGCCGGCGCTGGCTTCGTTGCACCGTCGCTCGGAATGCTCATTTACTGCCGTGTAAACTCCGCTTCCTCACGTCGGTGCGTCTCGCCATCATCCAGCGAATCGGCTTAATCCATGAAAACCAAATTCACCATCAGGCTCCGGCGGCGACCTTGGGGGGCTCGGCAAACGGCACCTCCCCCTCGTACGGCTCGGCGTAACCGCATTCCTTCTGCGGGCAGACCTTTTCCACGCCGCGGCGCTTGGTGGTCTTGACGGAAAGAAACGGCCAACCGCACTTGGGGCAAGGCTCCTTGATCGGCGGATTCCACACGGCGTACTTGCAGTCGGGATAACGCGCGCAGGAATAAAAAACTTTTCCGTAGCGCGACTTGCGTTTGAGCATCGTCGCCTGTTTGCATTCCGGGCACTCGACGCCGGTGTCGGCGGGTTTCTCCAGCGGCTCCATGTGTTTGCAGTTGGGATAGTTGCTGCAGCCGATGAACCGGCCGTAACGGCCGCGCTTGATGACGAGGTTGGATTCGCACTTGGGACACTTGCGGTCGGGCACGATCTCAGGTTCGTTCGAGGCGCCCACGGCGTCGTCCACGTTGCGCGTGTAATTACAGTCGGGGTAACCGGTGCAGCCGATGAAGTAACCGTTGCGCCCGAGCCGCTTGGCGAGTTTCTTGCCGCACTTGGGGCATTCCTCTTCCATCATCTCGACACCGGGTCGATCCGCGGACTCCTTCTCCTTCACCTGATTCTTGAAATCGGTCCAGAATTCCCGCAGCACCGGCTGCCACTCCTTCTCGCCGCGCGAGATGGCATCGAGATCGTCTTCCATGCGCGCGGTGAAATCGTAATCCACGTAGTGGAAAAAATGCTCCGACAAGAATTTGTTGACCACGCGCCCGACGTCGGTGGGTTTGAAGCGGCGGTTGTCCAGCGTCACGTACTCGCGGCTTTCGAGGGTCGAGATGATGCTGGCATAAGTTGAAGGCCGGCCGATGCCGTAGGATTCAAGCGCCTTCACCAGGCTCGCCTCGGAGAAGCGCGGCGGCGGTTCGGTGAAATGCTGCTCCTTGCGCATGACCTTGAGCTCGATGGACTCGCCCTTTTCCATCGGCGGCAGAAGCTTCTCGTCTTCGGCAGCACCTTCGGGCGCGTCCGCCGGCTTGTCGTCGATGTCTTCCTGATACACCGCCATGAAACCGGGTTTCACCACGGTCGAGCCGTTGGCGCGGAACACGTTGCCTTCGCCCGCGGCGAGATCCACCGTGACGGTGTCGAGCACGGCCGGCACCATCTGGCAGGCCAGCGTGCGCTTCCAGATAAGTTCGTACAGCCTCAGCTGATCGGGTTTCAAATGATCCTTGATCGAGTCCGGCGCGCGCGCGGCCGAGGTTGGACGGATGGCCTCATGCGCTTCCTGCGCGTTCTTCGACTTGTTCTTGTACGCGATCGGTTCGTCCGGCAGGTTGTCGGCGCCGAAACGGTCCTTGATGGCGTCGCGGATTTCGGCAACGGCTTCGTTCGCCAGATTCACCGCATCGGTACGCATGTAGCTGATGAGACCGACGACCTCCCCGTGACCGAGGTCCATGCCTTCGTAAAGCTGTTGCGCCGTGCGCATGGTGCGTTGTGCCGTGAAGCCCAGCTTGCGCGAGGCCTCCTGCTGCAGGGTGGAAGTAGTGAAGGGCGGTGCCGGGTTGCGGCGACGCTGCTTCTTCTCGACTGAAAGCACTTCCAGACGGCCCTGCGCCTTGGCCTGCAGAGCCGTGTCAATTTCCGCGGCGCGCGCGCCATTGTCGATGGAAAACTGCTCGAGCTTTTCGCCGTTGAAATGGGTGAGCCGGGCGACGAAGTCTTTGCCCTTGGTGGCCAGGTCGGATTCGATGGTCCAGTACTCGCGCGCCTTAAAGGCTTCGATCTCCAGCTCGCGCTCGACGATCAGCCGCAGCGCCGGACTTTGCACGCGCCCGGCCGACAGGCCGCGGCGCACCTTTTTCCACAGCAGCGGCGAGAGGTTGAAGCCCACCAGGTAGTCGAGCGCACGACGCGCCTGCTGCGCGTTGATGAGGTTCTCGGACAACTTGCGCGGCTGCTCGATCGCGTGCTGGATCGCGCTCTTGGTGATTTCGTGAAACTCCACGCGATGTACCGGCTTGTCGTCCAAAACGTCTTCCGCTTTCAGAATTTCATGCAGGTGCCAGGAGATGGCTTCGCCCTCGCGATCCGGGTCGGTCGCCAGATACAGCGAGTCGGCTTTTTTCATGGCCTTGACGATGGCGTCCACGTGCTTTTTGTTTTTCTCGAGCAGTACGTACTTCATGCCGAAGTCATTTTCCGTGTCCACCGCGCCCTGTTTCGGGAGCAGGTCACGCACATGGCCGTAAGAGGCCAGGCAGGTAAAATCCTTGCCCAGATACTTGGACATGGTTTTAGCCTTGGCCGGCGATTCCACCACAATCAGATGTTTTGGCATTCAGTTAACTCAAATTTACTTCAGTAAAATTAATTGCTACCCGCGCTGTTTTCCGGAAAAAAATGGCGCGGGATTAGCGTCGCATTAATTGCATCCCGGCGCATTTTCGCGCACCGGAGTTGCGTCAGGGGCGAATTGTTGTCGATAACAGGCGGGGCTTGTCAAGCCTGGAAACTAAAGTTGCTGTCAGGCAACGGTCGCGACGACGATTGAATAATGATGAAAATCAATGCAGATGGCCCTGCATTTCATCAAATACCATGTCCTCGAGCATGTGATAAGCGTATTCCTGTCCCGGCTGGTTGAACAGCACCAGCAGCATCACCCACTTGAGCTGATCCAGCGCGATCTCATCGACTTCCAGCGCCATCAGCCGGTCGATCACCACCTCGCGGGTGGCCGGATCAATCACACCGCTGGTTTCCATGAACTGAAGATAGCCGCGGCATTCCTCGTCGAGCTTTTCCTGCTCCTTCGGCGTGTAGTGGCGTATCGATGCGGGCCTTCCCGCGCGCGGTTGACCGTGACTGATCTCGCGCAGCATGGACAGACCATCCAGCCAGGAAAACGCCTTGCGGATTTCGCCGCGACGGAAACCGGCCTGGGTCAGTTCGTGGGTAAGCGCTTCCTGATCGGGTTGGAACTCGGTGCCTTCATCCATGTAGTTTTCGAACAAATACATCAGCACATCGAAAACATTTTCTTTCATCAGCGGGCTGCGCTCTCTCTTTTACTCGCGTTATCGGGAAATCCTTTGAACCTTGCCACCCGGACAATTCGACACTAGTCCGTTCAGCTCCATTTGCAAGAGCATGGAGGAAACGGCATCCGCCGTCAATCCGCTGCGCTCGATCAGAGTATCGATACTGACCGGATCATGACCGATATGTTCCAGCAACGTTACCATCGTTGAATTCAACCGCGGCGGCGGTGTGTTTTCATGCGCGACCTGAAGTGCCACGCCGGCCAACGGACCCAGCTCCTCGAGAATATCCTGCGCGGTTTCCACGAGCTTGGCGCCCTGGCGGATGAGTGCATGACAGCCACGCGCTTGCGGGGCGTGGATCGAACCGGGAATAGCGAATACTTCGCGTCCCTGTTCATTCGCCATGCGTGCGGTGATGAGCGAGCCACTCTGCAGTGCCGCCTCGACCACGAGCGTGCCCAGGGAAAGACCGCTGATAAGGCGGTTACGCACCGGGAAATTTTCAGGCAACGGCGGCGTGCCCAGCGGGAATTCGGACACGAGCGCGCCGTGTTTGACGATCTCGTGCGCCAAGTCGCGATGCCGCGCCGGGTACACCCGATCGAGCCCGGTGCCGGCCACCGCGATAGTTTTCCCGCCGGCCTCAAGTGCGCCGCGATGCGCGGCGCCGTCCACGCCCAGCGCCATGCCGCTGGTGATCGCCAGCCCCGCCCCGGCCAGGCTTTTGGCGAACGCGCGCGCATTCTCGCGGCCCATGGGCGTGGGATTGCGGCTGCCCACGATCGCCAGTTGCTGGGCTGACAGCAACTGCCGCTCCCCTGCGATATAAAGCACCAGTGGCGGGTCGGGGATTTCGCGCAGCAGCACAGGGTAATCGAGGTCTGACCAGGTCAGCAGGTGATGGCCGGGTTCACTCAGCCATTCGAGTTCGGATTTGAGTATTTTCTCATCGGGACCGGCAAGAAGGGCGTCGATCGCTTCATTCTTTCCGACGAGCGCTTTTTCGAGTTGGCCGCGGCTGGCGGAAAAAATAGCTTCGATCGACCCGAAGTGTTCGAGCAGATCGAACTGGGTGCGGGTGCCGACGCCGGGCAGGCGCCGCAGCGCGAGCCACGGCACAAAGGTATCGAGGGCGAAAATCTGCGTCGACGCGCCGGCCATGGCGCGCAGTCTACTCCATCAGACAATAATTACGTCAGGGCGTGATAACCGCGTCCAACATGTGCACCGGCTGGGTGGCGGTCATGACGAGCGCGTAGCTCATTTTCTCGTAGGTGCGGAAGACCATCACCAGCGCCGATTCTTCATCCGGCAGTTTGTAGCGCTCGCGTGTGACCGGATCCTTGTGCTTACCGGCATGACGCATAACGCGCAGCACATTGCCTTCCTCGATGCCCTCGCGGGTGCCCAGCGTAATGCCGACCACCGTTAAGGGGCCGATCTCGGCCACGGCATTCAGGGCCGAAACGATTCTCCCCTCTACCTGAGTCTTGGGTGCGTGCGGGTAATAGTAAGGCAGGGATATCTTCTTGGGCGCTTCCACCAGTCGGTCGGTCGGAATAATTTCCTGCTTGACCTCGGTGACCACGAGCTTGCTCGGGTCGCCGGTTTCGAGCCGACGCGCATTGCCTAGATACACGGCCTCGTACGCCAGCAGCTCCCCGGTTTCGGGATGGCGGATGGGATTGCCAAGACGCACGATCTGGTAATACTCCGGGCCCTCGTCCTTCAGGCGGCGGGCATAGAACTGGCTGCCGTTGCCGAGCGCAATACGATCATCGAGTCCAGTAGTGATGTAACCCGCCTGCTCAAGCTCATCTTCACCAACCACCAGCGGGCGCGTGAGAAATGGCAGAATGGCATTGGGCGGAATCGTGGGAATGGCCGCATCAAGCGCCTCGCTGTGCACCTGCGGCCCCAATTTGACAGTGCGCTCATCGGCGGGTGTGGTGGCGGCTGCCGGCTCCCGCGCCTTGGCGCTTTCAGGCAACGAGGGCAATCCCGGCGCGGTAACCGTTTCCTTGCGCAACACGCTCAGTTCCGGTTTGCCATCGACCATGCGAAACACGATCACATCGCCGGGATAAATCAGATGCGGATTTTTGATCTGGTCGTTGATCTTCCAGATTTTCGGCCAATGCCACGGGCTTTTCAGAAATCGCGTCGAGATGTCCCACAAGGTATCGCCCTTGACCACCGTATAACGCTCGGGATGGTCAGGTTTGAGCTGAACCTCATCCGCACGCGCCAGACTCGCGGTGGTCAGAAACGACGCAATAATAAGAAGGAAAAAACCGGGTCCCGATAGGTGCTTAGGCGACATTCGTCCACATTCCGTGTAGTCTGATAACGTTTTGAGTGTAGTCCATGCCGGGGCGCAAAGCCAAGGTGGTTTTATGGCCAAATTATCTTGTTATTCAGTAGCATCCAGACCGATAATAAACTGACTTGGCAGCAGGAAGTAAACCGGCTTTTGTCACTTTAGTTCCATGACCGTACGCACCATTCTGCACTACCCCGACCCGCGCCTGCGCCGCAAGGCCAACCCGGTACCGGAGGTAACTGACGATATCCGTCGGCTGGTGGATGACATGGCCGAGACCATGTACCAGGCACCGGGGATCGGCCTTGCCGCCATTCAGGTCAACGAAGCCTGGCGCGTCATCGTCATCGACATTTCCGAAACACGCAACCAATTGCAGGTATTCATCAATCCGGAGATTCTGTCCCGTGACGGCGAACAGGAGCGCGAAGAGGGCTGCCTGTCCGTACCCGGCATCTACGAACCGGTCACGCGCGCCAACTACATCCACGTGCGGGCACTCGACAGCGATGGCAATCCGATTGAACTCAAGACCGAAGGCCTGCTCGCCACCTGCATCCAGCACGAAATCGATCACCTCGACGGCAAGGTTTTCGTCGATTATCTCTCGCGCCTGAAACAAACGCGCATCCGCAAGAAACTGGAAAAGCGCGAACGTGAGCAGGGGGAAGGACGACCGCCGAGGGCGGAGACTGCCGTAGGAAAGCTGCGGTTCAAACTTTAAAACACCCACATGCCTACCCGCTATGTGACGTGCACGGCGGCGAGCGGATCGCGATGTAACGCGCGATCAGCACGAATATACTGTGAACCCTGAGTAATTCTGTTGATCCTGTCTATTTTCAGTCCATGAATCTGATTTTCGCTGGCACACCCGCCTTCGCCGTTCCCGCGCTCGAGGCACTGCTTCGCGCCGGCCATGTCATTCGTGCCGTGTATACCCAACCGGACCGTCCCGCCGGACGCGGACGCAAGCTGATGGCGAGCGCGGTCAAACAGTGCGCGCAGAAGCACGGCATTGAAATCCGCCAGCCGGAAAAACTCACCGGCGAGGAAGGCCGGCTTCGCGTCGACGCCCCCGATGCGATAATCGTCATCGCCTATGGTTTGTTGCTTCCGGAATCCATTCTTGCCATTCCCCGTTACGGTTGCATCAATGTTCACGCCTCGCTGCTGCCGCGCTGGCGCGGTGCCGCGCCGATCCCGCGCGCGATCGAGGCTGGAGACGCTGACACCGGCGTGAGCATCATGCAGATGGAAGCCGGGCTCGACACCGGGCCGGTGCTAGCGGAAGCACGCCTGCCTATACACGACAACGACACGGCGCAGACCCTGCACGACCGCCTGGCGCAACTCGGCGCCGACACGCTAATCAGCACGCTGGAACGTCGCGCGCGCGGCGATATAAGACCGCAACCCCAAAACACTTCGCGCGCGTGTTATGCCAAAAAACTGCGCAAGGAGGAAAGCGCTCTCGACTGGACACAGCCTGCGGCCGTGCTGAATCGCAAGATCCGCGCGCTGGTTCCCTGGCCGGTGGCGAGCACAACCTGGCGCGGCAAAACCTTGCGCCTGTGGGAGGCCGGACCGCTGGTGAAAAAAAATACACCGGGCGTGCCGGGCACGGTCGTGCAGGCCGAGGCCGGCGGCGTGTGCGTACTGACCGGCGAGGGTGTGCTCACTATCACGCGATTGCAGGCCGAGGGCGGAAAAATTCTTACGGCGGGCGACTTTCTGAACGGCCATCCGCTCGCGGCCGGCGACCGGATGGGCGATGAAGCGCACAACACCCCGGCCAGCTAGGCACGCCGGTGCGGCACGGAGCAATCCGCGCGCCGTGGCGGCAAAAGTTTTGGAGGAGGTGGCCGTGCATTCACGCTACCTCGACACCGCGCTGGCGCAATCCCTGGTGACACTGCCGGATAACCAAAAAAACGACGCGGCGCTCATCCAGGAGATAGCCTATGGCGTGCTGCGCTGGTTCCATCAGCTGGAGGCCGTGGCGGCAGTCTTCCTCGATAAGCCCCTCAAGGAAAAAGATCGGGATATCCACCTGCTGCTTCTGGTCGGGCTGTATCAACTACGGCATATGCGCGTGGCGCGACATGCGGCCGTGACCGAGACGGTAGAAGCGGCCGCGGAACTGAAAAAAATCTGGGCGAAAAATTTTCTCAACGCCTGCCTGCGTTCCTACTTGCGCGAGGAAGCGCGCGCTCAGGCGGCCGTCGCCGCCAGTCCCTCGGCCAGCTTCAGCCATCCGTTCTGGCTCATCGAGGAAATCCGCCGCGACTGGCCCGAGGACTGGGAAAAAATTCTCATCGCCAATAACGAGCGCCCGCCGCTGGTACTGCGGGTCAATCAGCGCCGTCAGACACGCGATCAATATCTCGCGCGCTTCGTGCAAGCCGGCATCGCCGCCAAGGCAATGCCGTTGACCGATACCGCAGTGTTATTGGACAGACCCGTGGCCGTGAGCGAGTTGCCCGGATTCACCCATGGCGATGTCTCGGTGCAGGATGCGGCCGCGCAATTCGCGGCGGTGCTACTCGACGCCCAACCCGGCGAGCGCGTGCTCGACGCCTGCGCCGCACCGGGCGGCAAAACCGGCCACCTGCTCGAACACACGTCGGAGCTCGCCGAACTGATGGCGCTCGACAAGGAACCGGCGCGCGTGGCCTTGATTGAAGATAATCTCGCACGTCTGGGCCTCAGCGCGAAGCTCATCACCGGCGATGCGGCGAACCCGGCGGCTTGGTGGGACGGGCGTCCGTTCGATCGGATACTCGCGGATGTTCCATGCTCGGCGACCGGGGTGATCCGCCGTCATCCCGACATCAAGCTGCGGCGACGCCCTGAGGACCTGCCCAAACTCGTCACGACGCAGGCGCGTCTCCTCGAGGGACTGTGGCCCTTGCTCAAGCCCGGAGGTAAGCTTCTGTACGTGACCTGCTCGATCCTGGCGGTGGAGAACGAAAACCAGCTGTCAGCGTTTCTCGTGCGTCATCCCGAGGCGCGGGAGGTCATGCTGCCGATGAGCGCCGGCCGGGCGCGGGCGGTGGGGAGACAGATTCTGCCGGGAGAAGCGAGCATGGACGGTTTCTATTATGCGTGTATCCATAAAAGTTGACTGGCGGCGATTCGCGCTGGCGGCGCTCGCGCTGGCATGGCTCGGCGAGGCCGCGGCGGACTTCAAGGTCGCGGACATACAGCCGAAATTCACCGAGCAGTCGCTGACATTCGGCGGCAACCTCGATCTGGGCTTGAGCCCCAAGGTGGAAGAAGCACTGGCCAAGGGCATTCCGCTTGAGGTGGTCATCGACGTCCGCCTGTATCACCAGCGCCGTTACCTGTGGGACAAAAAAATCGCTTCCTGGACGCTGCGCCGCCGCATCCAGTATCACGCGCTCTCGGGCCAGTACCTGGTCAGCGCGGGTGAAGGCGAAGCGGAAACGCGGGAAAGCCTGCTCACCCAGCAGGAGGCGCTGAAGCAGCTCGGCTCCCTGAGCGACCTCAAGCTCGCGCTTCCGGAAGCGCCGTCCGTAGGCGCTTATTCCGCCGACATCCGCGTGAGCCTCGACATCGAGGCCCTGCCCACGCCGCTGCGGCCGGTGGCCTACACCTCGTTCGCCTGGCATCTCAACAGCGGATGGACCTCATGGAAAGTAGTGCGCTGAACCGCTACGTCATCCGCTACGTCACCGGCGTGACGCCGCTGGCGGTGCTGTCGGTGCTGCTGATTGCGGCATTCATCATGATGAATGCCGCCGCCCAGAACTCGACGCTGTTCGGGCGGATGTATTCGGTGCTGCTGCTCGTCAACATCCTCGGCGTGGTGCTGCTGATCGCGCTGATCCTGCTCAACCTGTTTCATTTCGTGGAGCAGTACCGCGCGCGCGTGATGGGCACGCGGCTGACGCTGC
>NZ_JBGQKW010000046.1:0-21368 GCF_041499725.1 Sulfuricaulis sp.
ATTGCAGAATCCCTGGAAAAATTCGTGCACCAGATCCACGTCGAATTCGCCCACGCGCGAGCGCGGGAAATCCACGTGATATTCCAGGCCGGGACGCCCGGAGAAATCGATCACCACGCGCGACAGTGCCTCGTCGAGCGGTACATAGGCATGGCCGTAACGGCGGATGCCCTTCCTGTCGCCCGCCGCCTTGGCGATCGCCTGACCCAGCGTGATGCCGATGTCTTCCACCGTGTGGTGCGCGTCGATATGCAGGTCGCCCTTGGCCTCGAGGGCGATGTCGATAAGCCCGTGCCGGGCCACCTGCTCCAGCATGTGCTCGAGAAACGGCAGGCCGGTATCGATGCGGGTCACGCCGCTGCCATCCAGGTTCACGGAAACGGTGATCCGGGTTTCCTTGGTGTTGCGCGCCACCTCGGCGCGCCGGCCGGACGCAGACTTGCCCCGGGGGGAACGGGATTTTGTTCGTTTAGAGGATTTCACACGCAAACCATAGACGAATCACAGCGCCGCCTCAAGCGCCTTGAGAAAGGCATCATTCTCCGAAGGCGTGCCGACGGTCACGCGCAGACAGCCCTTGAGCATGCCACTGGAGGAATTCAGATTCTTGATGAGCACGCCGCGTGCGCGCAGGCTTTCAAAAACCTCGTCCGCATGGCGCTTCTCGACCCGGAACAGGATGAAATTGGTCTGACTGGGCCAAGCCTGCACGCCACGCAGGCGGCTAAGCGCCTGAAACAGCTGCTCCCGGTCCTGGCGTATCTGCCGCGCCTGCTCATCCAGCAAGGCCAAGTGCGTCAACGCGAATTCCGCGCTCGCCTGCGTGAGGCTCCCAATATTGTACGGAAGACGCACCTTGTTGAATTCCGCCAGCCACGGCGCGGGACCGGCGAGGACGCCCAGGCGCAAGCCTGCCAGCCCCTGCTTCGACAGCGTGCGCATCACCAGCAAGTTGTCATGTTTTCCCAGCCGGTCCATGAAGGAATGGTCGGCGAAAGCGTGATAGGCCTCGTCCATCACGACCAGCCCCGGCGATGCTTCGATCACGCGCGCGACATCCTCGCGCGAAAACAAATTCCCCGTCGGATTGTTCGGATACGCCAGAAAAATCACTGCCGGCTTGTGCGTTTCGATGGCCTTGAGCATGGCCGGCATAGCGAGCGAAAAATCCGGCTGGAGCGGCACGCCCACGAACTTCATGCCGGTGAAAGTTGCAATCATTTCATACATGACAAAGGTCGGCGTGGGCGCGAGTACAACGGCATTCGGATTCGACACCGCCATGAGGGTCGTCTGGATGAGTTCGTCCGATCCGTTGCCGAGAATAAGCTCCATGCCGGCCGGCACGTCGAGCGTCGTGCGCAGACGTTCGCGTATACGATGGGCATCGGGATCGGGATAACGATTGAGCGCAACGCCCTGCAGCACTTCCATCCATTGACGCCGCACATCTTCCGGCCACGAATAGGGATTTTCCATGGCATCGAGCTTGACGAGCCCGGAGGCATCGGGCACGTGATAAGCCTTGAGCGCCCGGATTTCGGGCCGCACCCATCTCTTTATTTTTTCGTCCAATGAACCAGTCATATAAGAAGCTCAACCGCCAAGTACGCCAAGGACGCTAAGAGAGACAGGAACTAAAAAGAATTTTGATTCACTTGGCGTTCTTGGCGGTTCAAGTTATTTTTTAATCCGGTATTCCGCCGAGCGCGCGTGCGCCGTCAGGCCTTCGCCGCGCGCCAGCACCGAGGCGGTTTTGCCCAGCACCGAGGCGCCATCGGCCGAACACTGGATCAGGCTGGTGCGTTTCTGGAAATCGTACACGCCGAGCGGCGAGGAAAACCGCGCCGTACCGGAGGTCGGCAACACGTGGTTCGGCCCGGCGCAGTAGTCGCCCACCGCCTCCGCGGTATAGCGGCCGAGGAAAATCGCGCCGGCATGGCGCACGCGCTTGGCCGTTTCCGCGGCATTTTCCACCGAGAGCTCGAGATGTTCCGGCGCGATGCGGTTCACGAGCTGAAGCGCCTCATCGAGGCTACCGGCGGTGATCAGTGCCCCGCGCGATTCAAGCGAGGCCCGGATGATCTCGCGCCGCTCCATGCCGGGCAGAAGTTTTTCGATGGCCGCGAGCACTTTCAGCGTGAACGCCTCGTCGAGGCTGATGAGGATGGACTGCGCGTCCTCATCGTGCTCCGCCTGCGAAAACAGGTCCATCGCGATCCACTCGGGATCGGTTCTGCCGTCGCACAACACCACGATCTCGGACGGCCCGGCGATCATGTCGATGTCCACCACGCCATAGACGAGCCGCTTGGCGGTGGCGACATACACATTTCCCGGACCGACAATCTTGTCCACCTGGGGAACCGTCTGCGTGCCGTAAGCAAGTGCCGCGATCGCCTGCGCACCGCCGATGGTGAACACCCGATCCACTCCTCCGAGGTAGGCCGCGGCGAGCACCATCTCGCTGAGCGTTCCCTCTGGCGCGGGCACTACCATGACGAGTTCCGGCACCTCGGCGACCTTGGCCGGTATCGCGTTCATGAGCACGGACGAAGGATAGGCGGCCTTGCCGCCCGGCACGTAAAGCCCGACGCGCTCGAGCGCCGTCACCTGTTGACCGAGCAGCGTGCCGTCGGGTTCGGTGTAGGTCCAGGAATCGGTGCGTTGACGTTCATGGTAGGCACGAATGCGCTCCGCGGCGTTGGCAAGCGCTTCGTACTGTTCCTTGGTAACCGCGCGCGACACCTCGCGCAGGCGCGCGCGCGACACCTCGAGTTCCGCCACGCTGGCGACCTCGCGCCGGTCGAAGCGGCGCGTGTACTCCACGACCGCCGCGTCACCGCGCGCGCGCACGTCCGCGACGATGTCCCGCACCGTGGTTTCTATTTTGGGATCGATCGCGTGGGCACGGTCGAGCAGCCGTTCGAAGTCGGCGGTGAACCCGTCAACGCGCGTATTCAGCAGACGCAGCTTGAGCGCGCTCATGGGAGGCTCAAGCAACGGCCCGCTGCAGCTGACCGACGAGATTCTTCAGCGCCTGGTGTTTCATTTTCATCGAGGCCTTGTTGGCCACGAGCCAGGCGCTGATATCGGCGATGTGCTCGACCTCGACCAGGCCGTTGGCCTTCAGTGTATTACCGGTATCGACCAGGTCGACAATGCGGTCGGAAAGACCCACGAGCGGGGCGAGTTCCATCGAGCCGTAGAGCTTGATGATATCGGTCTGAATACCCTTGGCGGCGAAGTGCCGTTGCGTGGTTTTGACGTATTTGGTCGCGATGCGCAGCCGCGTCCAGCTGCGAGGATCGTCGCGCGAGGCCAGGCTCGCCGGCTCGGCCACCATCATGCGGCAGCGGGCGATCTTGAGGTCCATGAGTTCATACAGGCCGTCGCCGTCGTATTCCATCAGCACATCCTTGCCCGCGATACCGAGGTCGGCGGCACCGAATTGCACGTAGGTGGGCACGTCCGCGGCACGGATGACCGTGAGCTTCACGTCCGGCAGGTTGGTATCGAGAATGAGCTTGCGGCTTGTGAGCGGGTTTTCCGTGGGTCGGATACCGGCGCGTTCAAGCAGCGGCAGACCCTCTTCCAGGATCCGCCCCTTGGACAGAGCGATATTGAGCGCCGTGGTCATGGTTCACGCCGACTGCTTCCGCGCCGCCCGCGCCGCGAGTTCTCCCGGCACGCGCCGGATGCGCGCACCCAGCTGGGCGAGCTTCTCTTCGATACATTCATAACCGCGGTCGATGTGATAGATGCGATCGACGATGGTCTCGCCATCCGCCACCAGTCCCGCCAACGCCAGGCTCGCGGAGGCGCGCAGATCGGTCGCCATGACCGGCGCGCCTTTCAGGCTCTTGACGCCGTGCACAATGGCGGTGTTGCCTTCCATGTCGATGCTCGCACCCATGCGCTGAAGTTCGTAGACGTGCATGAAGCGATTCTCGAAGATCGTCTCCGTCACCGTGCCGCTGCCCTCGGCGATCGCGTTCAGCGCGATGAACTGCGCCTGCATGTCCGTCGGAAACGCCGGGTACGGCGCGGTGCGAAGCGTCACGCCCTTCGGACGCTTGCCCTGCATGTCGAGGCTGATCCAGTTCGGTCCGGTTTCGATCACGGCGCCGGCCTCGCGCAGTTTCTCGAGCACCGCCTGCAACAGATCCGGGCGCGCGTTGCGCAAGCGCACGCTGCCGCTGGTCATCGCCGCGGCGACCAGATACGTTCCGGTTTCGATGCGGTCGGGAATGACATCATGTGCGGCGCCGTGCAAATGCTCCACGCCTTCAATCGTTATTTCATCGGTGCCGGCGCCGCGAATCTTCGCGCCCATCGCTATCAGGCATTTGGCCAGGTCCACCACTTCGGGTTCGCGCGCGGCGTTTTCGATGATCGTGGTGCCATCCGCCAGCGTGGCCGCCATCATGATGTTCTCCGTCCCGGTGACGGAGACGAGATCCATGAAGATGCGCGCGCCTTTCAGACGCTTGGCGCGCGCACGGATGTATCCGCCCTCGAGATTGATTTCCGCCCCCATGGCCTGCAAACCTTTGATGTGCAGGTTCACCGGGCGCGAACCGATGGCGCAACCGCCGGGCAGAGACACCTCGGCCTCGCCGAAACGCGCCAGCAGGGGGCCGAGCACCAGGATCGACGCGCGCATGGTTTTCACCAGTTCGTACGGCGCACGCACAGAGGTGTTCTGGCTCGAATCGGCCTCGATCACCATCTTGTCGCCGACCACGAGGCGCACGCCCATGCGACCGAGCAGCTCCATCGTCGTGGTGATGTCCTGCAGGTGCGGCACGTTGCCGATGCTCACGGTTTCGTTGGTCAACAGCGAGGCCACCAATACGGGCAGCGCGGCATTCTTCGCGCCCGAGATGCTGATCTCGCCGCGCAGCGGAATTCCGCCGGTAACAATCAGTTTGTCCATGTCTGAATAATCGTCGGCAATAAAAAAGGCCGCCAGAAGGCGGCCTTGTCCGGTCGGGATTACCGGCGCTCAAACCTGCGCCTGGGTAACCAGCTTCTGGAGTTCGCCCTTCTGGTACAGCTCGGTCATGATATCACAGCCGCCGACCAGTTCGCCGTTCACGTACAGCTGCGGGAAGGTCGGCCAATGGGAGTATTCCTTGAGGCCCTGGCGTATTTCCGGGTCGGATAATATGTCGTAAGTCGTGAATTTCGCCCCGCACGCACCCAGCATCTGGGTGGCCTTGGCCGAAAACCCGCATTGCGGGAACTGGGGCGTACCCTTCATATAGAGCACGATCTTGTCGCTGCTCAGTTGCTGACGAATCTTGTCCTGTATGCTCATGTGAAACCTCGTATCTCGTTATATAAGCTATCGACGCAAAACCGATGGGTGGCGGTCACTCCTCCGGTGCCAAGGTGCGCAACGACAGGGCATGAATTTCATTTCCCATCTTGCCACCCAGCGTGCGGTACACGATCTGATGCCGCTGCAACATGCCCTTGCCGGTGAACTCCCGGGCCACGACCTCAGCCTCGAAGTGATGGCCGTCGCCGGTCACCGACACGCGTGCGCCCGGTAACCCGCTTTCAATCATCTGCTTGATGTCTTCCGGCTGCATCATTGACTCATTATCCGTCCACTTGGCGCTATTTCAAGAGATATGCCCGTTGGGGATACATGACAAAACCCGCAAATCATCCACGGGCCTTGGGGGCAGGTACCTGGACGGGGATGTCCTGTAGTTGTGCAGGCAGTATACAGCGTCGCCGGGTGGCGGAAACGGGCAATTCAGTCGCGCAATTTATAACCGGTCTTGAGCATCAGCAGCGTGATGCCCGAGACTGCCGCCAGCGAAATCCCCACGACCAGCAGACTCAGCCATGGCGCGATGTCGGACACGCCGAAAAAGCCGTAGCGGAAGCCATCGATCATGTAGAAAAACGGGTTGAAGTGGGACAGCTTCTGCCAGAAATCCGGCAGCGAATGGATGGAATAGAAAACGCCGGAGAGGAACGACAAGGGCAGGATGATGAAGTTCTGGAATCCGGCGAGTTGATCGAACTTCTCCGCCCAGATGCCGGCGATCACGCCGGTCGCGCCCAGCACGGCGCTGCTCAGGAACGCAAACAGCAGGATGAATCCCAGGTGCTGCACGGGCAAGGAAGTAAACAGCGTTCCCGCCAGGTACACGCCCAACCCCACCAGCACGCCGCGCACCGCGGCGGCGAGCACGAACGCCAGGAAGAATTCCAGGTGCGATAGCGGCGTGAGCAGGATGAAAAGCAGGTTGCCGGTCACCTTGGACTGAATGAGGCTCGAGGAGCTGTTGGCGAAGGAGTTCTGTATCACCGACATCATGACGAGGCCGGGGATCAGGAACGCGGTGTAGCTTACTCCCGGAAATACCTGCAATCGTCCTTCGAATACGTGACCGAAAACCAGCAGGTACAACAAGGCCGTGATGATCGGGGCGATCAGGGTTTGCAGCAGCACCTTGCCGAAGCGCAGTATCTCCTTGTAGAACAGCGTATAGAGACCGGTGGGATTCACGCACTGCCTCCGTGCGTCAACTCGACGAACACGTCTTCGAGATCCGCCCCTTCCATGCTGAGATCGGTGATCACCGCGCCGCGTGCGCGCAAGTCATCCAGCACCGCCATGACCGAATCGGTATTCTTGTCGAGTTGCAGTTCGATCTGGTTACCTTCCTGCCGGCGCAGCTTCGGCGCCAGGGATTCGGGCAGGGGGCCCAACGGCTCCGCCGTGGTGATGCAGACCCGCCGGGTGTGACCGATACCGCGCGCCAGCAGCGCGCGCTTGGTATCGAGCGCCACGATCTCACCGCGATTCAGGATGGCGATGCGCTCGCACAAGGCCTCGGCTTCCTCGAGATAATGCGTGGTGAGCACGATGGTGTGGCCCTCGCGGTGCAGCCGGCGGATGAAGGTCCAGAGCTGTTTGCGCAGCTCGACGTCCACCCCCGCCGTCGGTTCGTCCAGCACCACCACGTCGGGCTTGTGCACCAGGGCCTGGGCAATCATGACGCGTCGCTTCATACCGCCCGAAAGTGCGCGCATGTTGGCGTCGGCCTTTCCGGTCAGCATCAGCGCCTGCATCAGCTCATCGATCCAGGCATCGTTATCGCGCAGCCCGAAATAGCCGGACTGGATGCGCAGTACCTCGCGCACGTTGAAAAACGGATCGAACGTCAGCTCCTGCGGCACCACGCCGATGAGGCGCCGGGTCTGGCGGTAAGCCGTCAGCACGTCATGCCCGAGGACGGTTACGCTGCCTTCGTCAAACCGGGTCAACCCGGCGACGATGCTGATCAACGTGGATTTGCCGGCGCCGTTCGGGCCGAGCAGGCCGAAGAATTCCCCGCGCTCGATCGTCAGGTCGATGTTCTTAAGGGCGTGGACTCGAGGGTAATGCTTATGCAGCCCTGTAATGGAGATCGCGGACACGGCTGTAGCTCAAGTAAATGATGGAACCACGGATGAACACGGATAGACGCAGATCAAGAAATGACTTGAGATTATTCGTGTTTATCAGCGTTCATCTGCGGTTTCACGAGTCTTATGTCAGACCGAAGACCTGCGTGAGGCCGTTGACGCGGATGAGATCACGCATTTGATCCGGCATATGGGTGAAGACGATCTCGCGCTGGGCGGAACGCGCGAGTTGCAGCCACTCGATCAAAAGCGCCAGCCCGGCGCTGTCGGCGAGCGTCACTCCATGCATATCGATCGTGACCTTGCCGGTACCGCCTTGCAGCCATTTATCGGTATGGGCGAGAAACTGCGGTACCGACTGGAAGGTCACCTGTCCGGACACCTCGAACACGCCGTTGTCGCGGGCCTTGAATCCGTTCTCGCTCACTTCGAATCGCCCGCCTTGGTGCCGTCGGAAGCGGTTTTTCCTACGGCGGCCGTCTTGTTGTCCTGCGCCAAGCTCGCGATCAGTGCATCGAGCCCCTCGCGCTGCACCCGATCCGCATAGGTCGATTGGTAAGTCGTCACGAGGCTCGCGCCTTCGATCGTGACGTCATACACCTTCCAGCCAGCGTCCGTGCGATAGAAGCTGTAGTTGATGGCGATGGGCGGCCCCCCGTCCGTGCGGCGGACCTCGGATTTCACCGCCGCAGTGCGGTCGCCGGGAGCCAGCTTGAACGGAAGGTAGATGATCTTTTCGTCGTTGTACTTGAGCAGCGCGGTGGCGTAGGTGCGCACGAGCAGATCGCGAAACTCGGCGGTGAAACGCGTGCGCTGCTCCTCGCTCGCCGTGCGCCAATAGCGCCCCAGCACCGTGCGCGACATGGCGCGGAAATCGAAATTCGGCAGCACGTGTTCATCCACCATGGCATAAAGCTTCTTGTGGTCCTTGGTGTAGACATTCTTGTTTGCCTTGAGCAGCACGACGATCTTGTCCGTCACCTCGCGCGCCAACAGATCCGGTGCCACCTCGGCGGCCAGCACGGACAGGGCGAAAACCATCAACAACAGGGAAGAGATGATTTTTTTCATTGGTGGCTCCTTAAAGGTTCGCGGCGGCGTGCTACTTGGCCGGTGCGCTCTCTCCGGCCTTGTTGAAGATCACCTGCCCGACCAGTTTCTCCAGCACCAGCGCCGATTGCGTGCGCAGGAAACTATCGCCGCTCTTGAGCGCGACGTCGTCACCGCCAGGCTCGATGCCGATGTACTGATCGCCCAGCAGGCCCGAGGTCAGAATGCTCGCGCTGCTGTCCTTGGGGATGTTCTGGTAGCGGCCATCGATGTCCATCGTGACCAGCGCCTGATATTTTTTGTTGTCGAACGCAATGGCCGACACACGCCCGATACGCACGCCAGCCACGGTCACCGCCGCCTTGACCTTGAGACCGCCGACGTTATCGAAATGCGCCGTGACCTTGTAGCTGTTCATGACATCCGCCGAGGTGAGATTGCCGACCTTGAAGGCGAGCATGGCCAGCGCCAGGATGCCCGCAGCCACGAACAGGCCGACCCACAATTCCAGACTATTCCGATTGATCATGTCAGACCTCTCCCAAGGTCAAAGCAGTGAGGATGAAATCCAGGCCGAGCACGGCGAGCGAAGAATATACCACCGTCCGGTTGGTGGCGCTCGCCACGCCCTCCGAGGTCGGCACCGCGTCATAGCCCTCGAATACCGCTATCCAGCTAACCACAACGCCGAACACCACGCTCTTGATGACACCGTTCATGATATCGTCGTGGAAATCCACGCCATTCTGCATCTGCGACCAGAAGGCGCCGGCATCCACCCCCAGCAGCCCCACGCCCACCAGGTGTCCGCCCATCACGCCGATCGCGGAAAACAGCGCCGTCAGCAGCGGCAAGGCAAACACGCCCCCGAGAAACCGTGGTGCGATCACGCGCGTGATCGGATTAACCGCCATCATTTCCATGCCGGCGAGCTGTTCCGTGGCCTTCATGAGGCCGATCTCCGCCGTCAGCGCCGACCCCGCGCGGCCGGCGAACAGCAGCGCGGTGACCACCGGCCCGAGTTCGCGCACCAGCGACAAGGCCACCAGCAGGCCAAGCGAGTTCGCCGAACCGAATTTGACGAGCGTATTGTAGCCCTGAAGCCCGAGCACCATGCCGACGAACAGTCCCGAAACCAGGATGATCAGCAGCGTCAGCACCCCCACGGCGTAGACCTGTTGTATGACGAGATAAAACCGCCGGACGAGTTCCCACGAACCGAGCATCACTTCATACAGGAACATCGAGGCCCTTCCCAGGCGCTCGACGCTGTTGGTCACAATCCGTCCCAGAATACGAAGAGTGTTCACGTGGCGCCGCGCATCAGGTCCGTCACGTAGTCGTCAGCCGGATATTGATACGGCACCGGGCCGTCCGGCAGGCCGTCCATGAACTGGCGCACATGTTCGGAACCGGATTTCTGCACTTCAGCTGGCGTGCCTTCACCCATGATACGGCCGTCACCGACGAGATAGGCATAATCGGAAATCAGGCAGGTCTCGGCCACGTCGTGCGACACCACGATCGAAGTGATGCCGAGCGACTGGTTGAGCTCGCGGATCAGTTTGGCGATCACGCCCTTGGAAATGGGATCCAGTCCGGTGAACGGCTCGTCGTACATGATCATCATGGGTTCGAAGGCGATCGCGCGCGCCAGCGCCACGCGCCGCGCCATGCCGCCCGACAATTCCGAGGGCATGAGATCGCGCGCACCGCGCAGGCCCACGGTTTCCAGTTTCATGAGCACGACCTTGCGCAGGATGGACTCCGGCAGCTTCGTGTGTTCGCGGATGGGAAAGGCGACGTTTTCGAACACCGAAAGGTCGGTCAGCAGCGCGCCGGCCTGGAACAGCATTCCCATGCGCTTGCGCAGTTCAAAAAGTTCCTTGGTTCGGAGGTCCGGCACCGACTGGCCGCCAACGGTCAGCGTGCCGCGGTCCGGTTTGATGCGCCCGCCGATGAGATTCAACAGGGTCGTTTTTCCCGATCCGCTGCCGCCCATGATGGCGACGACCTTGCCACGGTAGATGGGAAGCGTGATGCCTTTGAGGATAGGCCGGTCACCGCGCGAGAAATAGACGTCCCGGATATCCACCAGGACGTCGCTCTCCGAAGCGCTATGGCTGGGTTGATTCAAACTTTTTCCTTGTTCGACGCATCGCGAATCGGCGCTATTCTAACGCATTAGCCCGTCATTGCCACGGAATGACGGGCACCACCCGTGCGTTATTTGACCGCGCGATTCTTGATCAGGTCCTCGACCACGGACGGGTCGGCAAGCGTCGTGGTATCGCCGAGGTTGGAGAGGTCGTTCGCGGCGATCTTGCGCAGGATGCGGCGCATGATCTTGCCGGAGCGTGTCTTGGGCAGGCCCGGCGCCCATTGAATCACGTCGGGCGAGGCGATCGCGCCGATCTCATTGCGCACCTGTGCAACCAGTTCCTGGCGCAAGCCGTCCGAGGCTTGCACGCCGACCTTGAGGGTGACATAACAGTAGATGCCCTGCCCCTTGATGTCATGCGGGAATCCCACGACCGCGGCCTCGGCCACCGACTTGTGCAGCACCAGCGCGCTCTCGACCTCGGCCGTGCCGAGCCGATGGCCAGAGACATTGAGCACGTCGTCCACGCGTCCGGTGATCCAGTAGTAACCGTCCTTGTCGCGGCGCGCGCCGTCGCCGGTAAAGTACTTGCCCGGATAGGTCTTGAAATAGGTATCCACGAAGCGCTGGTGATCGCCGTACACCGTGCGCATCTGCCCCGGCCACGGACGCAGGATCACGAGATTGCCGCTGCACTCGCCCTCGAGCACCTTGCCCTCGGGGTCCACGATCGCCGGCATCACCCCGAAGAACGGCCGCGTGGCCGAACCCGGCTTCAGGCGCGTCGCGCCCGGCAGCGGCGTGATGAGAATCCCGCCGGTCTCGGTCTGCCACCAAGTATCGACGATCGGCACGCGCGCCTCGCCGACGGTGTGGTAATACCACTCCCAGGCCTCGGGGTTGATCGGCTCGCCCACCGTACCGAGCAGCCGCAAGGATTTTCGTGAGGTCTTCTTCACCGGCGCCTCGCCTTCGCGCATGAGTGCGCGAATTGCGGTTGGCGCAGTGTAAAAGATATTGACCCGGTGCTTGTCGATGACCTCCCAGAAGCGCGAGGCGGTGGGATAATTCGGCACGCCTTCGAACATGAGCGTGATCGCGCCGTTGGCCAGCGGGCCATAGACTATATAAGAGTGGCCCGTCACCCAGCCGACGTCGGCGGTACACCAGAAGATATCGCCGTCGTGATAATCGAAGACGTACTTGTGAGTCATCGCGGCGAACAGCAGATAGCCGCCGGTGGTGTGCAGCACGCCCTTGGGCTTGCCGGTGGAGCCGGAGGTATAAAGAATGAACAGCGGGTCCTCGGCGTCCATCTCCTCGGCCGGACAATCCGCGGAACTCTTCGCCATCAGCTCGTGGTACCACACGTCGTGCTTCGCGTTCCAGGCGATGTTGCCGCCGGTGCGTTTCACGACCACCACGGTGTGCACGTTGGGACAGTGCGTGAGCGCCTGGTCAGTATTGGCCTTGAGCGGTATCTTTTTATTGCCGCGCAACCCCTCGTCGGCGGTGATGACCACGCGGCAGTCGGAATCGAGAATACGGTCCTTGAGCGACTCCGGCGAAAAACCGCCGAACACGACCGAATGGACCGCGCCAATGCGCGCGCACGCGAGCATCGCCACCGCGGCCTCCGGGATCATGGGCATGTAGATGCAAACGCGATCACCCTTTTTCACGCCACGGTGTTTCAGTACATTCGCAAACTTGCATACCTCGGCATGCAACTCGCGATAAGTTATTTTCTTGTCTGCCTTGGGATCATCGCTTTCCCAGATGATCGCCGTCTGGTCGCCGCGCTTCTCGAGGTGCCGGTCGAGGCAGTTATAACTCGCGTTGAGCTTCGCGCCCTCGAACCAGCGGATATGCAGGTTCCTGGCGTCAAAGTTCCAGTCCGATACCTTGGTCCACGGTTTGGACCACGTCACCAGCACCTTCGCCTGCTCACCCCAGAAACCGTCCGGGTCTTTGACCGAGCGCTGGTACATTTCCTTGTACTTGTTGTCGTCGATCCAGGCGCGTTTGGCGACCTCGGCAGGAACGTTATAAATCTTATCTTCGGACATGTGTAAATCCTCCTGGTGTACCCCGATAAAAATCGATTTTGCAGTATCTGGTGTCCACGCCTCAAGCCGGATTTATCGCGGCTTGCCGCCGTCGGCCGAAACGCCCAGAATGACCGGGTTTTAAGAAGTCTCCCATGAATCTGGAAGCAGGCGCCACTACCTGCGCGCGTGTCTGCTGCGCGCATTCAGGCGGCCGGAAGCGGCACTGGCCGCGTACCGCGATGCCTTGGGCGCCGATCCCGGTTTTGCGCGTGCCGCCCTCGCCTACCTCCTGGCCGCGCTGGAGCGCAGTGCCAAGGCCGAAACGGCGTTTTGCAGGGTCATCGAACTTGCCCCGCGCGGTTCGACCGCATGGTTCAATCTCGGCTTCCTTTGCGAATAAAATGGACCCCTGAGTCAAGACAATATTGCACTGAGTTTAAGCTGCACATTCAACCTCACTCGCAGCTGGACGGCGCTGCCCGGTTTTGCCTTTGCTTTGGTTTTCGCTTTGCTGTTGATCTTGACTCTGCGGTAGAGGAAACCCCTGTTACGCCACACTCCACAGGGGCTTCCTCTACCGCGCCACCGAACTTATCCACGATCATCGCCCCGCCGCTTTGCGTTGGGCTTGCTTCAGGCCCCGCCCCACGGTGACTCCCTTGCCGTTTCGCAAGCCTTCAGTTCTGCGAAAACCCGGCCATAGAACTTGCACCTATGAAGCAACTGCCATACCCGACACACACGTTTGAATTCAGCCGACGACAAAAGCACAGCTTTTGGCGTCCGCTGCGACGGCATGTTAGGTGTCATTTCGCACGAGAGGAACCAGGTATGTTTGCAGCGCTCCCATAATGAGGACACCTCCCACGACGGCCGCAATTCCAAGGGGCAACGATTCAGATTTCATGAGAACGAAGCCACCCAAGAAGGCTGGTATTGCCGCGAAGATAGCTGTCCAGTGTGCCGATACCTTTTTCCCGCACGATTGACAATTGACCACACGCCCAGGACCGAGTGCGGATTTTTGTAAAAGGCTCATGGCAGCACGGTTGCAGTACGGACATTTAACCATCGTCGTGACTCCTGACCGGCACGACCATGGTGGCCAGACCGCACCAACTAAAGTTATGCATCTTCGTCATTATTTTGTGTCCACACGATCCACATCGACATCGCGCCCAACACCACGGCGACGGTGCCAAGAAACGCCCAGAACCAGGCAAACCCCTTTGCGTCGGCTGCTTGCACCGGGTCCGTCATTTCTCCAATGGAGCTGAATCCCGTAATCGCGACGCCGTAGCAGATGATCGCGAAGACTGCAGCAAGCACAATGGCCATCTGAGCAGATATCTTCATTTGTTCACCCTGTTCGTTGAAATGTTGTCTAACGAATGATATGGACTCCGCCCGCCCCTGACGGCATCAATGTGCCAGATTGAAGACGGTATCTGTTAATCAACGGAACAGGAGGAGTCACCATGAACGTTACTACTGTCGGGATCGATTTGGCAAAGAATAGCTTCAGTCTGCACGGTGTGGATAGCCGGGGCAAGATGGTGTTCCGCAAGACCTTAGCGCGCGCAAAACGAATGCCATTCCTGGCCGGGCAGCTACCGTGCCTGATCGGCATGGAGGCCTGCAGCGGGGCGCATTACTGGGGCCGTGAGTTGACGAAATACGGCCACCGGGTCTGCCGTCGTGTCAACGCTCCAATACCGGCTTCTGTTATGATTGCAGCGATAATCTGAAAAATTACACGGGGCCAGATTGGTGATTGCGCTGCTTACCGATATTCACAGCAACCTGGAAGCGCTCAACGCTTGTCTTGAGCATGCGCGCGAAAGCGGTGCCGAGCGCTACGCTTTCCTGGGAGATCTGGTGGGATATGGCGCCGACCCGCAAGCCGTCGTCGATATCGTTGCACGCTACGCCGCCGATGGTGCGATCGTGGTGAAAGGAAATCACGACGAAGCAATCGAGAAGCACGCCAATTACATGAACGATGCCACTAAAGACTCCATCGAATGGACGCGCAAGGCGCTCTCCACTGAATCCAAGGCCTTTCTCTCCAGCTTGCCATTGATCGTGCGCACTGGGCCGATATGCTTCGTGCATTCTTCGGCGGCTGCTCCGACGCGCTGGGAATATATTGACTCACCGGCCGAGGCACAACGCAGCGCTGAGGCAGCGCAAACGACATATACCTTTTCAGGGCATGTGCACAATCAAGCGCTTTACTTCGAAGGCGCGCAGGGAAAATGGTCCATGTTCTCTCCTACTCCCGCCAGCGTCGTTCCGGTCAGTCGGCGACACCACTGGCTCGCTCTGGCTGGATCGGTCGGTCAACCTCGAGATGGCAAGCCGGCGGCAGCCTATGCATTATTTGATTTTGAGCGCGAACGGATAATCTTTCACCGGATCGCTTACGATCACTTCGCGGCGGCGAAAAAGATTCGGCAGGCGGGACTGCCCGAAGCACATGCCTATCGCGTCGAAAAAGGCATCTGAACGCCATCATGACCGAGAATCCGGCACCAGGCAGCGAAATCGACGGGTTTCGCCTCGGCGAATGCATCCATACCGGTGCGCAAGGCCGCATCTTCCGTGTTATTTCGCCCGACCACGGCTTCCCCACGATCATGAAGCTACCGCGTCTCGGCGCCTTCGAGCCGCGCGAAAACCTCATCAGTTTCGAGATCGAGGCCATGATCATACCGGCGCTCTCCGGAGATCACATCCCGCGCTTCGTGGCGGCCGGAGACTTGGCGAAAACGCCTTATCTCGTCACCGAATGGATCGAAGGTGAAAGCCTCGAAAGTACGCTGAAGCGCGGCCCGTTTGCTCCTGACGAAATTGCTCGCATCGGTGCCGAGATCGCCGATGCCATTCATGAGTTACACCTGCAGGAAGCAATCCATTTCGACCTCAAGCCCGACAACCTGGTACTCAAAAAAAATGGCGGGGTCGCGCTCATCGACTTCGGGCTTGCACACCACGCGCGTCTTCCCGACCTGTTGGCGGAGGAAAAACGCTTTGCCGCCGGTTCGGCGCCGTACATCTCACCCGAACAAGTGCTGGGCGTTCGCACGGATCCGCGCAGCGATATCTTCGCGCTCGGGGTCGTGCTCTACGAGATATCGACAGGAGAACTTCCCTTTGGCGTACCGGCAACCATGGCGGGCCTGCGTGATCGGCTGTGGCTCGATCCGGTTCCACCCCGTATCCGATCGCGCGAGGTGCCGCCCTGGCTGCAGGAAATTATCCTGCGTTGCCTCGAACCGAATGCAGATGACCGCTATCAGTCAGCCGCACACCTCGCTTTCGACCTGCGCCATCCTGAGCAGCTGGCACTGACCGCGCGTGCCCACAAGTCGGGGCGGGCAGGTTTGTTCGGGCAAATACGGCGCTGGTGGCGTACGCGCAGCGCACGGCCAGCCTTGCCCATGATGCCCACGGCGCAGGTCGGCAGAACCCCAGTCATCATGGTGGCCGTGGATACCATGCACCCGGACGATCCGCGCCAGCCCATGTTGCAGCGCGCGACTGCACAGGCGTTGTCTCTATCGCCGGAGTTCCGGCTGATCTGCGTATCGGTGATTCGCGCCGCACCCGTAGCGGCTGGCGCGAACATCGCCGAGAGCGCCTCCGGTATTCACCTTGACCACCTGATACGTTTACGCCATTGGGTTGAGCCGCTGCGCCTGCCGGCCCGGCGGCTATCGCTGCACGTGATTGAGTCCCCGCGTCCGGAAGGCACGTTGCTCGAGTTTGCGAGCAGCAACCATGTCGATCTGATCTTGTTGGGTGCTCCCAGCCCGACGCAACACACGCTGGCTTGGTGGCGCTCGGTTGCATCGAGCGTTACTGCAAACGCCCGCTGCAGCGTCTACGTGGTGCGCATTCCCGAACCCAAACCCACTCCAGATTCAGGGTATGGCGATCCACACATCTGACCCCGCTAGCGAATACATAACTTGAAGCAGGCCCCGATCAGGAGTCGCCGAGAGTATGCAGCAAGATCCAAAAAAAGAGGCCCGCATTCGCGGGCCACTTTTCTCCGGCACGGGCGTCTCACGCCCGCCAGGATTTAAGGCAACATGCTATGGTCATAGGTGCGGATATCCCTGTCCTTGGTTTCGGTCAGGAAGAGCGCGCCGATGACCAGAGTCATGACCGAGACCACGATCGGGTACCACAGTCCATAGTAGATATCCCCGGTTGCCGCGACCATCGCCGTCGCCGTCAGCGGCAACATCCCGCCAAACCAGCCATTGCCGATGTGGTACGGCAGCGACATGGAGGTGTAACGGATCTGGGTCGGGAACAGCTCTACTAGAAATGCCGCGATCGGGCCATACACCATGGTCACATAAATCACCATAATAACCAGGATCAGCTCGGTCATCACCCAGTTGACCTGGGCTTTGTCGGCACCTAGCTTGAAGCCGGTTTCTTTGAGTGTCGCTCCCAGTTGCGCCAGGTTGGCACTGTCTTCTTTACCTTTGGGTGCCGCGGCGATCTGCTCAGCATTCTTGCTCTCGATTCGGATCGAACCAATGGTGGTAACCACGGCCTTGCCCGGCTCACCCGGCAACGACTTGAAGGACAGACCCTGCTTGGTCAGGAAATCTTTGGTCTTGTCGCAATCATTGAACTTGCTCCACGGACCGACGAAGATGTGGAAATTGCAGTCACTCGCCGCGACGCTAATCGGGTTTATCTCAACGTATTGCTCAAGCGCCGGATTGACGAAGTGCGTTAGGCCTGCGAACAAGGGGAAATATGTCACCGCCGCGATCAGGCAGCCGAACAAGATGATCTTGAGGCGCCCGATCTTGTCCGACAGCCAGCCGAAGAAGATGAAGAACGGCGTCCCAATCAACAGCGATAGCCCGATCAGAATGTAGGTCGAGACGTAATCCAGCTTGAGCGTGATGATGAGAAAGAACAGGGCATAGAACTGCCCCGTGTACCACACCACGCCTTGCCCCGCCGTCGCGCCGAGCAGTGCGAGCAGCACGAACTTGTTGTTCGGGTATTTGAAAAAACTGTCGGTGAGCGGCGACTTGGAGCCCTTGCCTTCAGCCTTCATTTTCTGGAATACCGGCGACTCACGCAGCTTAAGCCGGATATAGACCGAGAACACCAGCAGCACCAACGACAGCCAGAAGGGAATACGCCAGCCCCAGTCCGCGAACACCTTGGCATCCATCCAGATGCGGCAGCCGCCAATCACCGCCAGCGCGAGAAAGAAGCCGAGTGTGGCCGTGGTCTGGATAAAGCTCGTATCGTAGCCGCGCTTGCTATGCGGTGCATGCTCCGCAACGTAAGTCGCTGCGCCACCGTACTCGCCGCCGAGCGCGAGTCCCTGCACCAGCCGCAGAGTCACCAACAGGAATGGTGCGGCCCAGCCTATCGACTCGAAGGTGGGCAGCAAGCCGACCAGAAAGGTGGCGCCGCCCATGAACACGATCGTTACCAAGAAAGTGTATTTCCTGCCGACAATGTCGCCGATGCGGCCAAAAAAGACAGCGCCGAAGGGGCGCACCAGAAAACCTGCCGCATAGGTCGCAAACGCCGACATCAGTGCGGCGGTCTCGTTCCCAGGTGGAAAAAATAGGGCCGCAAAGAACGGCGCCAGCGTCGCATACAGATAAAAGTCGTACCACTCGAACACCGTTCCCAGTGACGAGGCAAAAATGACCTTCTTTTCCTCGGTCGGCAAACTCGCTTTCTCTGTCGTGCTCATTTTTGTATGGCCCTCGATTAAACGTGAGACGAAGTTATTTTTTCCCGCCGCGCCACGAGTAGCGCGACGACCCCACTATTTATCCTTGCCTAGATACTGCTATCAACATTAACCGGGAATCTCCTCGCCGTCCATCCACCCGGAACAAAGCCCGGAGAAGCATGGCGTGCACATTTTTCTTTTTCCTTATTTGTTATCCGTGCAGAAGACAGGTTGCCTGCGCCAGTCCACAGACTCCTGCACGACGGAGGAGTCTATTACAGACAACATGCGAGGTTAGTGCAAGCAATCAAGCCACAGATATTGCAGGAGTGTAGCCCTTGGATTTCATATGGTGAAACATCGGGGGGTTTCCGGGCGCTGCCGTCTATATCCGTTATGGCCCGGACGGTCTGAAATATATTGTTACGCGCAGCGGCCGAGACGCAAAACGGCCAAGCCACTTACCGCTCTGGCGCGCCGCCCCAGGCCTCAACCAGTGCCGGACGCAACGGCATTAGAGGGTGTTTGCCACGCACCTGCAGATAACGGCGGGTCGCCATCAGGCAAACCGGTCCCGCATCCACCCTGCAAAGGCCTTTTATTTCCGCGTGGGCAACAAGTCTGCGGTATCCTGATGACGCATGCTTTGACTTGATTCTACGAATTGGCGGCGCCGGATTTCATTATCCGAAATGACCGCAGGATTTTTCAGGAACATTTGAGGAACATGGGCGAGATCGTTAAATTCAGGAAGCCGACCTTACAGGAAAAAGCCGAAGGCAAAACCTTGTGCAAAAGCGGCTTTCACAAGTGGAAGGTCATGAACGAAAGGAAATTCGACGTGAAGCAGGGAAAACTGGTCACGCGGCGGCGCTGTGAGCGTTGCGGGAAGGAGCAGACTATTTTGCGGTAGTCCGTCCCCGACCAGCCCGAGAAACAATTGTTCAGGCCAGGCGGGTACCCAGCGCCCGGATCTGCCCGATCCACTGCTGGCGCTTTTCTTCCGTCGAATTCTTGAGGGGCCCCACTTCCGTGATGCGCACCGGTTTGATGCCGCAGAACTGAAGAATGGTCTTCTTCATGGTGTTGTGGCCGGGTCGACCGAAGTACCAGCGGTAAATCCACGATGGCGTGTTGAGCGTGACGATCAGGCGCGCGCTGCGGCCGGTGAGCAGCTTGTCCCACAACGGGGAATTTTTGCGGAAGTTCACGGCAAAGCCAGGAAGAAAAACCCGTTCGATGAATCCCTTTAGCAGTGCCGGGATGGTGCCCCACCAGATCGGATAAACGAACACCAGGTGATCGGCCCACTTGATCGCCTCCTGCGCCAGCATCAGGTCCGGCTCCAGTTCGGACAGATGCGCGAGGCTGGTGGTGGCCAGTGGATCGAACTTGAGATCACCCAGATACAGTTCTTTCACTTCCGCTCCCGCGGCGCGCGCGCCTTCGGAATAAGCCTGCATTAGCGCGCCTCCGTAGCTGTGCCGCTGCGGCTGGCCGAGAATCACCAGAATCTTTTTTGGCATGGTCTGTTTTCCGCTTACGACCGGTCCGTCACCAGCGCCGTCACTCGTCCAAGACGCAGGTAAAGCGGCCAGCGTACCGTTAGCCGCGCGTCCTCTCGTCCCCAGGCTTTCGCCAGCGCCCGGCGGATAATATCAATCGGGTTCTGTTCGTTTTTCTGCTGACAGAGCTGCGTCGCCGACCAGGTGTGAAGATAGCCTATCAGATCGTTCATGTCCCACTCCGCCTTCATGTAAAACTCGGGCGTTGGCAGCTCGACGAACGGGAATGGAATGGTTCGGTATTTCTCATCGATGTAGCGGCGCTCCGGCGGCCAATAGGGGCCGACTATATTCCTATAATAATGATGCACGACCTTGTCGACATCCGGATTGATCCGGCTCAAGCCGTAACACCACACCGCGAGCATGCCATCGGGCTTCAACACGCGCCGTGCTTCCTCGTAAAACGGATCGAAACGGAACCAGTGCAGCGCCTGCGCGACGGTGATCAGGTCCACGGAACGGGACGGAATCCCGGTCTGCTCCGCGGTCGCCACGGAATAATCGATCTTTTCATGACGCACGGCATTCTGGATCTGGGTCTGGCTCGGGTCGGTGGCGATGACGCGATCGAAATGCCCGGCCAGCCCCAGCGCGGCCTGGCCGTTGCCGGTGCCGCAATCCCAGGCGAGCTCGTGCCGTGTCACGGACTTGGCCAGGAACGCGAACAAAGCCTCGGGGTAATCCGGGCGGTAGCGGGCGTAATCGCCGGCCTGTTCCGAAAAATGATCTTTGAATTTCATAATGGGCGGGATTAAAGGAGTCTCATCCTGAAGGCTTCAATCCTGTTAATCCTAATCTAATCCTGTGAATCCTGTGAATCCTGTGAACTATCCTTCGAGTAAAATTTACTCCGCCTGTTCCAGCGCCTGAGGAACACCAGTCCGAACTCGGCGAGGGTGCGCGTGTGCCTTCCAGGCCGGGGATCCAGCCCATGCCATAGGGGGCCACGACGATGCCGGCGCACAGATACACCAGGATATGCGGCAGACGCAGATAACGGAACAACGCGACCAGCACCACCGCCACGCCCAGCAGGATCAGAATGCCGTGAAAGCCGATCGGCTCCATGGGATAATCGCAACTGTTTCGATATACTCCACGAAAGATTACCCCAACCCACGCCAAATCGCGAAACGCATGAAGTCATCCGCATCGTACGAACAACTGGGACGCGAGGTGATCCAGCTCGAGGCCGAGGCATTGCAGGCGCTGGCGAAGCGCGTCGATGGACAGTTCGCCGAGGCCTGCCGCCTGATTCTCGCCTGCACCGGACGGGTCATCGTCATCGGCATGGGAAAGAGCGGGCACA
Source organism: Sulfuricaulis sp. (assembly GCF_041499725.1). GTDB lineage: Bacteria > Pseudomonadota > Gammaproteobacteria > Acidiferrobacterales > Sulfurifustaceae > Sulfuricaulis. The sequence continues at coordinate 21,245 of NZ_JBGQKW010000046.1, forward strand.
TCGGCGGCAAGATCGCCGCCACCCTGGCCAGCACCGGCACGCCGTCGTTCTTCGTGCACCCGGGCGAGGCCTCGCACGGCGACGTCGGAATGATCACCACACCCGACATCGTGCTGGCGATTTC
>NZ_JBGQKW010000047.1:0-20644 GCF_041499725.1 Sulfuricaulis sp.
GCATGAATGGTGGGGCCATGACCAGCATGCGCGTAATAGCGCCCGCAAGCTTGCCGAGGCCGGTTATGTGGCGCTCGCCCTGGATATGTATGGCGGTGGCAAGCAGGCAGATCATCCGGACAGCGCCGGGAAATTCTCGGGTGAAGTGCGCAAGAACCTGCCGCTCATGAAATCGCGCTTTGAGGCGGGCATGCAACTGCTTCGGAAACAGCCGCAGGTGGATGGCCAGCGGCTGGCGGCGATCGGTTACTGTTTCGGCGGCAGCGTGGTGCTCGAAATGGCGCGCGCGGGCGAGGATCTGCGCGGGGTGGCCAGTTTTCACGGCGGTCTGGCGACCGAGCATCCGGCGCAGTCCGGCAGGACCAAGGCCAGGGTGCTGGTCATGACCGGCGCGGAAGATCCCTTCGTGCCGCCAGAGCAGATCGCGGCCTTCAAAAAGGAAATGGAGGGTGCCAAGGTGAATTACAAGTTCGTGAGCTATCCGGGCGCCAAGCACAGCTTCACCAATCCGGACGCGGATGCCAATGGCACTAAGTTCAATCTGCCATTGAACTATAATGCCACCGCCGATAAAGAATCGTGGCTTGAGTTGCAATCGTTCCTGAAACAGATATTCAAGTAATAACGGTGGCGATCGCACTGGTTTGCTGGAAGTGCGGCGCTTCGGCGGCGGAATTACCTTTGCCGTTAAGCCGCCTGGCGGAATGCCCGAAGTGCCGCGCCTATCTGCACGCCTGCCGTATGTGTCAGTTCTTCGATCCGCGCCTGACCGGCCAATGCCAGGAGGAACGGGCTGAAGAGGTGCGCGACAAGGAACATGCGAATTTCTGCGACTGGTTCAAGCCGCGGCCGAACGCACACCGCCCGCCCGGCGAAGGTAAAACGCAGGTCGCCAAGGCCAAGCTCGATAACCTGTTTGGCGGCGCTCATGCTTCTGACGGCAAGACGGATGCGCCGCGGGACAAACTCAGTAATCTTTTCGCCCCTAACGAAAAATCCCGAAAATAATTTACATCCGGTGCTGTATAAACTCGGTGAGTGCCAGGATTGCGACACATTGAATGCGACTCTGCGCGCACGCATTGAGTTGCTGCCGCAGAGCAATATTGTCCGCCGACATCACTATCTGGGTGAGCGCTATGAAAACCTCTACGTGGCATTCGAATCGATACCGGAAATTCGCGTGATTCTGGATTTGGCGACAGCCCAGGCAGCACATATCTTGAATCGCCCGAAAAAAGATCTGCGCGTGGGTTGGTGGCTCAATATCATGCGTCCCGGCGACATCACGTTTGCGCACACGCATGATGCGGATGACGAGATTCTCTCCGGTGTCTATTACATCGACGTTCCATCCCATTCGGGAAAGCTTGTGCTGATTGACGGTGTACAGCGCGAGGAGGTCCGGCCTCACGCCGGCATGTTTATTTTCTTTGCGCCTGAAATCCTGCATGAAGTCACACGCAATGAATCCGGGCGTCCGCGGATTTCCGTCGGTTTCAATATTGGCCCGGCAAAAGCGCCGTGAAGCAGGCGCACAAGTAGCACGCCGTCTCATTCCTGTTTGCCTGAGCAAAGGTTTTCAGAACTAATCATCGGCGACTGGTATAATAGCGCCTGGAGTTGGCCAGACAGCCGCTGCCCGACCGCGTTCGCGCGGCCGAGTGGAGGAAAGTCCGGGCTCCGCAGGGCAGGGTGCCAGGTAACGCCTGGGCGGCGTGAGCCGATGGAAAGCGCCACAGAAAATACACCGCCTAAGTTGACCTGATTCATTTCAGGGAGACCGGTAAGGGTGAAATGGTGCGGTAAGAGCGCACCGCGCGGGTGGCAACATCCCGTGGCAGGGCAAGCCCCACCCGGAGTAAGGCCAAATAGGGGAACGATAGTGCTGCCCGCACTGTTCCCGGGTAGGCCGCACGAGGCGCTTGGTGACAGGCGTCCCAGATGAATGGCTGTCCACGACAGAACCCGGCTTAACGGCCAACTCCTTTTTTTACTTTAATATAATTCTATAATTTCATGTTTCTTTTGTAGTTTTTGGTTGCGATTTCTCCGACAAATGGTATCGCTTTGGGCTACAAAAGCACCTTGCGATTGATTCACCCCGGTTTGATTCATCTTCCATCCCTAAGCTGCTGACCTGCAAAGAAGAAATCTTGCAGGAATCGCCGTTTTCGCTTGACACCCCGCGGCACGCCTATCTATAGTGTCATTAAGTGGTTAATTGTGGTTTTTTGTGGAATAGAGCGGGAAAAAGCGGGGAAAAATGTTTCGTGGTGTCAATGCGGTGACGCTGGACAGCAAAGGACGCATGGCGATTCCGACGCGCTATCGCGAACAGCTGGCGCGTGTATGCAACGGGCAGATGGTGCTGACCGTCGACCGCGATCATTGCCTGCTGCTGTACCCGCAGCCGGAGTGGGAGGAAATCGAGCGCAAGATCATGAAGCTCTCGAGCTTCAACAAGCAGACACGCAAGCTGCAGCGCCTGCTGGTCGGTCACGCCACTGAATGCGAACTCGATGGTAACGGCCGCATCCTGCTGGCGCCGCCGTTGCGCGAGTTCGCCGGATTGAACAAGGACGTCATGCTGATCGGGCAGGGAAACAAATTAGAAATCTGGGACGACGGCGCGTGGAACGCGCGTCGCGCCGAATGGCTCGAGGACGAAGGCGAGGGCGACGGCAAGCTGCCGCCGGATCTCGAATCGTTCTCGCTCTAGAGAGAACGCGTGAATGAACATCACCACGTTCCGGTACTGTTGGAGGAGGCGTTGCAGGCACTGCAGGTGAAACAAGACGGTGTGTATGTGGATGCCACGTACGGGCGAGGTGGGCACGCGCAGGAAATTTTGAAACGACTGGGGACGCACGGACAGCTGCTGGTGTTCGACCGCGATCCGCAGGCCTGCGAGGATGCGCGCCGCAAGTTCGGAGCCGACGCGCGCGTCAAAATCACCCAAGGGCCTTTTTCACTGTTGGACCGCACGATAGACATCTTGGGCTTGGCTGGAAAAATCAATGGGATTCTTTTCGACCTCGGCGTGTCATCGCCGCAACTTGACGACGCACGCCGCGGATTCAGTTTTCGCGCCGACGGATCCCTCGATATGCGCATGAACCCGCAGGCGGGCGAGTCCGCCGCCGATTGGATCCGGCGCGCGGAAGAAAATGAAATCGCGCGGGTCATCCGTGAGTATGGCGAAGAGCGTTTCGCCAAACGCATTGCGCGCAGCATTGTGATTGAGCGCGAAATCGAACCAATTACGACGACGCGCCGTCTCGTGGAAATTGTCGCGCGCGCGGTACCGTCACGTGAAAAAAACAAGGACCCGGCCACGCGCACGTTTCAGGCCATTCGTATTCACATTAATCGCGAACTTGAGGAACTTCAGGAGGTGCTTCCACAGACGATACGCCTGCTCGCCACTGGTGGACGGCTGGTCGCGATCAGCTTCCATTCGCTCGAGGACCGGATAGTGAAACATTTTCTGCGCGCTGAAGCGAAAGGCGATGACCTGCCGCCCGATTTTCCGGTGCGGCACGATCAGTTCCATCCGAAGTTAAAAACCGTCGGCAAGGTGATTCGGGCCGGTGACGCGGAAGCCAGGCGCAACCCACGCGCCCGCAGCGCCGTATTGCGTGTTGCCGAACGTACGGGGGTGGCAGCCGATGCCTAAGCGACTGCTCGTGTTGCTCGCGGTGGTAATGGTCACCTCGATTGCCGTGGTGCAGACGCGTCATGAAAGTCGTCAACGGTTTTCGGAATTGCAGACGCGACAGGCGGAGCGCGATGCGCTTAATGTCGAGTGGGGCAAGCTGTTGCTCGAGGAGGGTGCCTGGTCGCAACACCGGCGTGTCGAGGCCATGGCGCGGAGCCGTCTCAACATGAACACGCCCGATGCCGCGCATATCCGTGTCGTGCGGGTCACCCGGGATTCCACGCCATGAGCCGCGGCGCCAAAACCCGTCATCCGGTGCGCAACGCCATCGTGCTGCTTTTCTTTCTCGCGGGCATGGCGTTGCTGGCGGCACGCGCGGTGTACCTGCAGGCCCTCAACACCGACTTCCTGCAAAGCCAGGGTAATGCCCGGCATTCGCGTCTCGTCAAGGACAATTCGCATCGTGGCATGATTCTCGACCGCAATGGTTCGCCGCTCGCGGTCAGCACCCCGGTGGATTCGGTGTGGGCTCATCCGCCGACCCTGGCGGAAGAGCGCCGGAAGTGGCCGCGCCTGACGGCACTGCTCGGCATGAGTACGCACGAACTGGCCCAACTCCTGAGTAAGCACGACGGCCGCGAGTTCATGTATCTCAAACGGCATGTGCCGCCGGCGCTCGCCGAACGCGTGATGGCGCTCAAGGTGCCGGGCGTCGCGCTTCAGCGTGAATACCGGCGCTACTACCCGCTTGGTCCCGTCGCCGGTCACGTGATCGGATTCACCAACGTGGACGATCAAGGCCAGGAGGGCATGGAGCTTGCCTTCGATTCCTGGCTACGCGCGGTGCCGGGAGCCAAGCGGCTATTGCGCGATCTGCAGGGCAACGCCGTGGAAGTGGCCGAGAGCGTGGTGCTGCCCAAACCGGGCAAAGACCTGGTGCTTTCCATAGACCGTCGCATCCAGTATTTGGCCTATCGCGAATTGAAGGCGGCGGTCATAGAACATCATGCGCTTGCCGGCAGCGCCATTGTGCTGGATGCGCGTACAGGAGAAGTGCTGGCGCTGGTCAACGAGCCGGATTTCAACCCCAACAACCGCGCCGGGTTGCGTAGCGGCACGTTCCGCAATCGCGCCGTCACCGATCTCTTCGAGCCCGGTTCCACCCTTAAACCGTTCACTGTCGCCTGCGCGCTGGAGAGCGGGAAATTTTTTGCCGGTACTGTGATCGACACCACGCCCGGCTCGCTGCAGATTGGGGACCGCACAATCCGTGATGTGCACAACTACGGTGTGCTCACGGTGGCGGGCGTCATCGAAAAATCGAGTAACGTCGGCGCCTCCAAGATCGCGCTGGCGCTCAACAAGACAAGCCTGTGGGAGATGTTGCGCCACGTGGGCTTCGGTCAGACGACCGGCGCGCGGCTGCCGGGCGAAGTGCCGGGGCTGCTCAACCCGTCGTCGCGCTGGGTGCCGGTCGAGCAGGCGAGCATTTCCTTCGGCTACGGAATTTCCGTCACGCCGCTGCAACTGGCGCGCGCCTATCTGGTGCTGGCCAACGATGGCGAAGCGCTGCCGTTGACACTGTTGCATACGGATAGTCCGGCGCAAGGCGAACGCGTCATGTCCGTGACGACCGCACGCCGTCTGCAATCGATGCTGGAGCTGGCCGTCAGCGACGCGGGGACGGGCAAGGCCGCGCAGGTCGCCGACTATCGCGTGGCCGGCAAGACTGGCACGGTGCGCAAACTCACCGCCAGCGGCTATTCCGAGGAAAAATATATCTCTTGGTTTGCCGGTTTCGCACCGGCGTCTTCGCCGCGCCTGGTGATGGTGGTGGCGGTGGATGAACCGACGCGCGGTGGTTATTACGGCGGTGAGATTGCCGCACCGGTGTTCGGGCGCGTGTTGACGGGCGCATTGCGGCTGCTCGACGTGCCGCCCGACGCGCCACGCCAGTCGCCGCGCCTCATGACCGTAAAAAGCGAGCAGGTGGCCGAATGACCCGGAAAATCCGCCAACTGCGTGAACTGCTCGACGGGATCGCACGCGTGCCGGGCGTGGCGAACCGCGAGGTGCGCGGCCTGCAAACGGACAGTCGACGCGTGCAACCGGGCGATCTGTTTCTGGCCGTGCCGGGCATGGTGATGGACGGACGCGATTACATCGGTGACGCCGTGGCTTCGGGCGCGGCCGCGATCGTGTATGAGACCGGCGATGGCTTTGCGTTGCACGCCGCGCCAGTGCCGGTGTTCGGCGTGTCCGGGTTGCGTCACCAGATCGGCATCATCGCGGAACGATTTTACGGTTCGCCTTCGCGCCGACTGGTCGTGATTGGCGTTACTGGCACCAACGGCAAGACGACTTGTACGCAACTGTTGGCGCAGGCGCTCGATCAGGCGCCCCGGCGATGCGCGGTGATCGGCACGCTGGGTTACGGCTTTCCCGGTGCGCTCAACGCCTCGATGCACACCACGCCCGATGCCATGACGGTGCAGCGCCTGCTGGCGGATTTTGCCGAGCAGGGCGCCGTGCAGGTGGCGATGGAAGTTTCCTCGCACGCGCTCGAACAAGGGCGCGTGAACGGCGTGGCCTTCAGCGTCGCCGTGTTCACCAATCTGACGCGCGATCATCTCGATTACCACGGCGACATGCAGGCCTATGGCAAGGCCAAGTCCGGTCTGTTCGCCACGGAAGGGCTCAAATACGCCGTGATCAATCACGACGATGCCTTCGGCAGGAATCTTCTCGCGAGCCTCGGCCAGAGAATCACGGCGCTGAGCTACGGTCTCGAGGGTGGCAACGTGCGCGCGAGCGAGGTGCGACTGCTGCCGGACGGGTTGTGGTTGCGTGTCACGACGCCCGAGGGTGAAACCGAACTGCGCAGTCCGCTGATCGGCCGCTTCAACGCCAGCAACCTGCTCGCCGTGCTCGCTACTTTGCTGGCGCTGGACATGAAGCTCGACGAGGCCGTGGCGCGACTCTCCGGCGCGCAGGCGCCCGCGGGACGCGTGGAGCGTTTCGGCGGCACGCGCGGCCTGCCGCTGGTGGTGATCGATTACGCGCACACGCCGGATGCGCTGGAAAAAGTCCTGCTGGCCCTGCGCGAGCACGCACGCGGCAAACTCTGGTGCGTCTTCGGCTGCGGCGGAGATCGCGACCGCGGCAAGCGTCCGGTGATGGGTGAGATCGCCGAGCGGCTCGCGGACAGGGTGGTGCTGACCGATGACAACCCGCGACACGAATCGGGTGACGCCATCATCGCCGATATTCTCGGCGGCATGAACGCGGCGCCCCCGGTCATCCGCGAGCGCAAAGCGGCGATCGCCGAGGCCATCCGAAACGCGGGCGAAGGCGACATCGTGCTCATCGCTGGCAAGGGACACGAGGATTATCAGCAGGTGGGCGATACCCGCCTGCCGTACAGCGATCGCGACGCGGTGCAGGAACTTTTAGGAGAGGCTGCGTGATGTCACTTTCGATTCTGGCCGACGTTCTAGATGCCCCGCTCAGCGGACAGGACGTGGTGTTCACGGGGGTGAGCCATGACACGCGCACGCTCGCGCGCGGCGATCTGTACGTCGCGATCAAGGGCGAGCGCTTCGACGGACACAGTTTCCTGGCCGAGGCCATCAATGCGGGCGCGGCGGGCGCGCTGCTCGCGCGCGACATGGACACGCTGCTTCCCTATGTGCGCGTGCCGGATACGCGGTTGGCGCTCGGCAGTCTCAGCGCGTTCTGGCGCGGTCAGTTCAAGCAGATTCCCGTGATCGCCGTCACCGGCAGCAACGGCAAGACCACGGTCAAGGAGATGATCGGCGCGATCCTCGGCGAGACCGGTCCCGGTTGTGTCACGCGCGGCAATCTCAATAATGACATCGGTGTGCCGCTGACGCTGGCGCGACTGCGCGCGGAGCACCGTTATGCCGTGATCGAGATGGGAATGAATCATGCCGGCGAGATCGAATACCTTTCACGCCTGACCCGCCCGACGATCGCGCTGATCAATAACGCCGCCGAGGCGCATCTCGCTGGCGTGGGCACGGTCGGGGACGTGGCGCGCGCCAAGGGTGAGATTTTCACCAGCCTTGCTGCCGACGGCACCGCGGTGCTCAACGCCGACGATGCGTATTTTTTGTTGTGGAAGGGGCTGGCCGGATCGCGCCGGTGCCTGACCTTCGGACTCGATCACCCGGCTGACGTGAGCGCGGAGTACCGGCACACCGACACGGGCAGCGACATCCATCTCAAAACCACCACTCATGGGGACATCGACATGCGCGTGCCACTTTTTGGTCGACACAACGTCATGAACACGCTGGCGGCTACCGGCGCGGCGATCGCCGCCGGTGCTTCGCTCGAGCACGTGAAAACCGGGCTCGAGAAACTGAAAACCGTTTCCGGTCGCCTCGAGGTAAAACGCGGCATCAGCGGCGCGCGCATCATCGATGACACTTACAACGCCAATCCCGCTTCGGTCGCGGCGGGACTCCAGGTGTTGCGGGAATTTTCCGGCGAGCGTGTCCTGGTCCTGGGCGACATGGGCGAACTCGGGCCGGCTGCCGCCGACATCCATTATCGCGTCGGCGAACTCGCCAACCGCATCGGCGTCCAACGTTTGTTCGCCATCGGCGAACTGAGCCGCATCGCCGTGGGCGCCTTCGGCAAGGGCGCGCGTCATTTCGAATCGCACGCGGCGTTGATCGAGGCGCTGCAGGATTGCCTGCACGCGGAAATGACGGTGCTCGTCAAGGGCTCGCGCGTCATGCGCATGGAGCGGATCGTCGCCGGCATCACCAGGAAAACGCCGGACGCTACGGAATCCGGGGAGGACCGCTAAGTGTTGTTCTATCTCTTCGAGCGGCTCGCGCACGAACTTTCGTTCTTCAACGTTTTCCGCTATCTCACGCTGCGCGGGATTCTCGGCGTGTTGACGGCGCTCGCGATCAGCTTCTGGATCGGCCCGGCGGTGATCCGCCGTCTCGGAGTTCGCCAGCTCGGCCAGACGGTGCGCAAGGACGGACCGCAGAGTCACCTGTCCAAGGCCGGCACGCCGACCATGGGTGGAGCGATGATTCTCATCGCCGTATTCATCGCCACGCTGCTGTGGGCGGATCTTTCCAACCGCTTCGTGTGGGCGGTGCTGTTCACCACCGCGGCCTTCGGCGCCATCGGCTGGGTGGACGATTACAAGAAGATCATCAACAAGGATCCGCGCGGTATCGGCGCCAAGGCCAAGTTCTTCTGGCAGACGGTTGCCGGCCTGGGCGCGGCGCTGTTTCTTTACTACACCGCCAAGAGCCCGGCCGAGACTGTGCTCATTGTGCCGGTGTTCAAGAACATCATGATCGACTTGGGTCCGATGTACATCCTGTTCGCGTACTTCGTGATCGTGGGTTCCAGCAACGCCGTGAATCTCACGGACGGTCTCGATGGGCTGGCGATCATGCCGACGGTCATGGTGGCGGGAGCGCTCGGCATCTTCGCTTACGTCATGGGCCACGTAAAATTTTCCGCCTATCTCGGTTTTCCCTATATCGCCGGGGCGGGCGAGGTGCTCGTGTTCTGCGGCGCCATCGTTGGCGCCGGGCTCGGGTTTCTCTGGTTCAACACCTATCCCGCGATGGTGTTCATGGGCGACATCGGTGCGCTGGCGCTGGGCGCGGCGCTCGGCACCATCGCCGTGTCGGTGCGCCAGGAAATCGTGTTGTTCATCATGGGCGGCGTGTTCGTGATGGAGACGGTGTCGGTGATGCTGCAGGTGGCGTCGTTCAAACTCACGGGCAAGCGCATCTTTCGCATGGCGCCGCTGCATCATCATTTCGAACTGAAAGGCTGGCCCGAGCCGCGAGTGATTGTGCGCTTCTGGATCATCTCGCTGATCCTGGTGTTGATCGGGCTGGCGACCCTGAAGATTCGATAGAAATGGGGGTTTTCACCAACTCCCCCTCTCCCACCGTAGCGGGAGAGGGCAAGGGGAGAGGGTAAAGGCAAAACGTGACGGCATTAGCGATGACAAAGACGGAGATAAAACGCGCGCTGGTGGTGGGCCTCGGGCTCACGGGGATGGCCTGCGTGCGTCACCTCGTTGCGCGCGGCTATGACGTCAGCGTGGTGGATACACGCGCAGAACCACCGAAGCTCGATGAACTCAAGCGCGATTTTCCGCGCGTGGCGGTGCATACCGGCGGACTGCCGGCCGCGATCTTCAGCGATCCGGGACTGCTCGTGGTGAGTCCCGGCGTATCGGTCAAGGAACCGGTCATTGCACGCGCCGTCGGCGCCGGGGCGCAAGCCATCGGCGACATAGAGCTGTTTGCGCGCGAGGCGACGGCGCCGGTTATTGCCATTACCGGCGCCAACGGCAAAAGCACGGTGACGGCGCTCACCGGCGAGATGTGCCGGCGCGCGGGGCTCCAGACCGCCGTGGGCGGCAACATCGGCGTGCCGGCGTTGTCGCTGCTCGGCGATCAGGAGCCGGACGTGTATGTGCTGGAGCTCTCGAGCTTCCAACTCGAGACCACTCATAGTCTCAACGCGCGCGCCGCGACGGTGCTCAACATCACGCCGGATCATTTGGACCGCTACCGTGATATCGGCGAATACGCCGAGGCCAAGGCGCGCGTCTTCCGCGGCAACGGGACCATGGTGCTCAATGCCGACGATTCCCGGGTGATGCGTATGCGCCAGTCAGGACGGCGCACGGTCGGTTTCAGTCTGGGATGTCCGGCGGATGCACAGGATTATGGCCTTGATGAGATCCGGGGCGAGACCTGGCTGGTGCACGGCACGCAGCCGCTGATGGCCGCACGCGAAGTGCCGCTCGCCGGCCGGCACAATCTGGCCAACGTTCTGGCCGCGATGGCGTTGGCCGAAACCGCCGGGGTTGTTCCCGAAGACGCCTGCGCCGCGGTACGTGAATTCAAGGGGTTGCGTCATCGCACCGAGCTCGTGGCCGAGCGTCACGGGGTACGCTGGTATGACGATTCGAAAGGCACCAATGTCGGTGCCACCGTCGCGGCCCTGAACGGCATGACGGCGCCGGTGATTCTCATCGCCGGCGGAGACGGCAAGGGCCAGGATTTCAGTGAATTGAAACCGGCGTGTACGCAGCATGCGCGTGCCGTGGTGTTGATCGGGCGCGACGCGCCGCTGATCGAGGCTGCACTCGGCAACGCGGTAACCGCATGCCGCGCCAAAGACATGCACGAGGCCGTGCGCTTCGCCGCCGGTCTCGCGCAACCGGGCGACGTGGTGCTGCTGTCGCCGGCCTGCGCGAGCTTCGACATGTTCCGCAACTACGAGCATCGCGCGGAAGTGTTCCGCGCCGCTGTGCGTGAGGTAGCTAAATGAGCGCCGTGCTGACGGCCGGGACGATGCGTTCCGCCGGCAAGGCGCGCGCGGCGTGGGATCCGTGGCTGCTCGGGTGCACGTTCTTGCTGCTCGCGCTCGGCGTGATCATGGTGTACTCGGCCTCGGTCGCCTACGCCGACCGCGAGATGCACAACAGCATGTACTTTCTGATGCGCCATGCCGCCTACGCGGTACTGGGCTTGCTGTTCATGGCGTTCACCATGCGCACGCGCGTGCGCTGGTGGGAAAAGGCCGGGCCGTTTCTGCTGCTTCTTGGTATTGCCTCGCTCTGCGTGGTGCTGATACCGGGCATCAGCGTGCACATCAATGGCAGCTCGCGCTGGATCAGGCTCGGTATTGTCAATCTGCAGCCGTCGGAGTTCATGAAACTCTTCATGGTGGTGTACGTCGCCGGCTATCTGGTGCGCAAGCAGGAGGCGCTGAAGAATTTCACCCAGGGCATCGTGATGGTGAGCCTCGTTGTCGCGGCGATCGGTATCCTACTGCTGCTGGAGCCGGACATGGGCTCGCTCGTGGTGATCACCATCACGGTGTTTTCCATGCTGTTCCTCGGCGGCGTGCGCTTCTGGCACTTCATGTGCGTGCTCGGTGCCGGCATCGGCAGCATGGTGCTGCTCACCCTCGTCTCGCCTTACCGCATGGCGCGCGCGACGAGTTTCCTTAACCCCTGGGCCGATCCGTACAACACCGGTTTCCAGCTGGTGCAGGCGCTGATCGCTTTCGGCCGCGGCGAGTGGTTCGGCGTGGGGCTGGGCGCCAGCGTCCAGAAACTCTTTTACCTGCCGGCGGCACATACCGATTTCGTGTTCGCGGTGATGGGCGAAGAGCTCGGGCTCATTGCCGTGCTGGGTGTCATGGCGGTTTTCGGCATCATCATTGCGCGTGCCTTTGTCATTGCGCGTCAGGCGGAAGCCACCGGCCAGATCTATGGCGCGCGCCTGGCGCAGGGTCTGGGCCTGCTGCTCGGCAGCCAGGCGATGATCAACATGGGTGTCAACATGGGTCTGTTGCCGACCAAGGGGCTGACGCTTCCATTCGTAAGTTATGGCGGATCGAGCATGATCATGAGCTGCATCGCCATGGGCCTGTTGCTGCTCATCGGCCGCGAGGCGCGTGCCGGCGGCTGGGGGAAATCATGAGTTGCGTGCTGATCATGGCGGGCGGCACCGGCGGACATGTCTTCCCGGGGCTTGCGGTCGCACGCCGGCTCCTGGAGAAACGCGTGCAAGTGGTGTGGCTCGGCACGCACCGCGGCCTCGAAGCGCACGCCGTACCCGCCTCGGGGCTGGCGATCGACATGGAATGGCTGACGATCCAGGGCGTGCGGCGCAAGGGTTGGCGGCGCTGGCTGCTGCTGCCGTTCACTCTTATATATGCCATGGCGCAGGCGTTCCGGGTCCTGCGCCGGCGCAAGCCGGACGTCGTGTTATCCCTGGGCGGATTCGTCGCCGGGCCGGGCGGTTTGATGGCGTGGATCACGCGCACGCCGCTGCTGATTCACGAGCAGAACGCGATTCCCGGCATGACCAACAAGTGGCTCGCGCTGATCGCCGATCAGGTGCTGTGCGGATTCCCCGATGCCTTCGGCAAACATCTGGCCGCGCGCCCGGTGGGCAACCCGGTGCGCGACGAGATCGCCACGCTGCCGCCGCCGGAAGAAAGACTGGCCGCGCGCCAGGGAGGCCTGCGATTGCTTGTCGTGGGCGGCAGCCAAGGCGCAAAAATATTCAACGACACCGTGCCTGAGGCCATCAAGTCGCTGCCCTCCAAGGTACAGCCGGAAATCTGGCATCAATGCGGACGTAACGCCGCGGCGGCGGTGCAGCGCACCTACGGCGATGTGCCCGCCAGGGTGACGGAATTCATCGACAACATGGCCGAGGCCTATGCGTGGGCGGACGTGGTGCTGTGCCGCGCCGGCGCCATGACCATTGCCGAGCTCGCCGCTTCGGGATCGGCGGCGATCCTCGTGCCCTATCTCTACGCGGTGGACGATCACCAAACTGCCAACGCGCGGTTTCTCTCAGAGCGTGAGGCGGCGGTGCTCGTGTTATCACCGGAACTGACACGCGAGCGCCTCGCCGAGCTGCTCACCGGCTTTGCCGCTAATCGCGAGCTGCTGACGAAGATGGCGCGCGCCGCGCGCCATCTGGCTGTGACCGATGCTGCCGAAACCGTGGCCAACATATGTATAGAGGTGGCGACATGAGCAGGGAGCAGGGGCCCCACGTAGTGGGGATGCGACCGGCCGCGAATGGCGCCGGACGCCGACGATATGGAGTGTTGGTTATTCCGCGACTTTGCGGAGGCGTCATTAATGCGTGACCGCGTGAAAAACGTTCACTTTGTCGGCATCGGCGGCGCCGGCATGTGCGGAATCGCCGAAGTGCTGCACAACCTGCAATTCACGGTGTCCGGCTCGGACGTGCGCGAATCGCCGAACACCAAGCGCCTCGTCTCGCTCGGGGCGAAGGTCACCATCGGCCACGATCCGAAGCTCATCAAAGGCGTGGATGTGGTCGTCGTATCCTCGGCCGTGGACGAGACCAACCCTGAAGTTCTCGCGGCGCGCGCGGCCAAGATCCCGGTGATCCCGCGCGCTGAAATGCTGGGCGAGCTGATGCGCCTGCAACGCGGCATCGCGATTGCCGGCACGCACGGCAAGACCACGACCACGAGCCTCGTGGCGAGCTGCCTGGCCGAAGGTGGAATCGACCCAACCTTCGTGATCGGCGGACGCCTTAACAGCGCTGGCACCCACGCGCGTCTCGGTCGCGGACAATATCTGGTGGCCGAGGCCGACGAGAGCGACGCCTCGTTTCTGCACCTCGCGCCGTTCATGGCGGTCGTGACCAACATCGACGCTGATCACATGGCCACCTACGGCGGCGACTTCAACCGCCTAAAGCAGGCGTTCGTGGATTTCCTCCAGCAGTTGCCGTTCTACGGACTGGCGGTGCTGTGTCACGACGATTCGGTGGTGCGCGAGATCGTCCCGCGGGTGCACCGGCCGGTGCTGACCTACGGCACGGCCGCCGAGGCGGATCTGCGCGCGGTCGATGTACGTCAGGAAGGAATCAAAATGCATTTCACCGCCGAGCTGCGCGGCCGCAAGAACTGGCTGACGCTGACACTCAATCTGCCCGGGCGGCATAACGTTCTGAATGCGCTGGCCGCCATCGGCATCGCGCACGAACTGGGCGTCGAAGAGTCTGCCATCGCGCGTGCGCTCGCCGGTTTTGCCGGCATTGGGCGCCGTTTCCAGATCAACGGTCACATGGCGCTGGATGGTGGCGATGTGATCCTGGTGGACGACTACGCGCATCATCCGCGCGAAATCGCGGCGACGGTGGCGGCGGCACGCGCGAGCTGGCCCGAGCGGCGGCTGGTCGTGGTGTTCCAGCCGCACCGTTACACGCGCACGCACGATCTGCTCGACGATTTCAGCACCGTGCTCGCGGACATCGACACACTGTTGGTCACCGAGGTCTATGCCGCCGGCGAGGCGCCGATCAGCGGCGCGGACGGGCGCGCACTGTGTCGCGCCATCCGCGCGCGCGGCAAGACCGAACCGATTTTCCTGGAGGACGTGAACATGCTGCCGCAGGCGCTGACCGACGTGCTGCGCGGCGACGACGTATTGCTCACGATGGGCGCGGGCAGCATCGGCGGTGTTGCCGCCGCGCTTCCGCAGACCCTGCGAACGGGGAGCGGCGGATGATGCCGGCAAAATCGCACACCAGTCTCCGCGGCCAACTGCTCGTGAACGAGCCGATGGCGCGCCATACCAGCTGGCGCGTCGGCGGGCCCGTGGACCGTTTCTACATCCCGGCCGACCTCGATGACCTCGCGGCATTCATGAAATCTCTGCCGCCGCGGGAAGCGATGCATTGGGTGGGTCTGGGAAGCAATTTACTGGTGCGCGACGGTGGCGTGCGCGGCACGGTGATCATGACCAGTGGCGCGCTTAACGCGCTCGAAGTTCTGCGCGACCACGTGGTGCGCGCCGAGGCCGGCGTGGCCAGCGCCAAGGTCGCGCGTTTTTGCGCCGATCGCGGCATGGTCGGAGCGGAATTTCTTGCCGGCATCCCCGGCACTGTGGGCGGTGCGCTGGCCATGAACGCCGGCGCCTTTGGCGGGGAGACGTGGAAGATCATTGCGGCAGTGGAAACGATCGATCGTCACGGTGAAAGGCATACACGCCAGCCCACGGATTATCAAATCGATTATCGCAAGGTCACCGGGCCGCAGAACGAGTGGTTCGTGGCCGCCCATTTCCAGCTCGGCACCGGTGACACGGCGCAGGGCAAGACGCTGATCAAGACCTTGCTCGCCAAACGCGGCTCCACCCAGCCGACGCAGCTGCCGAACGCCGGCTCCGTGTTCAAGAATCCGACGGGGAATTTTGCCGCGCGTCTGATCGAGTCCTGCGGCCTCAAGGGCACTTGCGAGGGTAAGGCCTGCGTGTCAGACCTGCACGCCAATTTCATCGTCAATACCGGCGGCGCGACGGCGGCCGACATCGAGCGGTTAATCCGGCGCGTGCAGGCAGAAGTGGAAAAGCGGCAGGGCATCAGGCTGGAGATCGAAGTGCGGGTGATCGGAGTGGAGCCAAGCTCATGAAGCGCGGGAACTTCGGCAAAGTGGCGGTACTCATGGGTGGACCTTCCGCCGAGCGTGAGGTCTCGCTCAAGAGCGGCAACGCGGTGCTCGCGGCCCTGAAGCGCCAAGACGTGGATGCGCACGGCATCGATGCGGACAGGTCCACATTGCGGCTGCTGGAGGATGGCGGGTTCGATCGTGTGTTTATCGTGCTGCACGGGCGCTGGGGCGAGGATGGCGTCATCCAAGGCGCACTCGAAGTGCTGGACATCCCGTATACCGGCAGCGGCGTGCTCGGGTCGGCGCTGGGCATGGATAAGCTGCGCAGCAAATATCTCTGGTCTGCGGCCGGCATCCCGACACCGGAATACGTCATGCTCGAGCCCGGCATCGATCTCGGCAAGGTCACCGCGAAACTGGGGTTGCCAGTGTTCGTCAAGCCGGTGCGTGAAGGTTCAAGTCTGGGCATCAGCAAGGCCAAGACCGTGGCAGAAATGAAGATGGCTTGGGAAACCGCGGCGAAGTATGACGATCAGGTGATCGCCGAACGCTTCATCGACGGCGCCGAGCTGACCTGCGGAATTCTTGGCAATCAGGCGCTGCCGCTGATCAAGATCGAAACCGACCGCGAGTTCTACGACTACGAGGCGAAATACATCCTCGACACCACGCGTTACCTCTGTCCCTGCGGCCTGCCCGCGGATCGGGAGCGCGCGATCCAGGCCCTGGCGCAACGGGCGTTTGACGCGCTCGGTTGCTCCGGCTGGGGCCGGGTGGACTTCATGCTCGACAAGGCCGGTCAGGCCTACGCACTCGAGGTGAACACGGTGCCGGGAATGACCGATCACAGTCTCGTGCCCAAGGCGGCGAAACAGGCGGGGATGGATTTTGATCAACTGGTGTTGCGCATACTGGAGACCGCGGATGTCAGGCGCTGATTCGACACGGCGAGATTCGGACGAAAGCATAAGCCTGTTCAAGGCCGCGCTGCTGTTGTTCGCACTGCTGTTCTTGTTGCTCGCGCTCGCTTTTGGCACCGACAGGCTGCTGCGCACCGACAACTTCCCGGTGCGCAACGTGCGTTTCGAGGGCGAGTTCAAACATGTCACGCAGCAGGAACTGCAGGCGGCGGTCATGAGTGTCGTGCATGGAAATTTTTTCCTGCTCAATCTCGATGCGGTGAAGGCGCGGGTGGAATCGTTGCCCTGGGTTTACAAGGCCTCGGTGCGTCGCCAGTGGCCGCAGGACGTGTACGTCCGGTTCACGGAACAGCAGCTGGCGGCATATTGGGGTGATGGCGCATATCTCAATCAGGCGGGCGACGTGGTGCGCGTGAAAGCCGACGACCTTCCTGCGGAGTTCCCGCGGCTCGAGGGACCGGAGGGAACCGGCGCGCAGGTGCTCGAACACTACAAAAGTCTCGGCCGCATTCTGGCCGCGGCCGGATTGAAGTTGGAGCGGATCACGCTGACGCCACGACGCACCTGGCGGTTAGTCGTCATGAACGGCGATGGTCAGGGACGTACAAATGTCGCTGAGGGTAAGGGGTTGATCTTCGGGTCCAGGATGCCGGGAGCCACAATGGCGATCGTGCTCGACCGGGAGCAGCCCGAGCGCAAACTCGAACGCTTCGCGCGCGTGTATGTGCAGTCATTTGCGTTGCTGGCGTCTGACATCCGGCAGGTGGACCTGCGCTATGCCAACGGTTTTTCAGTGGAGCAGGCTGGCGGCCAGACCGCCGGTTATCACGACGCGTCCGGTCGTACCAGTATCGGGCGCGCAGGAGTGGCCAACAAGGGGTAACTATGGCGAAACGGGATGATGACAAACTGATCGTGGGTCTCGACATCGGCACTTCCAAAGTGCTGGCGATCGTCGGCGAACTCACGCCGACGGGCGAAGTCGAGATCATCGGCGTGGGGCATCACCCCTCGCGCGGCATGAAAAAGGGGGTGGTGGTGAACATCGAATCCACGGTGCAGTCGATTCAGCGCGCCGTAGAGGAGGCAGAACTCATGGCCGGATGCCAGATCCACTCGGTGTACGCCGGCATCGCGGGTTCGCACATCTCGAGTTTCAACTCGCACGGGATCGTCGCGATCAAGGACAAGGAAGTGGGGCAGGGCGACGTGGAACGCGTGATCGAGGCGGCGCGCGCGCTCGCGATCCCCGCCGACCAGAAGGTGCTGCACATCCTGCCGCAGGAATTCATCATAGACAAGCAGGAGGGCATCCGCGAGCCGATCGGCATGAGCGGCGTGCGCCTCGAGGCCAAGGTGCACATCGTCACCGGTGCGGTGAGCGCGGCGCAGAACATCATCAAGTGCGTCCGTCGTTGCGGACTGGAGGTGGATGACATCATTCTCGAGCAACTGGCCTCAAGCATCTCCACACTGACGGACGACGAAAAGGAGTTGGGCGTGTGCCTGGTGGATATTGGCGGCGGCACGACGGACATCTCCGTGTTTACCGAAGGCGCCATCCGTCACACCGCCGTGATTCCCATCGCCGGCGATCAGGTGACGAACGACATCGCCGTGGCGTTGCGCACGCCGACGCAATACGCCGAGGACATCAAGAAAAAGTACGGTTGCGCTCTTACGCAATTAGCGCATCGCGATGAAACCATCGAAGTGCCGAGCGTCGGTGACCGTCCGCCGCGCAAGCTTTCGCGCCAGACGCTGGCCGAGGTCATCGAGCCGCGCATCGAGGAACTCTACAGTCTTATCCAGGCCGAATTGCGTCGCAGCGGTTTCGAGGACGTGGTTGGCAGCGGGCTCGTGCTCACCGGCGGCAGCGCCAAAATGGAAGGCGTGGTCGATCTGGCGGAAGAGGTGTTTCACATGCCGGTGCGCCTGGGCGTTCCGCAATACGTCGGGGGATTGAAGGGTGTGGTGCAGAACCCGATTTTCTCCACCGGCGTGGGGCTGGTGCTATACGGCGCGCGCTGCCGTGAAGGCAAGCAGTATGTGCAGAATCCGGGCGCATCCGTGGGAGTCAAGGGAGCCTGGAGCAAGATGAAGAGCTGGTTTCAGGGAAATTTTTGATTGGGGGGAACAGGCAGATGGATCGATCAACTGGTTTTAGAAACCTACACTGGAGGCAACACAATGTTTGAACTAATGGATACCTATGGGCAGCAAGCCGTCATCAAGGTTATTGGTGTCGGCGGAGGCGGCGGCAACGCCGTCGATCACATGGTCGCCGCTGACATCGATGGTGTGGAGTTCATTAACGCCAACACGGATTCGCAGGCGCTCAAGAAATCGCAGGCGAAGACCATTCTTCAACTTGGGACCAATCTCACCAAGGGTCTGGGGTGCGGCGCCAATCCCGACATCGGCCGGCAGGCCGCCGTCGAAGATCGCGAGCGCATTGCCGAGGTGCTTTCCGGCGCCGACATGGTGTTCATCACCGCGGGCATGGGTGGCGGCACCGGTACCGGCGCCGCGCCGGTGGTGGCGCAAGTAGCCAAGGATATGGGTATCCTGACGGTGGCCGTGGTGACCAAACCGTTTCCGTTCGAAGGCCGCAAGCGCATGGGTGTGGCGGATCAGGGCATCATGGAACTCGCCCAGTACGTCGATTCCATTATTACGATCCCGAACGAAAAACTGGTGACCGTGCTCGGGAAGGATGCGTCGCTGCTGGATGCCTTCGGCAAGGCGAATCAAGTTTTGCAAAATGCGGTACAGGGCATCGCCGAACTGATCACACGTTCGGGATTAATCAATGTGGACTTCGCCGATGTGCGTACCGTGATGTCGGAGATGGGCATGGCGATGATGGGCGCGGCCACGGCAACGGGTCCGTCACGCGCGCGCGAGGCGGCGATGGCCGCGGTCTCAAGCCCGCTGCTCGAAGATATTAATATCTCCGGTGCGCGCGGTATTCTGGTCAATATCACGGCCGGTCTCGATATGTCGATCGGTGAATTCGAAGAGGTTGGCAATACGATCAAGGAATTTGCCGCGGATGATGCCACCGTGGTGATTGGTACCGTGATCGAGCCGGAGATGCGCGAAGAACTGCGTGTCACCATCGTGGCCACCGGCCTGGGTCAGGAAAAGCTGCGCAGCAAGCAGCCGTACAAGGTGGTCAAAACCGGTACCGGCACCACGGATTACGAGGATCTCGAAACACCCACCGTCATCCGCAACCGGCGTACAGAACGGCCGATGGCTGTGGCATCCGAGGCGGCCATCGAGTATCTGGACATCCCGGCTTTCTTGAGGAAACAGGCCGACTAGCGCCGAGTGCCCGAGATGTAGCGCTTTCGGCGACGGCGGCCAGGCGACTCAATGAACAGCGTCGCTGGTGGCGGTCCGCGGACTCCCTTCGAAAAAGCTTCGCTACGGAAGGGAGTTGCCCTGCACCACGGGTTCAGCGGCTAAGGACGATTTGGAATATACGCGATCCGGGGCCGTTTATCGGGGGTGATGCCCCGATAGCGCCATTGGGGCGGAAAATTGGCTGGACAGAGGTGTGGTTTTATCCTTAAATACGTATAGGGATTGAGTTTTTCTGGACCCCCGGCTTCTGAGAATCATTAAGCAGCATGCATGGTTGCATGCCCCAGTAATATCTTGCGAGTGTGTTTCCTGCCCTGCCGGAGATGCAGTCATTTAGCCGCAATACATTTGATAGGGACAGTTAGAATAACTAGATGATTAAGCAACGAACTCTGAAAAATGTCATCCGCGCCACGGGCGTAGGGCTGCATACAGGCGAAAAGGTCTATCTGACTCTGCGGCCGGCATCATCCGACACTGGAATCATTTTCCGACGCATCGACCTCCCCGAACCGGTGGAAATCCGGGCCTGTCCGGAAAACGTCTCCGATACCCGCCTTTCAACTACACTTGAGTGTAACGGTGCGAGAGTTTCCACGGTGGAGCATCTTATGTCGGCATTCGCCGGACTGGGTATCGATAACGCCTATGTTGACCTGACGGCCGCGGAAGTGCCGATCATGGACGGCAGTGCGGGGCCATTTGTATTCCTGGTCCA
>NZ_JBGQKW010000048.1:0-20275 GCF_041499725.1 Sulfuricaulis sp.
CACCGATGCCCAGTGGATTCGCAAAGTCGAGCTCAAGGACAAGCTGACCGGCTACGTCGAGACGCTTCCGGTCATGTGCCAGCACTGCGCGGAACCGCCGTGCGTGGATGTCTGCCCCACCGGTGCCTCGTTCAAGCGCATTGACGGCATTGTGCTGGTGGACAAGCACATCTGCATCGGCTGCCGCTACTGCATGATGGCCTGCCCGTACAAGGCGCGCTCCTTCGTGCACGAGGAAACCACCAACCAGAAAGCGTATGCGCCGCGCGGCAAGGGCACGGTCGAGTCCTGCACGCTGTGCGTGCACCGCGTGGACGCCGGAAGAATTCCCGCCTGCGTGGAGGCTTGCACCAAGGACGGCAACAAGGCCATGGTCTTCGGTGACCTCAAAGATCCGAACAGCGAGATCAACAAACAGCTCGCGTCCGCACCTACCACCCAGCTGCGCCCGGACCTGAATCTAAACACCGGCGTGCGTTACCGGGGGATCTGACGCATGGCACATATGCATTACGGAACGATCGAACCGCGCAGCCTCGGTTTCTATGCGGTGTTGGGCATACTCGGCGCCATCACCCTCGCGGGACTTGGCGCCGCCCTGTACATGGAGCACCACGGTCACTGGATCACCGGCATGTCCAACCAGGTGATGTGGGGTGTGCCGCATGTATTCGCCGTGTTCCTGATCGTGGCGGCCTCGGGCGCGCTCAACGTCGCTTCGATTGCCTCGGTCTTCGGCCGCCAGCTTTACAAGCCGCTGGCGCGTCTCTCGGGCCTGCTGGCGATCACCCTGCTGGCCGGCGGTCTGGCGATACTGGTCCTGGATCTCGGAAGGCCGGACCGGTTGATCGAAGCCATGACCTATTACAACTTCAAGTCCATTTTTGCGTGGAATATCTACCTCTATATCGGCTTCTTCGGCATCGTCATCGTTTATCTGTGGATGATGATGGAACGGCGCATGAACGATTACACCAAACCGGTCGGCATGCTGGCGTTCATCTGGCGCCTGACTCTCACAACCGGTACCGGTTCCATCTTCGGCTTCCTGGTGGCGCGCGAGGCCTATAACTCGGCGATTATCGCACCGATGTTCATCATCATGTCCTTCGAGTTCGGTCTGGCGATATTCCTGGTGGTGCTGATGGCCGGCATGCGCTGGACGGGCCGGGAACTGGGTGATGTCGTGTTCGGCCGCCTGCGCAACCTGCTCGGCGTGTTCGTCGCCGCGGTGCTCTATTTCGTTACCGTCTATCACCTGACGAACCTGTATATCACGCAACGCCACGGGATCGAGGGCTTTATCCTGCTGAACGGCGGTATCTATACGAAGATGTTCTGGATGGGCCAGGTTATCGTGGGCGGCGTTATCCCGCTGATGATATTGTTCTCCGGGCTCGGCAAGTCACGGGCGCTGGCGGCGCTCGCTGCCATTCTTGTCGTGCTCGGTGGCATTGCCCAGATCTACGTCATCATCATCGGCGGCCAGGCATACCCGATGCCGCTCTATCCAGGAAAAGATATCGTCAGCAGCAGTTTCTTCGACGGCATGGTGGCAGTGTATTCACCGAGCCTGCCCGAAGTGGTCCTTGGTATCGGCGGTATGGGGCTGGCACTCGTCATGGCGGCCTTCGCCATGAGGGTGCTCCCGTTCCTCCCGCAAAGCCTGTCAGACGCCGACGCCGACCCGCATCACAAGGCCGAGCTGGCGAAGAAAGTTACGGCCTGAAGACATGGACAGGATTAACAGGATTTCTCCTGACTTTTATTCAGTCCTGTAATTCCAGTCTATTAACTTCGCTCCCAGGAGTAGCGGCATGACCCGTCTGCTCATCTCCGCCGCCCACAAATCCTCCGGCAAGACCACGCTGAGCGTCGGCTTGTGCGCCGCTCTGCGCGCCCGCGGCCTCGTCGTCCAGCCGTTCAAGAAAGGCCCCGACTTCATCGATCCCATGTGGCTGTCCCTGGCCGCCGGGCGCGACTGTCACAACCTCGATTTCTATCTCATGGGGCGCGACGAAATCCTGCGCGCCTTCGCGGCACGTTCCCGCGGCGCCGATATCTCACTGATCGAAGGCAACAAGGGCTTGTACGATGGCCTGAGCCTCGACGGCAGCAACAGCAACGCGGCGCTCGCCACCCTGCTCGAAACTCCGGTGGTGCTGGTCATCGACGCGCGCGGGATGACCCGTGGCATCGCCCCGCTGATCCTGGGTTACCAGGCCTTCGATCCCCAAATCCGCATCGCCGGCGTCATCCTCAATCAGCTGGGCGGGTCCCGGCACGAAGCGAAGCTGCGCGCCGTCATCGAACACTACACCGACGTACCGGTGCTGGGAGCGGTGCATCACGATGACCGATTCGCCATCGTCGAACGTCATCTTGGCCTCATGCCCAGCAACGAAGCCAACGCGGCCAGGGAAAAAATCGACACGATCGCTGCGTTAGTGGCTGCTTCCGTTGATCTCGATCGCCTGATGGCCGTTTCCTCCCAGGCGCCGGCGCTCTCACAAATCACTCTCTCTCAGCCCTCTCCTGAGAGCAGAAAAGGAGATTTGGAAGTCAAAGAGAAGGAACCCTCTCCCAGACCTCTCCCGCTTCGCGGGAGAGGGGATTCGGAAGAAAATCTTATTAAGATTGGTATTGCCCGCGATGCCGCTTTTGCCTTCTACTACCCGGGCGATCTCGAGGCGCTGCGCGCCGCGGGCGCCGATCTGGTCACGATCGACACGTTAAAGGACGCCAGGCTGCCCGAAGTGGACGCGCTGTTCATCGGCGGCGGATTTCCCGAAGTTTTCATGGAACAACTGGAGGCCAACGCCTCCCTGCGTCACGATATCCGTCAGGCGATTGAAGGCGGCCTCCCGGCCTATGCCGAGTGCGGGGGTCTCATGTATCTGGCGCGCAGTATTTCCTGGCGCGGTAAACGCTGCGAAATGGCGGGCGTGATTCCCGGCGACGTCGTGATGCACGACCGCCCCATGGGACGAGGTTACGTGCTGCTGCGAGAAACCGGCAAGAACCCGTGGCCGTTACCGGGGTCGACGGAAGTCCGCGCGCATGAATTTCATTATTCGAGCCTGGAGAATCTCGCGCCCGGCACGGTCTACGCCTACGATGTGATGCGCGGCAACGGGGTGGACGGCCAACATGACGGCATCGTCCACAAGAACCTGCTGGCCTGTTATGCGCACCTGCGCGATCTGGAGGACAATCACTGGACCAGGCGGTTCGTGCAATTCGTGCGTCAGCGGCGGCGAAAGACCGGGAAACAGCAGGCTGTCCGCTAAGCGAGCAGCTCCATGATTAATTTATTTCGAACCCCTAACAAATTGTTAGAGGCTTTCAGTTTTTACAAGAGGAGTTATTCATGATCACCATTACCCCCGAGGCCGCCGCACAGATTCGCCAATCGGCGGAAGTCTCCAACTCCCAGGGCCTGCATCTGCGCATAGCCGTGCGCCGGGAAGACGACGGCACGTTTGTCTATGGAATGGGTTTCGATGAAATGGGCGATGACGACGCGTTGCTCGCTTCCGAAGGCATTAATGTTGTCGTCTCCAACACCAGCAAGGATTTTCTTATTGGTGCAACGCTCGATTTCGTCGAGATCGGTCCCGGGGAGCGCCAGTTCATTTTCATCAATCCCAACGATCCGGCGCATGCCGCCGCGTCGAAACCCGAGGACGGCACGCCTCAAAAAGGATGACTCCGCCTTCTGCCGCACTCGATCTCCGTCTCGGCGCGTCAGAGGATACCCATCGAAAACAGAGGGTATAAGGAGGAACACAAAAAATGCACCCCGGCTCCATAACAACACAGCGTGCCGGATCAACAACCAAGATCGTATATGATAGCCAGATTATCGAGGCGGTAAGTCGGCTCGTCAGGCGTCAGGCCATGGGTTCAGGCTGGCGACCCGAATCGACTTGATTCAGGCCGCCTCAGTAATCTACCCTGTTAACGTCCAAAGGATTTCTGCCGCTCACGAGTGCGGCAAATACATGAGCGCTTCACCGGAACAGACCGACCCCGGCCAATCGCGGCTGGCGAACTGGATTCCGCCTGCTGACGGCCGGCGGCGGAAATCCTACTGGCTATTCCTGAATCGCCTGACACTCCCCTTGATCTGTCTGGCCGCGGTCTTCGCCGCGATTGGAGCGGCTTCGTTCATTGTCATGAGTTTTCCCCAGCACGCCGACAAGCTCTACCCCGCCCTGGCATTGCTGTTGCTGACCGGCATGGCGCTGATCTGGCTGATCATCGCGCGCGTGCGGCATAACCTGGTGGAACCGCTCGCCCACCTGCGTAACTGGTCCGCGGGCATGAGCGGCGGCAACCTCTCGGCGCGCCTCCCGGTGCCCCCGCGTGGCGAATTTCGCGAACTGGCGATTGACATCAACCGGTTGAGCGACGAGCTGAAATCGCTGACTATCGACATGGACGCCCGCGTGCGCGCCCAGACCGTGCGCCTGGCGCGCAAAACCCAGTCGCTGGACATCCTTTACGACGTCGCCTCGAGCCTCAGCCAGCACGGCGATCTCGACAAATTGCTCGAAAGCTTCCTCGACACCTTTATCGAACTGGTGGACGCGCGCGCCGCCACGGTGCGGGTATTGACCGACGACGGCCAAACGCGTCTCGTCGCCAGCCGCGGCCTGGCGGCGAACGTGGTGGAGAAAGATCGCATGATGGACACTGGCCTGTGCCAATGCGGCTGGGCCGCGACCGAGGGTGGCATACGAATTCAGCACGGCACTCAATCCTGCGCAAAGCTCCTCGGCCTCCCCATGCTCAAGCGCGACTGCCAGGAATTCGTCGTCGTGCCGGTAATTTACCAGGATCGCATTCTCGGGGTGTACAACCTCTTTCTCGATCGGCCGATGTCCGCCATGGGCGAAGACATCCATGACCTGCTCAACAGCATCGGCAAGCACCTTGGGCTGGCGTTGGAAAAGGCGCGGCTCGACAGTCAGGCGCGCCAGATCGCCATCATGGAAGAGCGCAACATCATCGGCAACGAATTGCACGATTCGCTGGCGCAGGCCCTGGTGGGAATGCGCCTGCAGGTTAAGATGCTGGGCGAATCCCTGCACACGAAAGACTTGCGCACCTCGCAACACGAAGTTCAGAGCCTGAAAACCTCCATTGAAGAGGCGCACGCCAGCCTGCGCGAACTGTTGGCCAACTACCGTCTGAAGATCGATGAACGCGGACTGGTGCCCGCCGTGGCCGGCATGGTGGAACGCTTCAGCGAAGAAACCGGAATCAACGTCTTCTTTCACAACGAGTGCCGGAATTTCAGCCTGACGCCGCTCCAGGAGAGTCAGATTTTTCATATCGTCAAGGAAGCGTTGTCGAATATCGGTAAGCACAGCAACGCGCGCAACGCGCGCATTCTGCTGAATGGCGACGGCAAGGGCGTCTATTCATTGCTCATCGAGGACGACGGTGAAGGCATGGCTCCTGTCTCAGCAGCGCGGCCGGGCGAACACATCGGACTTTCCGTCATGCGCGAACGCGCTGAACGTCTCCCCGGCGACCTCACCATTGAAAGTGAACCCGGTGAAGGCACGCGTATCGTGCTGACATTTCCCGTCGCCCCGGCCGGAGTGGCCGTGACAAAATAACAAAACAGGGGCTTGAGATTGCGTTTACTGCTGATCGATGACCATGCACTGGTCCGCAAGGGGCTGGAGGAATTGTTGCGCAGCCGGGGCGTTGATGTCGTGGCGTCGGCGGGCAGCGGCGAGGAAGGGATAAAACAGGCGCTCGCCCTGTCGCCGGACGTCATTTTGCTGGACATCAAAATGCCGGTCATGAACGGCATTGAAACGCTGGAAAGACTGCGCGCCAGCAACGTCACGGTGCCCATTCTGATGCTGACCATGAGCCGGGATGACGCCGACCTGCGCGCCGCTCTGCGCGGTGGCGCCGCCGGTTATCTGCTCAAGGACATGAATCCCGAGGACCTGGTGCCGGCGCTCGAAGCGGCGCTGCGCGGCGACAACGTCGTGGCCAAGGAGATGGTGGGATCCCTCACGCGCATCGTCCAGGGTCAGGCCAATGAAGCACCGCGCCGTTCCGCCGCCCCTCTTTCCGAGCTCACCCCGCGTGAAATGGAAATTTTAAGCCACGTCGCCGAAGGACAAAGCAACAAGATGATAGCGCGTGCGCTCAATATCACGGACGGAACCGTCAAACTCCACGTCAAGGCCATCCTGCGCAAGCTGAGCGTGCATTCGCGCGTGGAAGCCGCGGTCATCGCGGTCGAACAGGGTCTGGGCAGGAAGAAACCGAATGACTCTTGAAACCACGGATAAACACAGATAGACACAGATAAAATCCCAAACAACGACTTTATGTGCAGTTATCCGTGTTCATCTGTGTTGATCTGTGGTTCCATATTAATAATCAATTCGCGGCGGTGGGCTCGAACCACTTGAGTCGACCGTGCAACTCCACCACGTCGCCGACGATAATAAGGGTCGGCGCCTTGACATGCGCCTGGTCGACGATCGACGGCAGGGTTTCCAGGTCGCCGGTCAAGACGCGCTGATTACGCGTCGTGCCTTGCTGCACCAGCGCTGCCAGCGTGGACGACGGCATGCCGTGCCGTATCAACTCGCGGCAGATCGTATCGATGCCGTGCAAACCCATGTAGAAAACGATGGTCTGGTTCGGCTGTACCAGCGCCTTCCAGTTGAGATTAACCGTCCCGTCCTGGAGATGCCCGGTGACGAACACCACGGACTGGGCATAGTCACGATGCGTCAGCGGTATGCCGGCGTAGGCAGCGCAACCCGCCGCCGCGGTAATGCCCGGCACCACCTGAAACGGTATGCCCTCGGCGGCCAAGGTGTCGATCTCCTCGCCTCCGCGCCCGAAGATGAACGGGTCGCCGCCCTTGAGTCGCACGACCTGCTTGCCTTCCTTGGCCAGGCGCACCAGGAGATGATTGATGTCTTCCTGGGGAATGGCATGGTTGTCGCGCTCCTTGCCGGCGTAAATACGCTCGGCGTCACGCCGTATCAAACTCAACACCGCCGGCGACACCAATCGGTCGTAAACCACGACATCGGCCTGTTGCATCAGGTGCAGCGCGCGGAAGGTGAGCAAATCCGGATCACCCGGGCCGCCACCCACCAGATACACTTCCCCGACCGGCGCCTGGCTGCCGTCGACAGCCTCGATTCTCCGCTGCAGGGCCTTCTCCGCCGCGGCATCCTGTCCGGAATAGACAAGTTCGGCGATCGGTCCTTGCAACACCTCTTCCCAAAACTGACGGCGTCGCGGCGGATGAGAAAAACGCTGCTTGACCCTGTCTCGAAACTTGACCACCAGTTTCGCCAACCGGCCGTAACCGGCGGGGATCAGGGTTTCGAGGCGCGCACGAATGAGGCGCGCCAGCACCGGGGACGATCCCCCAGTCGACACCGCCACGATCACCGGTGAACGGTCGATAATGGACGGCATGATGAACGTGCACAGATCCGGCTGGTCCACGACGTTGACTGGAATATTGCGCGCCTTGGCGGCATCTGAAACCTGACGGTTGACCGACTTGTCGTCCGTCGCCGCGATGACCAGCACGCAGCCGTCCAGCATCTCGGGGCGGAATTCCTGTTTGACGTGCCTGACTTTGCCATCCGCCGCCCAGCGGCGGATAGTCTCGCCCGCGGTGGGTGCATATACCGTGACCTGGGCGCCGGCCTCCAGCAGTAACGTTGCCTTTCGTGACGCCACCTCCCCACCCCCGATCACCGCGCAGGAACGGTTCTTCAGATCAAGAAAAACAGGAAGAAAATTCATGCCGGAATTATACCCCGGATTGACGTTTCAACGGCGGGCCGAATGTATTTCTTCAGTGATATCCATGAAGCGATGGGGAGACTCCACGAAAGGATAAACATGAAATGAAATTGGCGGAGGGGGTGAGATTCGAACTCACGAGGGGCGTAAGCCCCTGCCAGTTTTCAAGACTGGTGCCTTAAACCGCTCGGCCACCTCTCCAAGAAATTCAAGAATAACTGAAATAAAGAATAACGTCCTCTTCTTCGCACAACGACCTCGATCTTCTCTATGAATGACAGACCGAGCCGTCTCTCCGACGGGTATTTCCCGCCCATCGTTTGAGGCCATGGGCACTGGCTACGGCGGTTTAGAATCCGTCATGATCCTGTAGGAACCGAAGTGGTGGACAGCAAAGCCCGAGAACGAGGGGTGCGATGAGAATTCTGTTTCCGCGATCCTGAGTTGTTCTTCCATGGCGACGTGGCCCATTCCGTAAAAAGTAACCTTGCGCGGCTCGGTTCGCAACGTCTCGACACCGACTACGACGGGTTTTCCTATCCGATCGGCGTACTCGAGTTCATCCGCGGCGTGAGCAATGATACCATCGGAACCCTTAGCGGAGTTGCGGTAGTCCATGATGGCGACGTAGTCGTAGATGTCCTGGACGTGATCACTGAGGCGCTGGTGTTTCTTCCTCCACACTATATCGTCGATTCCGTCGAACCAGAAAGGCATTGCCGGTCCCACGGCGAGCGTGTCGCCGGATTTGCGTTTCAGGCGCATGAATTCCGCCGCGAGATCGAGGTACTGGGTGGCGCGGAGCGCCCGATTCTCGTTCCAGTCGTCAAGCAAGTAAGGCTCGATGTCGATGTTGACTCCGTCAAAGCGCTCGCCGACAGCGCTCCCGGCGTCATAGCGAAGAACATTTTCAAACATCCGTACCGCCGCCACGCGCCGCTCGGGCAGAATGTATTCCTGGGTCTTGAGATACCACGAGCCGAGCAAGGCATAAACCTTGCAGCCGCGGCCATGAAAGGCGGCGATGAGTCGCCGGTACTTTTCGGGTTCATCACGGATGGTGTTCCGGCCCTGATGCTCGTCGGCATAGAGGTAGACGGTGGTGAGGTTCCGTTTGGCTAGAAAAGTGAACGTCTCGTTCCATCGGTCCTCCCTGTCGAGCAACCGGAACGTATCAGCCTCCCACACCCAGACCGCCCGTGGGGCGGCGGCAGCTGCCGGCGCGACCAAGCCAGCAAAGAAAATCATCAGGATGATCGGCGCGATAAGCAGGAAGGACATCCATCGGCGCGACCTGACGCCGGCGCTACCGCCACAAACAAAACGCCGCCCGTCAACGTTTTGGGAAATAGGCGACATAAACGCTCTCCGGGATCAATTTCAATTCACGCCGAAATTGATCGTTCATCGTCTTGTACCGGTCGAATTCCACGCGAAGTTCATTCAGTTTTTCGTCGTTCTGGATCGGTTCCAGGTCCATATTCTTGCCAATCGCGAACAGGGTGTTCTCATTCAAGAAAAACATCCCGGAAATATAATCGATCAGGTTGTTGATCGTGTGTTTCATGGGATAGTGATGAATATTCCGGAACGAGGGGTCCATGTCCAGTCCCGAGCCGACCCACGTAACCTTATCGGGGGCCTTGATCCGGTGGTAGTTGTGCTTCAGGAATGCCAGCAGCGAGGGGGTGAGGTCCAGCTGCGAGGAGATGGACTTGATTTGCGCCGTGCGTTTCAGTAGCGGTGAATAGATAATCAGGGGAACGTGGTAGCGGTCAATCTTTGTCGACATGGGAATTTCCGGCAGCCGATGATCGCCGGTAATGAGGAAAATGGTATTCGGATAAGTGGGTAGCTTCGCCTGCTCCGAAAAATAATACCGCAGGGCCGTGTCGGTGTAGAGGATGGCCGAATAGATGTTCCGGTATTGACGGTACTTTTCCTTCGCGGCCTGCGTGAAGCCCAGTTGCTCCATGCGCTCCTCGAAAAGCCGCAGATATTCCTGTTGTCCGGGAACGGTATAGGGGGCGTGCATGCTGACCGTCTGCACGTAGTCCACATACGGCGTCCGTGGATCGCCCCGCTCCGTCGCCAGCGCTTTTCGCAACACTTCCCTGTCCGCGTAACCCCAGTAAGCGCCCGGAGGCCGATAATAACTGCTGTCATAGTCGTCGACACCGATCATCGCATCGATGTTCTGGCGCTCAAGAAAGGCGCGCTGATTGTCGAAGTCGAGTCCATTTCCGCAATAGAAACGGGTTCGATACCCGTTGCGCTTCAGGATACTCAGCAGGGTCAGATGTTTCGGCATCCGCGCGCCCAGGTCGTTGAAACCCTTGTCACCGAACGGTAGCGATCCCAGGATTGAGGGGAGCGAGGCAAATGTACGGCCTTGGGCCGCCAGGAAATTTTCCCAGTACAAACTCTTTCCGGCCAACTCGTCGAGAAATGGGGTGAAGCTGCCCAGGTAGGCGTGCGGGCCGCTGAAGGCCCGTCCCAGTCCCTCGACCGCGATAAATACGATATTGGGCGGTGAGCTTGGGTCGATATTAATATAACTCCCGAGAACATCGGGGGTGTCATCGGTCCGCAGGAACGGATATTCCGGATCGAGGTAGTGGAACCGTACAGCGGCTTTGGACTGCAGGGTAGCCGTACCCGGTTCAGACGGCATGAAGTAGGCATAGGAGTCCGCAATAAAAAAGGCCTCCTTATTCAAGGCTACGTCATACGCGAACTCAGTCTTGAACGCCGTCCTGGCGGGCAAGACGGAGACGCCATAAGTCGACAGGGCGGTCCCGATAATCAGGACGACGAAAACCGCGGCTGGTTTCAGGATCACGCGATTATTGAAGTAGCGCAAGGCCATCCAAAAAACCGCGAACGGAATGATAAAGCTGGTTACGGAAAGGACGGAAACCTGGTAACCGGCGCGTGCGGTGTAGAGGATATCGGCCAGGGAATAGCCGAACAAGTCGGCTCCCAGCGGAACCCGCGCCACAAAGAAGTAATTGACGAGGATCAGATAGCCGGCAAGGGCCAGTGAGCCGATGATTCCATACCCGCGGAGATCGGCGCGTTCCCCGCGGACAATCAGGCGGACCAGAAAGAACAAAGGCAAAAGGAACGCGACCAGTTTCAGAAAGAACAGCAGGTCCGACCAGAACGCCCGGCCGATAACGGTCCTGATATCCGGGGGAATCTCGGTGGTCAGGACAACGCCGGACAATTCCACAAGCCGCCCCGCCAGGAAAGCGAGCAGCAGGGCCAACGACAGATTGCCGAATTTGACCAACCGTTCGCGAAGCCGGACCGGCCACGGCGCGGCGGGTTCCACCGGAGTGGGATTATTGCGGCGGTATGAAACCATTTAAACCACCTTCGCAGAAAATTCTGGCTCGTGGCCTCGTGACTAACCCGATCATGCCGCTGCAATAATCGGAAATCTTATGATTTTCGTTATTGACCCGGCACGACCCCGTCATCGCAATCGCCCTGCGGCAACGGCTGGGACTGTCTCGTTCAAGAACAATCGTGCCGGGTCAATAATCATTGCTTACATGAGCGCGGAGACTGCCATGGACCCGCCTCACCAGCGGAAAAGCAGACTGATCGAAACGCTCCTCTCGACAAAGGGATTGGAGGTTTGTTCGTCACTGTAGTCGGCCGATAGCTTAACGCCCCACTGCGGGGAAAAATATTTCCGGACCGCCGCGCCGACCGTCCAGCTCTTCGTGACATCGACGATCTGGCTCTGAGAACGAAGTTCCCCGCCGCGGCTGAACCCGCCGTTCAGCTCGACGTAGTCATCCGCGTCACCCGAAAAGTAATAGCGGGCAATCGCGCGGTGCGACACGCCCGACTTGGCGGTCGACGGAATAAAGAGCGTCCGCCAGCGGTAGTACCAGTTGCCGGTGTATTTGCCGAGTCCAATGCCATACATATTGACATTTGTGTTAGTGAAATTCATGCGATCATAACTGCCGGAGAGTTCCCACCCCTGCCCGACCCCCTGGAAGACCTCCACGCGATACGCATGATCGGGATAGAGCGTGGCATCAGGCGAGTACTGGTAACGCACATTGGCATACGCCCGGGACCAGAGATCAATATAGGCGTCAAGCGCGACGGCGGTGTCGGTCAGCGCGAAGCGATTTGCCTTGAGATACTCGGCCGCGAGTGAAGCGTGCTCCCAATAGCGGCGGACGGAGGCGTCGTACTCGTTCCATTTGTCCCGGTCCGGCGAGAAATGACTGAAGCTGTAGCCCAGGCTCGCGGCCCACAGGAAACCTTCCGGCTTGGCCGCCTCCGGTTCTGCTCGCCGATCCAGCGCGGCCAGGAGCCGGTCAACCTCCACGTCAGCGGCGCCGTGTGCGCGCGCCATCTCCAAATCAGACCGGGCGGATGCGATGTTGCCCACCGACCGGTAAACTTTGGCACGGGCCAGGTACGCGCGGGGTTCGTTGGGTTGCACCGCAATCCATCGGTCATACGATTTGATGGCGAGACCCGGACGGTCGCTCCAGAGGTACATATCCCCCAGCGCCGACCAGGCATCGCCATAGCCCGGCGAGCGCGCGGTGACCGCAGTCAGATCGGCTTCGGCCTCAGCCCAGCGGCCCTCCCAAGCGTAGGTTCGCCCCCTGGCGAGCAGCAGATCGGAATTATTCGGGCGCGTGGCCAGCAACTGAGTGTAGATCTGAATCGCCTCCTCATGCTGGTTCGTATACGAGAGCATGCGCGCCAGTTGGAACCTGGCTTCGTACGATTTTGGCGCGGCGGCAACCGCCGCGCGATAGTGCTTGATCGCAGCGGTGTAATCACCCCGCTCCCGCGCTACATCGCCGGCCGCCATCGCCGTGGCCGCGGTCGTGTCCACCGCCCACACAGGGCTGACCGCCACGAGCCCGACGAGCAGTATCCACGCTCCTACAGCCAAAATCGTTCTTTGCTTCACTATGTTTTATCCCTGAATGAATAATATGAAATATCCATACGGCGATCAGGACCGGATCTGCTGTTTCCGGTTGGCCAGCTTCTCGCGCACCTTGTCGCGCAAGTAATAATAAACAGCGATTACCCTCCATACCGTGTTCAGTTGCCGGTAACCGAAATTTTCTACCAGCGCCGTCATAAAAAGCACAATGACATGCCAGGGCTTCTTATAGAGATGAAATGACATTTCCTCCAGGAGCAGCGCCGAGGTGGACAGCAGTACGCCAAATCCCACGGCCAGGATCAAAAAGGTTATGAACGCCTGAATAGAGATAAATCCAAGCATAAAACCAGCAATAATAATAATGTACCCGAGGGTTTCGACAAACGGGCCGAACCATTCAAAAAAGAGCACGAAAGGAAAAGCAAGCCATCCGGCAAACGTGCCGCTGTCGTGAAACAACAAGCCGCGGTTCATCATGAGCGATTCAACAAGGCCGATTTGCCAGCGGATACGCTGTTTCTTCAGTTGCTTGAGATTGTCGGGAACCTCGGCCCAGCAGATGGGTTCAGGCACGAATGTGATGCGGTAGCGTTTCCGCTGATCGGACAGCATGCGATGGAGCCGGACAATCAATTCCATGTCTTCGCCGACGGTGTCGGATCGATATCCACCCACTGCCACCACCGTTTCCTTGCGGTAAATGCCGAAAGCCCCCGAGATGATCAAATGCGCGTTCATGGGCGACCACCCCATCCTCCCATACAGGAATGCGCGCAGATACTCGACGATCTGAAACAATACAAGCGGATTCCTTGAAAGATCGGCCTCGACGAAAAGACCGTCTTTCGACTTGCACCCGTTGGCGACGCGAACGGTTCCGCCGCAGGCGACGACGGTCGGATCCTCGATAAGCGGCTGCACGATCAGCAGCAGGCTATCCTTCTGCAGGATGGAATCGGCATCCACGCGGCAAAACCACGGGTAACGCGCGATATTGATGCCGGCGTTGACGGCATCGCCTCTGCCGCCGTTCTCCTTGTCGACAACACGCAGACGTTGATCGACGGTGGAGTGATAGACCGCGCGCACGGGTTTTGTGCGAATGCGGTTGCGATAGGCTTCGGGAAATGGCGCCAGGGAATATTCTTTCTTCATGACATCGAGGGTGCGGTCATTCGAGCCATCATTCACCACAACGATCTCGCATTCAGGGTAGTTGAGTTGAAATAGCGAACGCAGCGTGTTCAGGATATGGTCTTCTTCGTTATAAGCAGGAACGATGATCGTGACAGGCGGCGCGAATCCGGAAAATAAATGCGGCAGGCCGGCGACGTCGCGGCTTTGCATATAGCGCGCAATGCCACCGAGCGAGAGAATATTCAGCGCCAAATAGACGCCATTGAGCCCGATGAAATAGAGCAGAATAAACGACTCAACGACGGGCAAGTATTCAATCATTGCCGAATCAACCGTTTTTCAACAATTACCTGTTCCAGGATATCCCTGGCATAACGATCATGCCGATATTCCTTCAGTTGTCTGATCCGCTCCAGACTGGAAAAAGATAAATCCACGATCGCCTGGGCGGCGCGGTAACGTACCCACCACTCCGGGTCGGCGAGTAGCGCCGCCAATTTAGCTTCATCTTCTTTTGTGCCAATCCTGCCAAGGCAGGCAGCGGCATGAGCACGCACATGCCAGCGCGGATGCGTCAGATATTGGCGCACGAGTTTGAGATCATTCTTGTCGCGGAATTTCCCAATCACGTACAGACAAGGTCCGATCACCTTATCGTGCGGGGGGTCGTTCAGAATCCGGTGCACCACGGGCAACGCGATGGCGTCATGACAGGTCTCGAGATATGGGATCAATCTCTGCATTTCCTCGGCCGGCGCTTCCATGATCGCATCCGCCAAGGGCTTGGCGACAAGATCGGGGCCGATTCCCCCAAGTATGCTGGCGACCTTCGCCGCCGGCCAGTCCATACGGCGCACGATCAACGGGACAATGATCGGCACGGCCGCCTCACGATCGATGCGCGCCAGCGCCTGTGCCGCGGCCAACGACAGAAGCGCATGATCGGATAAAGCCATCTGGTATAATATTTCCCATTGGCTTTTGTCGCGCAGTTGGCCAAGCGTCACCACGGCAAGGAGTTTCTTCCGAATACTGCGCTTTTTCAGTAACCGTATCGCGACGCGGTCAATACCCGTCTCAATGGCAACGCTGTTCATCCAATCTCGTATTTTCACATCCCCATCTTTTCCCTCGCGCAACGTATTCCATAAGATCAGAAATGAAAACCTGTCCGCATAATTGATGCGTGGCGGGCGATCCTGTTTGTTTCCCTTACCGTTCAGCAGAATTGGACTCCACAACATGGAAAAATCACGGTACCGGCGTTCCTTCATAAGCAGTAAGGCACGCAGGAACAGGATATAGGTCATCAGGAACAGCACCAACGCCACGACGGCGATAGAAACCCAGTGCGCGATGGTGAGAATCAGATCAGAATGCATACCAGAACCCGATGTTTACTCCACTTCTTGTATATGCGAGTCCCTGCTGATGCTCAGAAGCACTGTAGCTGACAGTCCGGTTGTTTTGCCCAGTGACGGCCAATAACCGGCGGCGACACCGGCCCGTTTTGCGAAAGACGCCTTCAATCTCAGTGCACGCGAGGAGAATGCAGGCAATGCCGCTACGCCGCGAGTAACATCGCACTTTTCAACTTCGGCAGCGGAAGAAACAATGGCGATAAAAACTGTCAGGAAAAAAACAAAAGACTTTCCTATTATTCTTCACATTGCCCCCTCTATGTGACCTACCGCTCGACTCGATTCCCGTTGAACCTGGGATGGCGAATACCGCGTTATTTTTACTATTTAGTTAGGCTGCATATAGTATGCCACATTATCGGGAAATTCGCGCATCTCCTTGCATATAGCAGTGCAAAACAGGTGGAATGACAATATCGCCATTCCCATCCTGATAATTCTCCATGATCGCCACCAGCGTGCGACCGACCGCAAGCCCGGAACCATTGAGCGTGTGCACCAGTTCCGGCTTGCCGGTTTGGGGATTGCGCCAGCGCGCCTGCATGCGCCGCGCCTGGAAATCCTCGAAGTTGCTGCACGAGGAAATCTCGCGATATTTGTTCTGGCCCGGCAACCAGACCTCGATGTCGTAGGTTTTGGCGGCTGAAAAACCCATGTCGCCGCAGCACAGCGCCACCACGCGATACGGCAACTCCAGTTTCTGCAAAACCATTTCCGCGTGGCCGGTCAATTCACCCAGCGCCTGGTAGGAATCCTGCGGACGCACCACCTGAACGAGCTCGACCTTTTCGAATTGATGTTGGCGGATCATCCCACGCGTGTCCTTGCCGTAGGAACCGGCCTCGCTGCGGAAGCACGGGGTATGGCACACATACTTGCGCGGCATGGTATTCGCTTCGACAATGACATCGCGCACGATGTTCGTGACTGGCACCTCGGCCGTCGGTATCAGGTAATAGCCCTGCTCTCCCTTCAGCGCGAACAGGTCCTGTTCGAACTTTGGCAATTGACCCGTGCCGCGCAGGCTGTCGGCATTCACCATATAAGGCACGTAGGTCTCGATGTAACCGTGCTCCTGCGTGTGGAGATCGAGCATGAACTGAATCAACGCCCGGTGCAGGCGCGCCAGCGGCCCATTCATGACCACGAAACGGGAGCCGGCGATTTTAGCGGCGGTGTCGAAATCCATCATGCCGAGCGCCGCCCCCAGATCAACGTGATCTTTGGGTGTAAAATTGAATTTACGAGGTTCACCCCAGCGCCGGAGTTCCTTATTGTCATTTTCGTCCTTGCCGTCGAGGACGCTGGCGTGCGGGATATTGGGAATCCCGAGCGCGATTTCAATAAGTTCGTTCTGGATCTGCTCCAGCTCGTCCTCCGCCTGCTTGAGCGCCGCGCCGGTATCGGTTACCTCCCGCATCAGCCGCGTGGTGTCCTCGCCCTTCGATTTGGCGATACCGATCGCCTTCGATTTGGCGTTGCGGTCCTGCTGGAACTGTTGGGCAATCACCTGTACACGTTTGCGCTTTTCTTCGATCGTCGCGAGAGCCTGCGTGTCCAGGCGGTAACCGCGGCGCACGAGCTGGCGGGCTACGTCTTCGAGGTTGGCGCGGAGTAATTTAGGATCGAGCATATCAGGATCTGACGGATAAGGGATTGTGAATCAATCTTCGTTCACGCGCGCCGGCCAGGAAACAACGTGGCCCGGCGGCAGAATGTCCTTGAGGTGCGCGAGAATGCGTTTCACTTTGGCCGGTTCGTCGAAAAACTCGATCACCACCGGCAGATCGAGCGACAGATCAAGCAGCGTGGACGAATGCACCACGCCCGAGCGTCCGAAACCGGAGACGCCCCGGAACACCGTCACGCCGCGCACTTTCTCCTCGTCGTGCAGTTTCGCGAGCAGCTTTTTCAGCAGCTTCTCCGTTTCGGTGAGATAGATTCGCACCATGGTCACGTCACTGAATTTCATACCTGCCTCCCCAGAATGACGCCGACCCAGGTGGCGCCGACGCACAATAACAGACTGCCGGTCATGTTCGCGGCGGCCTTGAACCACGCCCCTTGCTCGATCAGGTTGAAGGTTTCGATGGAAAACGAGGAAAACGTGGTGAAACCGCCCAGCACACCGATAAGTATTCCGGCACGCAGGACGTTGTTGTCACTCAACCGGTCGACGAACAACACGAAAAGAAATCCCATCGCCAGGCAACCGAGCACATTGACCGTCAGGGTGCCGTAAGGAAAAGATCGTCCGGCGAAGGAATGCACCCAGGTGGACATCCAGAACCGTAACACGCTACCCACGGCGCCGCCCGCGGCGATGGCCAGAACTTGATTCATGGAATAACGCGTTTCACGAAGCGAGGAATTTTCGTTTTTTCATTCTTTGGTCTTGGATCGATCATACCAATACTTTGCTTTCTCCAGGTCGCGCGGTAAACCGTTCAAGCCGTCTTCATAGCCCTTGGCCAGGGACATCTGCGCGCGCTTCTGTCCGTTTTCCGCGGCCTTGCGCAGCCACTCCATCGCCTTGGCTTCGTCCTTTTTGACGCCCATCCCGTAGCCATACCCGACGGAAAGTCGATACTGGCTCTCAGCATCGCCCTTCTCCGCCGCTGGACGATACCACTTGATCGCCGCATCGAAGTCCCGCTCCACGCCCCGCCCTTTTTCGTATAGCTTGCCCATGCCACGCTGCGCGCGCATGTCTCCCTTTTCCGCCAGCGGCTGCCAGATACGGCGCGCCTTGTCATAGTCGCCGGCGTCATAGGCCGCCGAACCGGATTCATAATTGTGACCGACTGACGCCGGAGCGGGAACGGGGGCTGGCGCGGGTGCCTGTGCGGATGTCGTCGGTGGCGTCAAGGCAACGCCACCTGCCAGGACCAGCGATGACGCCACCCAAAGCACTACACCCATCGCTGTCCGTTTGATATTCATCATCGTGTCATGTGCCGCACAGTTCATTTACCCGTCTTCTCCGGTTTCTTTTTTTCCGCCTGGGCCGCCGACTCGCGGGCGCTCCGGTCGAGCTCTTTCAGGTGCGCCAAACGCTCGGCAATTTTACCCTCCAATCCCTGGTCCGTGGGAAAATAATACCGCCGTTTCCCCAGTTCCTGCGGCAAATAGGTCTCGCCGGCCGCATAGGCCTCGGCCTCGTCATGGGCGTAACGGTAGCCCTTGGCGTAGCCCAGCTCCTTCATCAACTTGGTCGGGGCATTGCGCAGATGCAGCGGGACTTCAAGCGATCCGCGCTCGCGCGCGTCTTTCATCGCCGCTCCCATGGCCGTGTACACGGCGTTGCTTTTCGGGGCGCAGGCCATGTATACGACGGCTTGCGCGATCGCCAGCTCTCCTTCCGGACTGCCCAGGCGCTCCTGCACATCCCAGGCATTCAGCGCCAACTGCAAAGCGCGCGGGTCGGCGTTGCCAATGTCCTCGGATGCCATGCGCACCACCCTACGCGCGATATAAAGCGGATCGCAGCCACCGTCAAGCATGCGCGCGAACCAATATAAGGTGGCATCCGGGTCGGAGCCACGCACCGATTTGTGCAGCGCCGAGATCTGGTCGTAAAACGCCTCGCCCTGCTTGTCGAAGCGGCGTACCCCGCCGGTGATGACCTCCTTGATTAGGCCTATGGTAATGACCTGCTTGCCGCCCTGTTTTGTGGAGAGATCGGCAGCCATCTCCAGCAGATTCAGCGCACGCCGTGCGTCACCGTCGGCCGCCTGCGCCAGCAGATCGCGCGCCTCGCCCGGCATTTCCAGTTGCTGCGAACCCAGGCCCGATGGTTCGTCTTCGATGGCCCGATCGATAACCTGGCGAACCTCCTCCGCCGTTAAGGCTTTAAGTACATAAACGCGCGCGCGCGACAGCAGCGCGTTGTTCAGCTCGAAGGATGGATTCTCCGTGGTCGCGCCGATGAATGTCAGCGTGCCGTCTTCCACGTACGGCAGGAATCCGTCCTGTTGCGCCTTGTTGAAGCGATGCACTTCATCCACGAATAGCACGGTCGGGCGGCCGTCGGCGTGCGCCTGTTTGGCCTCCTCGACGGCGGCGCGGATTTCCTTCACGCCGGCGAACACGGCGGAGATCGCGATGAAATGCGCCTGCGTGCGACGCGCGATCAGGCGCGCGAGCGTGGTTTTGCCGGTGCCGGGCGGACCCCAGAAGATCATGGAATGCAGAATGCCGGCTTCGATCGCCTGGCGCAGCGGCTTGCCCGGCGCGAGCAGATGCGACTGACCGAAGAAATCCTCCAGCCGCTGCGGCCGCATGCGGTCCGCGAGCGGCTGCCACGGCTTGGTCTGGGTTTCCGGAAAAATATCCTGCGTGGCCATGATTCGCCTCGTTCTGCGGCGCGTGATCTACTTCAGTGACAGGGACGGTGGACGGTCTATTCTCCCGCCACGTCCACGCCCTCGGGCGGCGTAAAACTGAAACGGGTGGATTCGATCCGGGCGTTTTCCCGCGGCGATTCAAGCGTCACGCGCGTTGTGTGCCCGAAGCCGTCCACCATCTCGATGACGCGCAGCTTGCCTTGCGCAAAGCCGACGCGGATGTCGTCATACCCGCTGTCCTTGTGCCGGGGTTTCAGTTGCACCCACGTGAGGTTGCC
Organism: Sulfuricaulis sp.; assembly: GCF_041499725.1. Taxonomy (GTDB): domain Bacteria; phylum Pseudomonadota; class Gammaproteobacteria; order Acidiferrobacterales; family Sulfurifustaceae; genus Sulfuricaulis. Next base: position 19,934 of record NZ_JBGQKW010000048.1, read on the forward strand.
TGGCGCGTCAAGCGGCTGGATCGTGAAATTGTCGTCCAGCCGTCCCTTGCCGGCAAGCAGCATCGCCGGGGTATCGTTAAGACCGCCGCTCAGGTCGCGCACGGTGGCCTGTTGCAATCCCACGTCATACACCCAGAGACGCTTGCCGTCGGCGACGATCTGCTGCTTATACGGCTTTTCGTAATCCCAGCGGAACTTGTTGGGACGCTCGATCCACAGGGTGCCGGAGGATTCCTGGATGGGTTTGAGCGTCTCGTCGAGCACGACCTGCTTGAACCGGGCGCTGAAACTGTTCACCTCATGGAAAAACCGCCGCAGGCTGTCGGCGCCCGACTTCGGGTC
>NZ_JBGQKW010000049.1:0-19922 GCF_041499725.1 Sulfuricaulis sp.
GAATTCGATTTCCTCCAGCTCCAGCTTGCCGGATTCGATTTTGGAGAAGTCCAGGAGATCGTTGATCAGCGTCAGCAGACCGCTCGCCGATGACTTGATGATTTCCGCATGACGGCGCTGTTCGTCCGAGAGTTTCGTTTCAAGCATCAGGTCGCTCATGCCGATGATGCCGTTGATGGGCGTGCGCAGCTCATGGCTCATTTTGGCGAAGAAATCGCTCTTGGCCTTGCTGGTGAAGTCGGCCTGGGTCAGCGCCTCGCGCAGAGATTGCGTCTTGTGCTGAACGAGATCATTGGCCTCGCCCGCCATGCGGAAGGTCGCGTACTGCCCCCACATGGCGAACACGAACGGCATAGAGTCCACCGTCCACAGCGCGATATTGGAGGTCTGGGCGAGAATGATGCCATCGATGGTAATGTCGTCGACCATCACATAGCACACCAACAGCGTGGCGATGACCACGCTGGTGCTGGCGATCAAGACGCCATACAGCGCGTATTGGGAGGCCCGCTCCCGAAGCAGCAGGAGGTCTTCCGCGAGTCGTTGCCGCTGATTCATTGTTTCCGGTAATGCCCCGGCATTAAGAGGTTTCTTCCCTCTTAGTGTAGATGTTTTTGCGGGGTGCCCGTGCGCAGGCCAAGCCCGGACGCGGCGTGAAATACAGCCACGCCGCAAAAAAAATCGGGAGGAAACGGATTTGGGTGGCCGGCTTAGAGCCGGATAGTGTCGGTCAGATGTTTGGGCATATTGTGCAGTTCCACGCCTCCCAGGTCTTTTCCCACGGTCGCCGTCACCAGTGCCGCGGTGGGTGTGCTCAAGGCGGCACGCAGGCTGCCCAGAAAACGCGGTTCGGCGACCAGCACGAGTTTCCCATAAAGCTGCTGGTGGCGGCCGTTATCCAGCATCGCGCTTAACTGTTTGGCAAATTGTTCCGTGACATGTGCCGTGGGTTCCTGTTCGGAACTCAGTGAATGGCGTCCCGGGCCGTGGCTGTCGATACTGCGTCCCGGTTTGTCGGCACCGATGTCTTTGTTCTTGAGTCTGCCCTCGGGATGCGGGATGTCGTGGAGGAGATTCAGGCCTTTGCCCGGGCCCTTGTTTTCGAAAAGCCGTGCGCCGCCCCGGTGGGCTACCAGTATCCATGTGTTGTTCATCATAAGAATATGTCTCTTTGCAATCTGAGAATGCTTCGTCGGGATTTTTTACATTCTACCGGATGAAGAAAAGACCATGCATCTGTTTTCGGTACTCTATCTAAATCCTTGATTAGTAGCGACAAGAATCATTATTGGAGAAAATGCGAACAATAAATTTGCATGGCCGATGCGTCTATAGGTTTTAATTGTGTAAACCTTCGCTTACAAATCAACCGTTCATCACTGCTTGTAGTCAGGCAGGCGAGTTCATTTTATTTTCCAAAAGACCTGTAATTAAGCGTGCCGAATGAGCGTGTCTTGTTTTTTCTCACGTGTGGCACAGGAATTGCCATTAGTATCTGGCAGTGCCCGAATTACCACGGGTTGGAGGAAAAGGGGGTCGATAATAATGAAATGGCTGAAAGCGTTAAAAAGAAAAATAACGGCATTGAAATCCGCGCAGACGGACGATGCCGGACGGTGGGAAACCGCGGCCATGGTGTACGGGGGAGACATCTACGCTGTTCTGGTTCGCGATCGCGCGGTGCGTCATCTCACGCGAGTGGACAACCGGTGGGCTGATCATCGCTACGATGCCGGGTGGCCTTTCATTCGATAGGCGTTTCGGGGCTGTTGCCCCATTCCGACCACGAACCCGGATACCCCCGCACGCGGGGGTATCCGAGGTTTTTCAGAACTATATAAGTATGCGCCGAGCGATGATGCGTCTGGCAATAGGCGATCACTTCCTTGTCCGGCGTTACCCCCATTTGCGACAAGACCTGCTTTAATTCTTGCGCCGGCTTCAGGCGCAGGTTGCGTGTCTGATCGATGGCGTTGACCCAGTCGAAGTTGACCGCCCCGGGAATATGGCCGGCCCGCTCGGCGCGCCGGGTCTCACCGCGGTACTCAGCCGGTGTTCGCGTGTCCACGAAGACCACGTTCGGATCGCGCAGGTGACTCACGATGTAGATCTTGTCGGCCACCGCTGTGTCGCGAAATTTCACCGTGTATTGACTTCGCGGCCGGCGAACCTCCTCAGAACTGACCGGATGCCGATCGTTGAGCCAGGCATGCAAGCCGCCGTTCAGCAGCGAGTAGTGTGAATGACCGATAACATCCAGTGTCCAGAGTAGCCGCGAGGCGCGCCCACTGCCTTCGTCGTCGTAGGCCACCACATGTCTGTCCGGCGTCAGGCCGATACCGCTGAACACTTCGCACAGCTGAGCTTCGCTTGGCAGCATGCCCATGGCGGGCGGGCGCGCCGCGACGATTTGCGCATAGTCGACATGTACCGCGCCCGGCACGTGGGTTTGTGCATAAGTTTCGGGCCGACACAGGTCGACAATCAAAAGGTTTTCTGCGTTCAGATTCCTGACCAGCTCCGCTGGCTCGACGACCAGTGGCAGAAGAGGTTGGGCCATGATCCCTTTGTCGACGCGATGAACCAATGAGAGTTAGGGAAGCTCTGATCAAGTCCGTTCGTGGCGAGCCTGTCGAACCATGAACGGACGAATCGCCTGACATTTACCGCATTTCCCGTTCACCCTTCGACAAGCTCAGGGCGAACGGGAGACTTGATCAGAGTTTCCTTAGTTGCTGGGCATTCTAACGCCGACCAAAGGACGCGGCGAGATCCGCGTGGTTCCCGTGGACCCGGAAAGCCGTTAAACTTGTCCGGTCATTTTTAACACCGGCTTATTCCCGTGGAAATATTCAAGATATTCACCGTTGAGGCGGCACATCTGCTGCCGAATGTTCCGGAAAATCACAAATGTCGCCGGTTGCACGGCCATTCCTTCCGGATCGAGATACGCGTGACCGGGCCGGTGCAGGAACAGGCGGGCTGGGTCATGGACTTCGCCGACATTACCCGGGCCTTCCAGCCGGTTTATGAACAACTCGATCATCATTATCTGAATGAGATCGAAGGTCTGGAGAATCCCACGAGCGAGCGTCTGGCTCGATGGATCTGGCGCCAGCTCAAACCCGCGTTGCCGCGGCTTTCCGAGGTCGTCGTGCGCGAGACTTGCACCGCCGGTTGTATCTATCGCGGGGAAGACTGAACACGCATGGACATCCACCCGCGCGACGAATCTCCGGTAGTGATCGAAACAGGGCGGCGCCCGTTGGCTAGCGTCATCTGGTTGCACGGCCTGGGCGCCGACGGCCATGACTTCGAAGGTCTGGTTCCCGAGCTGCACTTGCCGGCGCAGCCCGCGCTGCGTTTCGTGTTCCCGCAGGCACCGTTGCGGCCGGTGACCATCAACGGTGGTTACATCATGCGCGCGTGGTATGACATCGCCATGACAGAACACGGTATTGAGCAGAACCCGGAGCATATCCGTGAATCGCAAGAAATTCTTCAGGCGCTGATCGAGGAGCAAATACAGCGCGGCATTCCCGGCGAGAGAATTGTGCTCGCCGGATTTTCCCAAGGAGGAGCCATTGCGCTGCACACCGGCCTGCGTTCCCCGAAGCCGTTGGCCGGCATCATGTCCCTGTCGGCGCCGGTGCCGTTTGCCGAAAACTTGATGGCCGAGATTCATCCGGCCAACGCCGCGGTGCCGGTCTTCATGGCGCACGGTACGGACGACCAGATGGTCCCCTTTGCCGCCGCCGAGAAGGTCCACCGTCTCATGGAGGTACACGGGCTTGCCCCGGAATGGCGCGTTTATGCCACCGGACACTCCGTGGCCCCGGATGAAATCCGGGATATTGCCCGCTGGTTGGGGCGCGTACTCATGAATGAAACGAGGTGAAACGGGCCGGCGGGGGGCGGGTTTTACGTGGCGTGATAGCGGTTTAGGCGATGTTCAGTGCCGCGGCTGTGCATTAGCCTTGGGCTTCACACGGCGGAAAATCATCTAGACTTAAGGCTAAGCGCCGCTGGACAGCCTTTTGACGGCGGCGATCGCTTTATTTATAAGGAATCAGAACAGAGGAGAGCTGTTGTGGTCATATTAAAAGAATCGCCGCGTGACTGGGGTCTCGTTGCTGTTGTCATTATCCTGAGTATCGGCGCCAATCTGCCCAGCGCATGGACGGATTGGATCAACTTCGACCGTCGATATTTGCTCGGAGGTCTGATTGCGGTCGTGGCCGTGGCGCTGGTCAGGTATCTCAAATTCACCCTCATTCTTGTGATCGTGGCACTCGCCGCCGGCGCCAATGTGCCGGGCGATATCGCCAAGGAATTCGGTTTCGATCCCCAGATCAGCATGCTGGGATTAGTGGCCATGATCGTCATCTCGCTCAGTAACCGGCTGCTCAAGTTGCCGACGGGCCTTGAGAAGAGCGGTCGTTCCAAGACCGCGCACGGCGCGGCTGCATTGTTCACCGCCATTCTCAAAGGGCGCATCGCGGTCGTGCAGTCGCTGTTGAACCAGGGCGTAAACGTGAATGTGCGGACTATCAGCGGCAAGACACCTCTGATGGCGGCGGCCTACAAGGGTTACAGCGATATTATTCAGATGCTGCTCGACAACGGCGCGGATGTGAACGCCAAGGACGGACGCAACGACACGGCGGTCAAGATCTCCATCCGCGGCGGTTATACCCGCATTACCGAATTGCTGAAAAAGGCCGGCGCATTGGAAAACTGAATTGGCGCGACAGAGATGGTCAATGAAAAAAGGGCCCTTTGGGCCCTTTCTGTTTTTTTTGGCGTTCCCAAGGAGGCGACACGGAAATTTGCTCGCCCCTTTGCGCTTCGCGCTCCAGGGCAGCGTCGCAGCGCTCCGCTGTCCAATTCTGCTCCTGGCAGAATTGTCGCGAAGACACTTAATTGTGGTTGTAGCCCAGGGTGCAACAAGAACCGTTGTACCCGTTCGGCGGCGCCGATGGACGTGAAGTGCATCTGTGAAACCCCGCCTAACCTTCGCGCCGTCTAGCGCCTGTACATGGGTGAGCCGCGAAAGCGGCGAACGCCCGGCCAGATATGGCCGGGCCAGACTTCGAGCGAACAATAATTGAGCAGCGAGAAGTGCGGGCTGGGGCTAATCGAAGTCACGAGGCGACGCCATGGACGGCATGTATGGCGCTCCCAAGGGGATTCGAACCCCTGTTACCGGCGTGAGAGGCCAGCGTCCTAGGCCACTAGACGATGGGAGCGTTAGGGAATGGCGCGTGGCGCCGTAAGCGGTGTTATTATACGTGCCGGCCGACAAAGCACCAACTGGTCAGATTCTTTGGAAGCCATGCTTTGAACGGATAGGTGGAAGAACAATTAACGAACCCGTCATCATTCCCCGCGCGCAGCACCACGTCTCCCGCGCGCTGATCAGCGAAAACGCCCTCAAGGTTCTGCACCGCCTGAAAGATGCCGGCTATGCCAGCCTGCTCGTGGGCGGGTGCGTGCGCGACCTGATGCTGGGACGCGAACCCAAGGATTTCGACGTCGTGACCGATGCCCGCCCGGAACAGATCCGCAAACTGTTCCACAACGCGCGCGTGATCGGCCGGCGCTTCCGGCTGGTCCACGTGCGTTTCGGACGCGAAATCATCGAGGTCGCCACTTTCCGCGCAATTCCCCATGACGCTTCGGAGGAGCCAATTCCGCAGGAAGGGGAAGAGGGCGAAGAAATAGAAGATATCGAGGATATCGAGGACGAGACGCCCGCCGAGGTGATCGATCACAATGTCTTCGGTTCCCAGGAGGAGGATGCGGTGCGGCGCGATTTCACGGTCAACGCGCTGTACTACGATATCCGCGATTTCAGCGTCATGGATTACGTCGGCGGGGCGGAGGATCTGAAGCGTGGCGTCCTGCGCGTCATCGGCAGCCCCGAGTCGCGCTATCGCGAAGACCCGGTGCGCATGTTGCGGGCGGTGCGTTTCGCGGCCAAGCTCGGATTCAAGCTCGAGGAAAAGACCGCCGCGCCGATCCGCGATCTTGCGCCGCTTTTGACCACCGTACCGCCGGCGCGCATGTTCGAGGAGGTGCTGAAGCTGTTTCACGGCGGCTACGCGCTCGAGACCTACGAGTTGTTGCGCCATTACGGACTGTTTCAGCATCTGTTCCCGCTCACCGAAAAAAGCCTCGAGCGCGAAGAACAGGGATTTCCCGTGACGTTGCTGCCACGCGCCCTGGCCAACACCGACGCGCGCGTGAACGAGGACAAGCCGGTCACCCCCGCGTTTCTGTTCGCCGCCATGCTGTGGGAGCCCGTAAGACAACAGGTGGGCGAGTTGATTGCGAGCGGCATGAACAGCTATGACGCCATGTTCCGTGCCGCGGACCAGGTGCTCCGGGAACAATTGCGGCACGTCTCCATCCCCAAACGGTTCAGCGTGCCGATGCGCGAAATCTGGAGCATGCAGGATCGTCTCGAACGGCGCGCCGGCCAACAGGCGTTTCGTCTCCTGGAAAACAAACGCTTCCGCGCAGCATACGATTTTCTGCTGTTGCGCGCCGCCACCGGCGAAGCCGATCAGGCGCTCGCCGATTGGTGGACGCATTTCCAGACAGCGGGAGACGACGAACGTCGTGCCATGACGGCGCAGATGGCGCCGGCCGCCGGCACCGGCAAACGCAAACGCCGCCGTCGCCGGCGGCCAAAGTCCGCGCCGGCGCCGCGGCATGAGTAAAACGCCGCGCAGCGACGCACGCGCCTATATCGGCCTGGGAAGCAACCTGGACGATCCCGCGACGCAGATACGAGCCGGCATGGCGGCGCTGGCACGGCTGGCGGAAACGCGCGTCGAAGCCTGTTCCTCGCTTTACCACAGCGCGCCGGTGGGCCGGCAGGATCAGCCGGATTTCGTCAATGCCGTTTGCCGCGTGCGTACCGGACTGGCTCCCGCGGCGTTAATGCATGATCTACTGGAAATTGAAAGCCAGCACGGGCGCAAGCGCCGGGGCGAGAAAGGCGGCCCGCGCACGCTCGATCTCGATCTGCTGCTATACGGCGTCGAGGCCATCCACAGCGCGACGCTGACCGTGCCGCACCCGAGACTCCACGAACGCGCTTTCGTCCTGTATCCTTTGTCGGAACTCGAACCGGACCTGGTGATCCCGGGGCACGGTCCGCTGCGTGAACTGCTGGCGGGTTGCGCCGGTCAGCGGGTGCAGAAGATGGATGTTTGAGGACGGGACAGGTCCAGAAGCGGGAAGCATCGGCACATGAATACCATCAATCCAGGTTATGTTGTCGTCGAGGGTCCGATCGGCGTGGGCAAGACGAGTCTCGCCATGCGTCTCGCGGATGCGTTCGGCGCGCAGCCGCTGCTGGAACAGCCGCAGGAGAATCCGTTCCTCGAGCGGTTCTACCAGTCGCGCAAGCAGTTCGCGCTGCCGACACAATTGTTTTTCCTGTTTCAGCGCGCGCGTCAGATCGAGCCGCTCAAGCAGAGCGATATGTTCAACAATGGATACGTCGCCGATTTCCTGCTCGACAAGGACAGGCTGTTCGCGCGCGCCAACCTGGACGACGACGAACTGCGGCTCTACGAGCAGGTCTATGCGCAAATGAGCCTGCACCTGCCGGTGCCGGACCTCGTGATCTACCTGCAGGCGCCGGTGGAGGTGCTGCACGAACGGATGCGCCGCCGCGGGGTGGAGTACGAACGCCGGATCGATCGCGAATACCTGCAGCTTCTGGTCGACGCCTATACCCAGTTTTTCCACCACTACACCGCCGCGCCGCTGCTGGTGGTGAACGCCGAGCGCATCAACATCGTCGATAACGATGACGATTTCCAGATGCTGTTGTCGCACATCCGCAAGATCCGCAGCGGCCGTCATTTCCTCAACCCCCTCGCCGCCAGCCTGTGAAGCCGGTCACCGTCAGCACGCTCCGGGAGATGAAGCGCCGCGGCGAGAAAATCACCTGCCTCACGGCCTATGACTACAGTTTCGCCAACCTGCTCGACCGCGCCGGCGTCGACATGATCATGGTCGGGGACTCGCTGGGCATGGTCATGCAGGGCCACGACACCACGCTTCCGGTCAGTGTCGCCGACATGGTGTATCACAGCCGCTGCGTGGCGCGCGGCGTCGAGCGCGCGCTGATCGTCACGGACATGCCTTTCATGAGTTATCAGGAAAGCCCGCAACATGCCTTCGCTTCGGCGGGACGTCTCATGCAGAAGGGGGGCGCGCAGGTGGTGAAACTCGAAGGCGGCGAACCGATGGCCGCGAGCGTGCGCTTTCTGGTCGAGCGCGGCATTCCGGTGTGCGCGCATCTGGGCCTGACGCCGCAATCGGTGCATCAGCTCGGCGGTTACCGTGTGCAGGGGCGTGACGTTACCGCGGCGGAACGCATACGTCACGACGCGAAAGTAATGCAGGACGCCGGCGCGAGCCTGCTGGTGCTCGAGGCGGTCCCGTCGGCGCTGGCGAAGACCATCTCGATGGACCTGGAGATTCCCACGATCGGCATCGGTGCCGGCCCCGATTGCGACGGCCAGGTACTGGTGTTGCACGACATGCTCGGTCTCTATCCGCGACCGAGTCCGAAATTCTCCAAAAATTTCATGCAAGACGCGGCCAGCCCCGAAGCCGCGGTGAAGGCCTACATCACCGCCGTGAAATCCGGCGCCTTCCCCGGACCGGAGCACGGTTTTCATGCCACATGATCACGGTTGATTCCGCCGTCGGTCTCAGAGAGCAGATAGCGAAGTCGCGGCAGGGCGGCAAGCGCATCGCGTTCGTGCCTACCATGGGCAACCTCCATGCCGGACACATTCTTCTGATGCAGGAGGCACGCCAGCACGCGCAGGCGGTGGTGGCCAGCATCTACGTCAATCCCCTGCAGTTCGGTCCGAACGAGGACTTCGATGCTTACCCGCGCACGCCGGGCCATGACAAGGTGGCCTTGCTTGCGGCCGGCGTGAACGTGGTGTTCGTGCCCTCGGACAGCGTCATGTACCCGCGCGGACGCGGTGCGCAGACCGTCATCGAAGTGCCGGGACTGAGCGAGGATCTGTGCGGCGCTTTCCGTCCCGGCCATTTCCGCGGCGTGACCACCGCGGTCCATCGCCTGCTTACGCTGGTCGCGTCCGACGTGGCGATCTTCGGTAAAAAAGATTATCAGCAACTAATGCTGATTCGCCTCATGGTCGCGGACCTCGGCATTCCGGTGGAGATCGTCGGCGTGGACACGGTGCGCGAACCGGACGGGCTGGCCCTGAGTTCGCGCAATAATTATCTGAGCGCGTCCGAACGTCACACGGCGCCCCAATTGTACGAGACGCTTTGCGCCCTGCGCGACCGGGTGCTGCGGCACGGTAGCCTGACCAAGGAAGCGGAGGAAGCGGCCATGGAGTCGCTCAAATCCCACGGATTCCGACCCGATTATGTCAGCGTGCGCCGGCAGAGCGACCTGGTCGTTCCGCAGCCCGAGGACCGCCGGTTGGTGGTCCTGGCGGCCGCCTGGCTCGGGCGCACGCGCCTGATTGATAACATCGAATTCGAACTGAAATAGTTATTTGAATCCGCACGAATTAGGCCCGATAATATGGGTATTCGCTGGAGGAAATTAATTCATGCGCCGCATCATGCTCAGATCCAAGCTGCACCGCGTGACCGTCACGCATTCCGAGCCCGATTATGAGGGTTCGGTGGCAATCGACGGCCGCCTGCTGGATGCCGCCGATATCCGCGAGTACGAGCGCATCGAAGTCTATAACCTCAAGAACGGCGAGCGCTTCTCGACCTACGCCATCCGCGCCGAGGAAGGCTCGGGCATCATCTCCGTCAACGGCGCCGCCTCGCACAAGGCCAGCCCGGGCGATATCGTCATCATCTGCGCCTATGCCGAGTTCGAGGAAAAGGAACTGGCCACCTTCAGGCCGCGCCTTGTGTACGTCAACAACCGCAACCACATCACCCACACGCGCAATTCCATCCCGGTTCAAGTTGCCTGAGCAGTCGGTTCACAGGTATTCCCCGGTTCTTTCCTGACTCATTCCACTTGTCTCCGGCGGTGGGTATGTCACCGCCGATGCCCTAACGCACGTCTGCTTAGCTCGCCAGGGCTTTGAAGAGTATTTGGGAGGAACTTCGACCAGCGGTGAACTTGGGCAGACCGTTGGCCGATTGGCCTGCCTATGCCGCTCTAAACTTTGCGGGAGAGAGTAAATCGCTATGCAAGGGTGGATCTGGAGCATGCAAGAGATACTGATGAGACTGGTTGATGTCCCGCTGGCGCGCATGTTTGTGCTTGCCGCGATCATCTTTCTCCTGGTCGCGGTGCTCGGCAAGATCGAGGGCAAGATCGAGCCCGGAAAAATCGGCCGAATCGGCGCGACCGTGGTGGGCATACTGCTGATGGGTTCGGGTCTGGCCATGCACTTTATCGATGCTGAAGATCTGCGGGACAAGTTACGTGGAAGCGTGAGCCCGCGACTTTCCGCGCCGGCCCGGCTATCGGGCGACGTTTTAGCCGGAACCGCACGCGATTTTCCCGCCAGCAGCTCACTGGTGTTGCAAGCCGTGGCATCACAGGGCGGCGCTGGATCGGCGGACAAGGCGGCGGCGAGCGACAAAACCGAGAACGTCAGGCCAGCAATCAAGGTGGTTGCCGGTACCTATGGACGCAATTGTGGCGCCAAACCCGGTAACGCCACGTCCCAGGTGGCGCGTGCCTGCGACGGACAGGCCGTTTGCCAATACAAAATCGACACCGCCATGCTGGAAGACGCGGCCCCGAACTGCATCAAGGATTTCGCCGCCGAGTGGAAATGTGGAACCGCCGCGAACGTATACGCCGTCACCATACCGGCTGGTGCCATGCAGGGCGAACACCTGCGGCTTGCCTGCACGGCATTTCAGTAGTTGGCTTTTGGCCGGGTTTCGTTGAACGGCCGGGGCCCACACGGCAATAGGGCGCCGGTGACGCCCCGGGTTTCTGAACTACATCCTCCAGACACGATCCACCGCCTAGCTTCGAATGGACAGGCCCCGCCGCTCGCGCCCGCGAAGATTTCATCGGTTTGCTATACGGTTCTATTCAGACGCGGTATCGTCCGGTAAATTTCTTCGATAGTTTCGCGCTTCGCGGAATATTCATGAATCGGCGCAGGTATGCAACCCCAGGATAATCTTACTCACGGCAAATCCGGCATTGTGTTGGCGCTCAGCGGCGGTGGGGCCGCCGGCTTGGCGCATATCGGTGTCATACAGACACTGGCGGAAAATTCCATTCCCGTACGCGCCGTCGTCGGCACCAGCATCGGCGCCGAAATCGGCGCGTTCACGGCGAGCGGTATGCCAATCGCCGAACTGGTGAGTCTCGCCACGGATTTCGACTGGAAGCAGACGTTGCAGCTCTTCATGCCGGATCTGCCGACCGGAGGCCTGGTGTCCGGCAGGAAGATCATGGATTTTCTGAATACCAAGCTGGGCGCGCACGATATAGAAGACCTCCCCATGGGTTATGCGGCCGTCACCACCGATCTTGAAACCGGAGAACAGGTGATCGTCGACCGCGGTGGATTGGTGGATGCCGTGCGCGCGAGCATTTCGATTCCGGGGATCATTGCACCGCATCGCATCGGGAACCGCTGGCTCGTGGACGGGAGCGTGCTCAATCCCGTGCCGTTTGACGTAGCCCGCGAGCGCTTCGGCGGCCCGGTGGTGGCCGTGGCGGTGCATTTCGCCGTGCGTCAGCAGACCAAGCGCGTCCGCCAGCCAAAATCCGGACAGTTGCCGGTACGCATTCGGCAACTCTTGCGGCAACCCTGGATGGCGCGCACGCAGGGACTCGAGGAATGGCTCGAAGCGCAGCTCGAGAATTACCGCAAGACCCAGGACAGGAAACCGTGGTGGACAGCGCGCCGGGTGCTGGATCAGGTGATGGCTATCACCCAAGCGGAGATGGTGCGCCTGCACGCGGCCAGGAACCCGCCGGATCTCATGCTGGTGCCTGATGTTGGCGGAATCGGCAGAGTTGAATTTTACCGCGGCAAGGAGGCAATCGCGGCCGGCCGCGCGGCGGCGCGGGAAAAACTGGCGGAGATCAAGAGTCTGATCGAGGCGGCCAGCAACCCGCAGGATACATCACGTCACCCCGCGGGTTGAGATGGGTACCGAGGGTCGGACAAATCTGTCGGGAACAGATTTAGACGCGTGTAGCGTGGCCCGAAGGGCGAGACGAGTGGGTACATGTATTAATTAGCCAGGGACAAGATAAATTATGTCTGCTTTGGAGAATATCTAATAGTGCAAGCACATTCCCAGTAACCAACCTGCGGGCAGATGCAGACCTTTGCTGCCACCGTAGGGTGTTTCCACAGCGTTACTGGCTGTCCTGTTCACGGTTTGACAGCCGCCTGTTTCCGTTTCTGTCGAGGTATATTGATATGGGTCGGGTTGATATGGACCGGGTGTGTTCATGCCCGCTTTTGCCGGTAACCAACCAATCATCAGTGATGTCGTCGGACGTGCCTCCTGACTTAGAAACAATGCGGGAGCGGGGAACGATGCACCATTCTCTGTCTCTTTGTTATTAACAACGTTAGATGTTTGTTTGCTTTGATATCGCGAAAACCAAGCAGGAACCCGTTCCGGGGATTTTTGAAAAGCGCGAATAGTGGCATCGGGTATAAACAAATTGTACGGACGCGATGGCTTAGCGGGAGCGACGCTTCGTGTGTTGTCTTCCGGCGCCACTGTTCCCTCGACAGCCGTGGCCGCGAAAGCAATGTGGCACGTTAATGCCGCGCCGACAGCGCACGTGATGACCAATGTTTTAGTGAAATAAGGCGGCATATGGCTGAAACGGAGAAGGGATTTTACCTGTGCTAGTTAATATTAATTATGGAACACTTTGTTCAAGTAGCGTGTCCACTCAGCAATCTACGACAGCCGTTTATCCGTAATGTTCCCTCCCTGGCGTTGGTAATACGGAGAAATTTTTTCATGAAATCAAAGTTCAGCAGACTGTTTCAGCGAGTGACTGGACAGAGACTCAGTTGCGGGGGTGCGCGTACTACCTAAAAATAGATAGTCAAAGATCACGCCGCTGCAAGGCGGCCACTGCGGCAGGCCGGTGATCCTGCATCGCTTGCCAGCGCCAGAACCCTATCTAAATCTCGCATTTCCAGCCACACCCAGCTCCACGCTGGCACAAATCTGGCACAAGCAGAAAGCGGAACCAAAAATCAAAAGGACCACATCGCTGTAGTCCCTTGATCTGTCTGGTACCGAGGGTCGGAATCGAACCGACACGGTGTTTCCACCACCAGATTTTGAGTGGGATATGCGGAAGTAGGGCGTGTTTAAATTCAATCACTTGTATCGCTTGCCCGCGCCCAAAACCCATTTCAATTGGCTTATATCCAGTCTCACCCCGTCTCACCCCGGGACAATATTGGGACAGCGTCTCGGCTAACGAAGATGTCCGGAAACCCGCCGACTTTAACGCGAGTTACCGCCTTATGCCCCTCGGGTCGGCATGGACCGAAACGGTGGCCCGGCAGGTTCCGGAATCGATGGCCGGTTTGGACTGATGTCCGGAAGACAGCGCACCGGCGTCCCGTGGTGCAAGCATGGCAATTGGCCAAGACAGGCGGCGGTGTGATTTAACAATTCGCCAGGCACACGGTCAATGCGCTCGCATGGTTTTCTGCAAAGCAGACGCTCATTAGCCGGCTAAGCGGCGGCTCGCCCGCCCACGATGGAAGGGTTAGGGTTCTGATTCAGTTCCGGAGTAGGTTTCGACGACTTCATACATTCCGGGATCGAACTTTGCGATTGCGAGCGCCTGCTGCAAATAGGGCAACGGCGCGGGATTCTCGCGCATCGCTTGGTAGTATTCGACACTGCGCCATTGGGCGTACATCGTGACCTTTGTTCCATCGAGACCCCGATGCAGGCTGGCCGAAATGAAACCTGGCGCATGGCGTACGGAAGTCTCGGTCGCGCGGGCTAGCAGTTCAAGGAGTTGCCGCTGATTCGCGGGCTCGACGGTGAAGACATTGATCAGCGTGACAAGCTTGCGGCTCGGAGAGATCGTTGTCATAGGCGGACTCGCGGAAATGTGATTACTGCAAGGATAACTCTTTCGACCGATGTCCGCTCGTCCGAACCGAGATGAGGACCACCCTGTGCCTGGCCCAATCACGTGTCCCTGGCGAAATCGTAATCATCTCGCTGCTCGCCACCATGCGGCATCCACGTGAACGGTTCCTATCCCCGCTTGGCACAAAGCGAAAAGCGCGACTGAAAATCGCTGCGTCATATCGCTGTAGGTTCTTGATTTAATGGTACCGAGGGTCGGAATCGAACCGACACGGGATCGCTCCCACCAGATTTTGAGAAACATGGGGGGCACAGCCAGTCGTTACCGATTAATGACTTGCATCGCTTGCCGCTGTGCCATTCCCAGTCACAATCCTAGGTAAACCAGTCTCAGCCAGTCTCGCCCCGGCACAAATCTGGCACACGGTGGCGACGATGATTTGGCGAGCTTCCCGTCGGCCGCTTCGGCTTGGTGCGCGGAGCCTCTTGCGGATCAGGCGAAATGGGAGCAAGTATTGATTCGCCATTAGGTACAAGTGGCGCCGTGATTTTACAATTCGCCACCGACAGGGTCTTATGCTTATTATGCCCTTGCATACAAGTACCGTATAAGGTACACTTTATAAGTGGCCAGCCAGCAAAAGCTCAATGCCGTTTTTTACCGAAGCGCCAACGGCAACGAGCCGGTACGCGACTGGCTGAAAGGTCTTCTCAAACAGGACCGCAAAGCGATTGGCGAAGACATCGCTTACGTGCAGTTCAAGTGGCCAATAGGCAAACCCCGCGTCGATCATCTACGCGGTTCGATTTGGGAAGTGCGCACCTCGCTCGGTAATCGCGTCGCGCGCACGTTGTTTGCCGTCGTGCGCGGACAGATGGTACTGCTGCACGCCTTCATCAAGAAGACCCAGCAAACCCCGAGCGAGGCGATCGATCTAGCGGAAAAACGTTTTAAGGAGTGGCGACATGGCGAAACATAATCCTCATACCGGCTCTAACTTCGACGACTTCCTGAAAGAGGAAGGCATCTATGAAGCGGTGCAGGCCAAGGCGCTGAAACGTGCCTTGGCTGAGCAGTTGGCCGAGGGCATGGAGGCAACGAAGCTGGGCAAAGCGGGCATGGCGCGAAAGATGGCGACTAGCCGCTCCCAACTCGATCGAGTCCTCGATCCGAACAATCTCTCGGTGCAGCTCGATACGCTCATCAAGGCCGCGCGCGCCGTCGGCAAGGTCGTAGAAATCAAAATCAAACGGCCGCCGAAGGCAGCGTAACGCGTAATGCGCCGGGGAAGACCAACGACCGATACGGCGAACCCGTATTCGCGTGATTTCTTCCCGGAACATGCACCGAAAGGAGCGCGCTACGTATGGGCAAAAAGCTAGCGACCAAGAAACTTAAGATTATCCCGCGCTTTGGCTCGGAGGCCGAGGAACGCCGGTTCTGGCAAACGCACGATTCGACCGAATACTTGGATTGGTCGAAGGCCGAACCTGCGCGCTTTGCGAAGCTCAAGCCCTCCACGCAAACGATTCCGCTGCGTTTGCCGTTAGCCCTGCTCGAGCGGATCCGAATCGAGGCGAACAAGCGCGACGTTCCGTATCAGTCGCTGATCAAGATATGGATGTCAGAGAAGACGCGCTGAGTGATCAAGTGTTTTTTGAGGAACGTTCGCGTGCCTGGAAAGCCGACCTTCAGAAGGCGTGTCAGTGTCCGCTGTTGGTACGCCTGACCGCCTCAAGGCGACCCTTATCAGCCGTCTGATCCGCTCTGAAGCGGCCGTTCAATATGCCGCCAAGCGGTCGTTGACTAACACCATCACGTGGGTGGACATTGCCGATGCGGCAAGCGTCGTTGCAGCCGCCAACGCGACTGCCGTCGGCGTGGCCGCGATGATTGTTGCCGTCGCCGTGCTCTGAGAAACCCGCTAGGGCGCTCGCTGAGGTCCGATCAACGGCGTCTTCACCGGCTTTGCCAAGCCGAAGAAGACCACTACGCCGTTGCCGCCGAAGCGGGTGGCCAGCGCCGGGTCCGGCACTTTCTTGAAGCCTTGGTCATACTGATCCCAGTTGTTCGGCACCCACACGTTGCCCGCGGGATCGATGGCGACGTCCGTGATGGCATTTTGCAATCCGCCGATGTAGCCGCCGGGCGGTGAAATCGGGTCGCCGGTCTTTGTGCCGGGCGGGCAGTTCGCGGGTCGCGCGCCGCAAAGGTGCGTGACCGAGTGGCCCGTCGCGTTGGCCACCCACACATTGTCGTTGCCGTCGATGGCAATGCCCCAAGGCGCAATGATGCTCTTCCCGCCATCAAACGGTGGCAGGACGGTGCCATCGGGCCGCACCATGGAAACGTTGCCGCCGGGATACTTGACCAGTAGATCAACCAGGTTGATCCACATCTGGGTTTGGGCGTCGTCCTTTGACGCCGAGCCTTCGACGAGGCTTTCGACCTTCGATTTGAGCTTGGCCTCGATAAACGCCAGCTTCTCCATCGTGTCGGGATGGCCGATGGTGTTGGCGACCCAGGCGTTGCCGAGGCTATCGATGGCGACGGCCCGCGGGCCGAACCCGACTTTGATCTGCTCGGCTTTGCCGGGATTGCTCGCCGGGAAGCGCGTCACCGTGTCGGAGCCGCCATTGGTGATCCAGATTCGATCCTGCTGATCGATAGCGAGGTGGAACGGCCCCTTGACCTGGAGCGTGCCGTCCACGGGTTTGCCATTCACGGTGCGGCCCAGGATGCGCCCCTTCGTGGCGTCTCCCTTCGGCAGATACACAATCTGGTCATTATCATTGTCGAGCGCCCAGACGTCGCCATTTGGCGTGGTGATGATGCCCTGCATCGAACCCAGTTGTCCGCCGAAGTTGTAGCCAGTCTCGGGGGAAAGCGGCTTGCCTGTTTTGCGATCGAAGGCGGAGATTGTTTTGCCGGCGAGACTGGTGGTCCACACCTTGTCATCGGCGCCGATGGCGAGGCCGAAGCCGGGACCGTCGACGCCGCCGCCGCGATACCCGAGCGTCATCGGCGAAATGGGCTTGCCATTCGGCGCGATCTTCGAAACCCCGCCGCCGAAGGAGTTGTAGATCGTGGACTGCGCACCAACAAGGAAGTTATCGCCTCCCCACATGTTGCCCTCTCCATCAAAGGCGATGCCACCCATCGAGTTCATTCCAGCGCCGGCATAGACCAGGGACAGAGTCCACGCGCCCGGCGCGAAGCTGAGGTAAGGGATGAAGGGCACCGGGCGCCAACGCTTCCCGGCGGGGACGGGATAGAACGCATCTAGCAGCGCGAAGAGTTGCTGCGCTTGATTCGATGGGTTGCGCGCGATGTTCTGCGCCGCCGTGAGCGTGTCGGTGGGCGCAACGCCACCGGGAGGCGTGGCGACGGCGAAGAACTGGTTGCACGCGTCGCCGTGGACCCGCGTGATACAGCCCGTCAGCAAATTCGCCAGCGTATTGAATGTCGCGAGCGTCGCCGTCTGCGAACTGTTGAGCGGATCTTGAATCACCGGGCCTAGCCCGCCCGTTTCGAGGTCCACCAAGTTACGCACGTTACCCGCGGCGATCGTCAGACCGAGTGCGTGCCCTTTAATCGCGGCGCCGTCGACGAACTGCGCGTGTGTCCACACCGAGGCGATGGTCGTCATCTCGTTGATCACGACGCGGGAAGGCGGTTTATTGCCCAGCACCGTTATCAGCGCGATGCCGTCGTTGTCGCTGTCTGTCTTGTCGGTCAATGCCTGTCCACGCTTGGCGACCAAGTAAAGGCTTGTGTCCGCGCCGGTGGCATCGGGAATCGTCATACGGAACTGGCCATCAGCGCCGGTCATTGCCTGGGCGAGCTCCTTCGGTGCCCCTGCGCTCGCGGCCCACAAGGTAACTGTCGAGCCGGCGATTGAGGCGCCACCACCGAGGACTTGACCATTGAAGCTTACGGCGGCCATGGCTGGCACGACTGGGACGAAGATAAGGGTTGCGAATGCCAAGACTGCTGTCGACACGGCGATTGCTGATTTCGGAAGGTATTTCATGGGGTTCATTGTCAATGACTCCGACGATTTTGAATGGCTAAATGTTGCAGGATGGCCTCGCCGATTCCTTGCCGCAAGTCAAATCAACGGCGTCGCCGTTGATCAATACCACCGGATGAGCAAGCAACGTCCATAACCGCGAACACGGTTGGGCGCAGGAGCCGGCGGACTGGCTCCGCTGAGAGATTGTCAGGTGTCGGTTTGGCGGTGGCGCCCGTATCTGCGTAATCGCGGCGACAGCATGCTCCGAATGGCTTGTTGCCGGGAAAATAGACGACGACCCTCACCGTCCGCACTTGGCCGAAGTTGCCCGTTAGCACGTCCAATTTCTCGATGACCGCTCTTAGACAGGCGAGCTGTCTTTGCGCCACGCGGCGTCATCGCCTTGTCCCAGATTTGTACCGGCAAATAATCGCGTAGTACCGAAAAATAACCGCAGGAACTCTTGCGCCAACAATGGTCATACGTCGCAAGTGCCTGATTCGGTAAGAAGTGATTGGTACCGAGGGTCGGAATCGAACCGACACGGGATCGCTCCCACCAGATTTTGAGTCTGGCGCGTCTACCAGTTCCGCCACCCCGGCTTGATGCCTGCCAGTATAACAATCTTGCCATCATCCTCACAATGTGATGTCCTGTTCGCGACACCAAGGATGAATGGCAATGCGCGTGCTGGCGGGCGACATCGGCGGGACCAAGACACTGCTGCAAATCGTGGACTGCGAGACGGGCGTGTGTCGCGCCGTCCGCGAGCAGCGCTTCGACAGCGGGCTGCATGACGGCTTGTCGTCCATTCTCCGTGAATTCCTGAAGCAGGAAGAGAAGCAAACCGTCGAGGCCGTCTGTCTCGGTGTCGCGGGGCCGATCAAGGGAACCACCGCCGACCAGAGCGTCAAGGTCACCAACCTGCCGTGGTCGATCCACAGCCAGGACCTGAAGCGCGAGTTTGGATTTCCCCGAGTGCGCCTCATCAACGATTTTCAGGCCGTCGGTTACGGCATCGAAACGCTTGGCGCGAAAGATATGGTGGTGTTGCAGCCGGGCGACCCGGTGGAACACGGCCCGCGCGCGGTCATCGGCGCCGGCACCGGTCTGGGGCAGGGCATACTCATCTGGAATCGGGATCATTACGAGCCCGTCGCCACCGAAGGTGGGCATGCCAATTTTGCGCCCGTGAACGAATCGCAGATTGAACTGACGCGCTATCTGCTGAAAGCCGTCGGTCGTACTTCCTGGGAACTGGTTCTGTCCGGTCACGGTCTGGCGCAGCTTTATGATTTTCTGAAAGCGCGCGGGGGGACGCCGGAATCCCCCGCGGTCGCCAAGGCCATGCAGGCCGACGATCCAGCCGCGGCCATCGCGCAGGCCGCGCTGGAACGGAATGATCCGCTCGCTAACCAGGCGCTGGATTTGTTCGTCGACATCTATGGCGCCCAGTCGGGCAACCTCGCGCTCACCGCCGGCGCAACCGGCGGCGTTTATATCGCCGGCGGCATCGCGCCGAAAATCATCTCAAGGTTGACCAATGGCCGGTTCATGCGGGCGTTCCTGAACAAGGGCAGGATGCAGTCGTATGCCGCCGCCATTCCGGTAAGGGTGGTGACCAAGCCGGAAGCAGGATTGTCCGGGGCCGTACTGGCAGCGACTCGGCTGATGTAACCCTGAAGCGCAAAGGCGACGAACCATGGCGAATGAACTGACTCCGGAAAAACTGACGACTGTCAGCAATGCCGTCTATTCGGGTAACAAGATCGAGGCGATAAAATTTTATCGCACCGCCACCGGCAA
>NZ_JBGQKW010000050.1:0-19628 GCF_041499725.1 Sulfuricaulis sp.
GCTGCCGAGGAATCCGCCGGTCAGCTCGCCGATGTAGCCGGCGCCGAGACTTTCGATCACGCCGAGCAGCAAGCCGCCCAGCATCGCCCCGGCGATGTTGCCGATGCCGCCCAGCACCGCGGCGGTGAAAGCCTTGAGCCCGAGCATGAAGCCCATGTAGTAATGCGCCAGCCCGTAATAAGCGCTGACCATGACGCCCGCCACCGCCGCCAGCGCGGCGCCGATCACGAACGTTACCGAGATGATAGTGTTGGTGTTGATGCCCATGAGGCCGGCGATGTCCTGCGCCTGGGCGGTGGCGCGCATGGCGCGCCCGAGTCGCGTTTTATTCACGAGCAACAACAAACCGATCATCAGCAGGCAGGAAAGTATCATGATGAAAATCTGCAGATTGGTGATAACGGCGCCGGCCAGTTCATAGCGAACCAGCGGCAGCAGCGGCGGAAAGGTAATGTACTGCCTGCCCCAGATCAGCATCGCCAGATTTTGCAGCACGATGGACATGCCGATGGCAGTGATGAGCGCGGCGAGCCGCGGCGCGCGGCGCAGCGGACGGTAAGCGATGCGTTCGATCAGGAATCCCATCGCCATGCATACGGCGATCGCGGCGAGCAATCCCAGCAGCACGATCGTGACGCCATCCAGCCCCGTCCCGCTGCCCGCCAATGCGCCGATGACGGCCAGACAGATCATGGCGCCGAACATCGTCACTTCGCCGTGAGCGAAATTGATGAGCTCGAGGATGCCGTACACCATCGTGTAGCCCAGGGCCACCAGGGCGTAGATGCTTCCCAGGACCAGGCCGTTGATCAGTTGCTGGGTGAGGATATCCAACGATTACGCCTCCGCCGTCTGTGCATGCATGATGCAGACGCGAAATAAAAATAAACAGGATTTACGGAATTCGCGGCGGGGTTTACAGGATTGCTCCCAAGGCATTTTAATCCTGTTAATCCTGTCTATAGATTCGTGCTTCGGGAACTTTTAATTCTTTGCGGGTGCCGCGCCGGCACCGCCTATGACGGTTTCCAGAAACTCCCATCTGCCATTCTTGACATGGTAAAGCGTGATCGCGCCGCCGCGGATATCTCCCTTGTCGTCGAAACTGATAGGGCCGGTCACGCCGGTGAACTGCACGCGCGGAAGCTGCGCCAGGTATTTTTTCGGATCGGCGGAGTCGGCCAGCTTCATGGCGTCAACCATGGCGCGGGCGGCATCGTAGGCGTAGGGGGCGTAATTCTGGATGACGCCATATTTGGCGGTGAACTTCTCCCGGAACTCCTTGCCACCCGGCATGCTGTCAATCGGGAGACCCGGCGAGGATGCCGTCACTCCTTCGGCATCCATGTCGGCCAGTTTCAGGAATTCAGTGGTCTGCACGCCATCGCCACCGAGAAGCGTCGCGTTGATGCCCAGTGAATGCAACTGCCTGACCATGGGCGCGCCCTGCGCATCCATGCCGCCGTAGAACACCACGTCGGGATGCTTCGCCTTGATCGAGGTGAGAATGGCGAGGAAGTCGGTGGAACGGTCGGTCGTAAACTCGCGCGCCACGATCGTGCCGCCCGCGGCCTTCGCCGCCTTTTCCACCTCGTCCGCCAGACCCTGACCGTAGGCGGTACGATCGTCGATGATGGCGATGCGCTTTGCGCCCAGCTTCTGGACCGCGTACTCGCCCAGCACCTTACCCTGCTGCAGATCGTTGGTCATCACGCGATACGTGGTATTAAATCCCTGGGCCGTATAGGCAATGGCGGTGGCCGACGGAGAAATCTGGGGAATTCCAGCCTCGTGATATCTTTTGGAGGCGGGAATACTGGTGCCTGAATTAAGATGCCCGATGACACCGGCCACGCGCTGATCTATCAGCTTGTCGGCCACGATCGTCGCAATCTTGGGATCGGCCTGATCGTCCTCGCTCAGCAGTTCGAACTTCACTTTCTTGCCGCCGAGCGTGATGCCCGCGGCATTGATCTCGTCGATGGCCAGACGCGCTCCGTTGGCATTGTCCTTGCCGAGGTGGGCCTGAGGTCCGGTGAGCGGGGATACCGATCCTATCCGCACCATGGTTTCACCGCCGGGACCGGTCGCGGAGTTTTCCTGCTTGTCGCAAGCCGTCAGCCCGGTCGCCAACACCAATACCCACATCGTGCATTTCGTCATTCGCCGCCCATTCACCGGATTTCTCCTGGATATTTCTGCATCGCTTGTCTGGCGCGAATCTTAACGCAAAACCCTAACCCGGGCCCAACGAAATACCGCGTGCCCGGCGCGCCGACACCAGAGTGGTTAACCGTCGCCTTGCTTGGCCGGGATGCGCAATCTCACGCCTGCCGGCGGATCGCCGCGGCCCAGGTCGTTGAGAAAGCGCAGGGCATCCACATGGATGTTGTATTGACGGGCGATGGCGGCGAGCGTCTCGCCCTTGCGCACGACATGCTCGCGCGACGGTTCTGTTCCCCGTTCCGCCTGCGCCGAGATCTGCGGTGCCGAAGGGGTGCGCGCCAGATGCCGCTTGATGCCGCGAAAAATGCCCGCGGCCAACTGGCGCTGGAAGGCCGGCGTGCGCAGCTTCTTCTCTTCCGAGGGATTGGAAATGAACGCCGTCTCCACCAGCACCGACGGAATGTCGGGCGACTTGAGCACGGCAAAGCCGGCCTGGGCCACATGGTGCAGGTGCACCGGACCGACGTGTTGCAGCTCCGCAAGAATATTATCGCCGAGACTCAGGCTGTCCTGCATGGTCTTGTTATGCGACAGATCGAGCAACACATGCGCCAGCATGTCGTCCTTATCGTTCAGGCTCACGCCGCCGATCAGGTCGGAGGCATTTTCCTTGTCGGCGAGCCGCCGCGCCATGGCGCTGCTCGCGCCCTTCTCCGACAACGCATAAACCGAGGAACCGTTGGCGCTCCGGCCGGGAACGGCGTCGGCATGAATCGAGACGAACACATCCGCGCGCTGACGGCGCGCCTTTTCAAAACGCTGGAGCAGGCCGACGTAATAATCTCCATCGCGGATCAGCAGCGGGCGCATGCCCGGCTCCTGCGCCACGAGTTTCGCCAGCTCGCGCGCGATGGCAAGCGTCACATCCTTCTCGTGCGTGCGGTAACGGCGTCCCGAAGCACCGGGGTCTTCGCCGCCGTGACCGGCGTCGATGGCCACCACGCGGTCGCGCACTACCGGCTTGGGCGCCACGCGATCTGGCGTTGTCGGGGGTTTGGTTTCCGGCTTCGACTCGGCCGCTTCCTGTTCGACCGCCTTTACGTCGAAGAGATCGATCACCAAGCGATGTCCGTAGGGTCCGGCCGGCTTGAGCATGAAGCTGCGCGGACGCGCCTCGGCCTTGAGCTCGAGCACGATGCGCAGCGGACCCGTCTCCGGCTGCCCCACGCGCACGGCCCCCACCAGCGGGCCGTCCGTGTCTACGTCCTTTAATGGTTCCGCCAGACGCGCGTTGTCGATGTCCACCACCAGGCGGTCCGGATTCTGGAGCGTGAACAGCCGGTGCTCGAGCGGGCCGCTGACGTCGAACACCAGACGAGTATGATCGGGCGCGCGCCACACGCGCAGGTGCTGCACGCTGACCGGCTCGGCGCCGGCGACGGCGGTCATCAGAAATAATACGGGGAAGAGCAGACGCGCCAGCCGTCTCATGCCAGCGTCTCCAGCAATGCGTTACCGTGGGATGTCGGGGTCGTAATCCGTACCATGCGTCCTGTCCCGGTGGGTGAAATCATAATATCCAGATCCGGAGTTGGCAAAACGCCCTCCGCGCGCTCGGCCCACTCCACCACACAAACCCCTTTACCGTGAAGGTAGTCGCGTACGCCGAGAAATTCCAGTTCTTCCGGATCGTTCAACCGGTAGAGATCGAAGTGATAGAAACTGATGTCTTTGAGATCGTAGGGCTCGACAAGCGTGAACGTCGGGCTCTTCACCGTGCCCTCATGTCCGAAGGCGCGCAACATCCCACGCACGAGCGTGGTTTTGCCGGCGCCGAGCGGGCCGTGGACGTAGATGACACGGGCATTCCCCAGACGGGAAGCCAACTTTGCGCCCAGCGCCTCCATCTCGGCGGCCGTGGCGACCGGCTGTTCAAGGCGCGGCATGTCCCACCAGACTATTGAGACGAGCGCGGATGAACGGCAGCAGGTCGGAGGCGAGCATGCCGATTTCCCCGCTCGCCGTCGCGGCGTCATCGCCTGCGGCGGCGTGCGCCCATACCCCGAGGCGCGCGGCATCGGGCGACGACAGGCCCTGCGCCCGCAGTCCGGCGATGGTACCGGTCAGCACGTCGCCCATGCCGCCGCTCGCCATGCCGGGATTGCCGCAGTCACAGACCGAGACCACGCCATCATATAATGATGCGATCAGCGTACCCGCCCCCTTCAACACGCATACCCCCCCGTAGCTCGCCACCAGCTCGCGCACCGCCGCGAAGCGGTCGGCCTGTATTTCCCGCGTGCCCATGCCGAGCAGCCGCGCTGCTTCGCCGGGGTGCGGCGTGAGTATCCAATCGGCGTGCATCAGCGGATCGGCGGCGAGACTGTTCAGTGCATCGGCGTCCACCACCGTGGGAATCGCCGTGTCCAGCGCCGCGCCGAAGAGCGCGGCACCCCATTCACCCTGCCCCAGGCCCGGGCCGGCGGCGATCACGTCGGCGCGCGCGAGTAAAGGACGCAGTTCCGCGGGAGAAGTCACGCCATGCACGATCAACTCGGGCCGCGCCGCGCCAATCCGGGCCGCGTGTTCCGGATGCGTCGCCAGCGTCACCAGCCCGGCGCCGGCGCGATACGCCGCCTCGCCGGCCAGTTGTGCCGCGCCCGGCATGCCACGGTCACCGCCGATCACCAGCACATGACCGGCATCACCCTTGTGCATGTCGCGCCGGCGTTTATACAGAAGCCCGTGGAGCGAACGCTCCGTCAGGCGTTGCGCCGAAGCGGGAATCCTGGCGTGGATATCCGGCGGCACGCCGAGATCGTCGAAAAATATTTCGCCGCTGCGCGCGCGTCCGGCGCCGGTGTACAGACCGGCCTTGAGTCCGATAAACGCCAGCGTCGCCTGCGCGTGCACCGCCGCGCCCATCACGCGGCCGGTGTCGGCATGCAGCCCCGAGGGAACATCCACCGCCAGTACCGGAACGCGGCTTTGATTGATGGTCTCAATGACGGCGAGCCATTCGCCGCTGACGTCACGTTCAAGGCCCGTGCCGAGCAAGGCATCCACCACGACATCGCATCCCGCGAGCAACCCGGTGCTGAAATTCTGAATCGCGACGCCGGCCGATTCACAGGCCTTGCGTGCCACGGCGGCGTCAGCTTTCGATTTGCCCGTCGGACCCACGCTCATGACCACCGGCGTGAGGCCGGCGCCATGCGCCAGCCGTGCCAGCACGTAACCGTCGCCGCCGTTGTTGCCCGGCCCGCACACCACCGCGATACGCCGCGCCCGCGGCCACCGTACCCGCAACAGCTCAAAGGCCGCCTCGCCCGCGCGCTGCATCAGCGTGGCACCGGCAATGCCGCGTTCCTCGATGGCGAGGCGGTCGAGTTCGCGCGCCTGGGCGGCGGTGTAAAGGGCTTCCGGGAGATTCATGAATTCGTCCTTTCGTTATCTGCGCGTGTTGACTATATGATAGGCCTTCATGCATACCGCGCAAAACAGCAAAATCGATCTCGTCCAGCTGGCGGCCGACATCAAGCGGTGGGGACGTGAGCTCGGCTTTCAGCAGACCGGCATCGCCGATGTCGAACTGAGCGAGGCCGAAACGCACCTGCTGAACTGGCTGAGCCGCGGCCGGCACGGTGCAATGCATTATATGGAGTCCCATGGCACGCGCCGCAGCCGCCCGCAGGAATTTCAGCCCGGCACGCTGCGCGTGATTTCCGCACGCCTCGACTACCTCCCGGGCCAGGCCGCCGATACCGCGACAGTCCTGCGCAACCCGTCGCTCGGATTCATCTCCCGCTATGCCCTGGGCCGAGACTACCACAAGGTGATGCGTGGCCGTTTGCAGAAGCTGGCTGAACGGATCGAGGCACGCGCCGGTCGGTTCCAGTACCGCGCTTTCAGCGACAGCGCCCCGGTGCTGGAAAAGGCCCTGGCTGAAAAAGCCGGGCTAGGCTGGATCGGCAAGCATACCAACCTGATCGATAAACAAACCGGTTCATGGTTTTTTCTCGGCGAGCTTTATACCGACCTGCCTCTACCGGTGGACAGGCCCGCTGAGAACCACTGCGGCACATGCCAGGCGTGTATCGATATCTGCCCAACCCAAGCCATCGTTGCGCCCTACGAACTCGATGCGCGCCGCTGTATTTCATACCTTACTATTGAGTTGCGCGGCTCCATTCCCGTGGAGCTGCGCCCGCTGATCGGCAACCGCATCTACGGTTGCGACGACTGCCAGCTCGTCTGCCCGTGGAACCGCTTTGCCCAGCCAACAAGCGAAGCCGACTTCTCACCGCGTCATGAACTCGACGCACCGGAATTGATCCGGTTGTTTTCCTGGACCAAAGAGGAATTTCTGGAATATACCAAAGGTTCCGCCATCCGGCGCATCGGTTATGAATGCTGGCTGAGGAACATTGCCGTGGCATTAGGTAACGCACCAACGAACGAGACAGTCGTTAATGCACTCAAGGCACGGCAGGATCATTCTTCAGTGCTGGCAAGAGAACACGTTAAGTGGGCGCTTAAACGCCACTCTGCTCTTCTGTAACCCTTGAAAGGTTAATAAAAACAGATCAAGGCCTAAGAGTAATCGCCAATTGCGGTGGCTGATTGGTGGTTGTCCCCGCGCAGAGCGAATCCTCGGCATCTGTAAACTGAGCAAAATCATCATTGCCATCAAAATTGAAATCCTGCGTGGAAAAATGGAGCCGGTACTGCGAGCGCACGCGTGACGCGGTCAGATCGTTTTGCACTGGGATCGTCACATTCAAAGACCGATAACCCAAGATAGGCGTGGTGGATAGTATCCCGATGTCGAGGGCCACTGCCCCCCCGCTGTAGGCGCTACCGAAGGGATCGAACACGCCGCCATAGTTCATCTGGTCCACGATGACATTGCCCAGAGACGTATAGGGCGAACCCTGGACGTCGCATTGATACAACCGCAGTGTCGCTGAGGTAATCGTGGTGCTGGTGGAGATATTAGCGATATCGAAACTGTACAACTGGCGCCATCCGACACCAAGAGAATAGCTCGCGTCTTTGTCTCCGGTCGCGGGACTCCCAGAGGCACTTGCCGTTCCGTCGCTGCGCGCATAGCCGTCCAGATTCGCCGTGCTGCCGATCACGATCGGCGTGACATCGACATAGATGCCCCAAGGGCCGGTCGACGCTGACAAGCTCAACGCGCGGTTGGGCGACGCGGGGTTGTTGACCGTACTGGCGCCGTTAAAAACCAGCACGGAATCGCTTCCGGCATTTGTGACATACAACTCATCGGTGCCAGTATCAACGAACACGCCGCGCGGCTGATTCAGCGCGCTCGTGCCGCCGGAAATCGTGCGGTTAGGGCTGGAGCTGCTATTTGCCTTGCTGGCACCGTCAAAAATGAGAACCGCGTTGGCGGACGTATCGGCAACATACAAACGGTCCGCCATCACATCCACGAATATGTCCGCGGAATTGCTTGAAATCGTAATCGATCTCGCCGGGGCGACGTTGCCCGTCGTGGTCGCGGCGTTAGTGAAAACCAGTAACTTATTGTTGCCATTCACCACATACAAAATATTTCTCGTGGCATCGACATAAATACCACTCGGCGCGCTCAAGGTGGTAAGGCCGCCCAACAGCGCGCGATCAGGCGAGACGGAGCTGCCGCTCAGGGTGCTCGCGCTATCATAGATCAACACCGAATTGCCACTGGTCACGTACAACCGGTCGTTGACCGGGTCGATAAACAACGCCGTCGGGCTAATCGGCGTAGTGGCGTTGCTGATCGTGCGGTCGGGCGCATCGCCGCCCGTAACTGTGCGTGCGTTGTTGAAAACCAGAATCGAATTTGCTCCCGTATTCGCGACGTAGAGCTGATTGCGCGGCATATCGATCGCAATGCCGCGCGGGACGCTGACCGTGGTCAATCCACCGGTGACTAGGCGATTGGCGGCGGTAGTCCCGGACACAGTATTGGCATCGTTATATATCAACAGCGTGCTGCTGCCATTGCCGCTGACATAGAGTTGACTGCCCGCGCCGGGCACTGTTGTGCTGGTACCGGCAGTTCCGCCGCCGCTGCCGATAATGGCCAGCATCCCAAAAAGTGCGATTCCGCCCAGAGAAAGATAGTGAAATACGCTGTGCGGCAGGTTATTCGACGACAGCGTGTTCGCACTGTTTCTCGTCAACAAGATGGTCACGTAAGCGGCAATTGTGCCCAGCACAATGGACAGCAGATCCAAGGGATCAAAGGTCCCGTTGAGAAAATAAGCGGCGGTGTTATCGAAAATCGGAACGCGCGTGAACCATGCCGGCACCGCCGCTGCGATGATCGGGGATATCGCCGGATGCTGGGCGATTTCGAACAGGGAAGCGATGACAAACCATGCCGCACAAATTCGGAGCAACCGTGCTTTCGAGAAATCGGCAACCGCCGCCGTGAGCAGGATGAACGCATACACATGGACAAACGAGGGGAGATAATTTCCCAGAACGCCGAACAGTAAATGGTGCCCGTGCGCGAGAGAGAAACCGTGGAAAAGAAAATAGACGTGCTCAGGCTGGCGTCCGAGGAGATATACCAGCAGCCCGACAGACAGCGCGACGGCGGCTATTACGACATAAAGAACGGATGGTCTTTTGAACATAAGAATCCCCCGCGTCCTTTTATGATATCACTTAATAAAGAAATGCTCCCGGTAGTACTTCAGCTCATCAATGGATTCGCGAATGTCATCGAGCGCCTTGTGAGTGTTCTTCTTTACCATCCCACTGCACAGGCCCGGCTTCCAGCGTTTAACGAGTTCCTTGATGGAACTAACATCGAGATTGCGGTAATGAAACCATGTCTCGAGCTGCGGCATGGTGCGCGCCAGGAAGCGCCGGTCCTGGCAGATACTGTTGCCGCACATCGGGGATTTATTCTTCGTAACGTGCTTCTGGAGAAATTCGAGCGTGAGGCGCTCGACGTCGGCCTCGGAATACGGCGACTGCTTCACGCGCTCGATCAGCCCCGTTCCCGCGTGGGTGCGCTGGTTCCAGTCGTCCATGCCCGCGAGCATGGTGTCCGACTGATGCACCGCAAACACCGGACCTTCCGCGACGATGTTCAACTCGCTGTCGGTGACGATGGTGGCGACCTCGATGATCCGGTCGGTTTCCGGATTTAACCCTGTCATTTCCAGGTCTATCCAGATCAGGGCGTTGCTGCTCTGTGCCCCGTTGGGTGTTTGTGCCATGTGCGCTCTCCGGATTTAAATGCGGGCCACTCGAATCTGGAAAATCCCATCTCCCTTGGGGGAACAGGGAATTATTCGGGCTACCTACTGTCTCTCGTGTGAGGATGATAACATTCAAGGAAGCCCTGCTTCGCTCGTCTTGTTATTATATAGCCTATGAATACCTTCACGATCATTTTTCTGTCGCTGCTCGGCCTGTCGCTGCTGACGGAGTTGTGGCTCGCCAACCGCCATATCCGCCATGTAACCGCGAATCGCGCGGCCGTGCCCAACGCCTTCCGCAACAAGATCACGCTCGAGGATCACCAGAAGGCCGCCGACTACACCATCGCGCACACCCGTTTCGGGCGCATTGAGGACTGCTACGGCGCGTTGCTGCTCGCCCTGTGGACCGTGGGCGGAGGTCTCGAGTGGCTCGACCGGTTGTGCCGCGATTTCGGCTGGGGCGAGCTGGGCACCGGCACTGTCTTCATTCTCAGCGCGTTCATCTTCATGGGCCTGCTGGGGTTGCCGATGTCCGTGTATCAGACCTTCGTGATCGAGAACCGCTTCGGCTTCAACAAAACCAACCCTGGGCTGTACGTGGCCGATATGATCAAGAAGACTCTGCTGCTCGGCATCCTCGGCGCGCCGCTGGCAATCGCCGCGCTATGGCTGATGCAGGAGACCGGCGCACTGTGGTGGGTGTACGTCTGGCTGCTGTGGGGCGGTTTCACGCTGCTGCTGGTCTGGGCCTATCCCGCGCTGATCGCGCCGATCTTCAACAAATTCACCCCGCTCAAGGAAGGTTCCGTGCGTGAACGCATCCAGTCGCTGCTGGAACGCACCGGATTCCGGTCGCGCGGCATATTCGTCATGGACGGCTCGCGCCGCAGCGCCCACGGCAACGCCTACTTCACCGGCTTCGGCAAGACCAAGCGCATCGTGTTCTTCGACACGCTGCTCGAGCATTTGGGCGAAAAAGAAATCGAGGCGGTGTTGGCGCACGAGCTCGGGCACTTCAAGCGCCGGCACGTCATGAAGCGCATGTTCCTGACCTTCGCCTTCAGCCTGATCGGACTCGCCGTTCTCGGATGGCTGGTCACGCAGCCGTGGTTCTATACCGGTCTCGGCATGTCGCAGCGCTCGACTCACGCGGCACTGATGCTGTTCATGCTGATCGGGCCGGTGTTCACCTTCTTCCTGCAACCGCTGCTCGCCTGGGGTTCGCGCCGTTACGAATACGAGGCCGACAGCTTCGCCGCCGAACAGACCGATGCCGGTGAACTGGTCAGCGCGCTGGTCAAGCTCTATCGGGAAAACGCCAGCACCCTCACCCCCGATCCGCTGCACTCGGCTTTTTACGACTCACACCCGCCCGCCGCGTTGCGCATCGCGCATCTGGCGGGCAAAACCTGACGCTGCACGCAAGGAGGAACCATGCTCAAGTCATTCGTCTTATTTCCGATTGTCGCCGTCCTTTCCGTTTCCACCCAGGCCGCGACGTTGCCGGGTGACGCCGCCAACGGCAAAAAACTGTATGACGCCAGTTGCACGTCGTGCCACAACGACAGCGTTCATACGCGCAAGGACCACAAGATCAAAAGCCTCGAGGGATTAACCGAGCAGATCCACAATTGCGAGCACATGACCGATGTCACGCTGGGAAAGACCCAGGTGAACGATCTGGTGAAATACCTGAACGAAACCTACTACAAGTTCAAATAACCGGGGCGTCATGATCGATCTCACGCACAAGTCCTGCAAGCCCTGCGCCCCCGGCACGCCGCCGCTGTCGCGCGATCGTGCCGCCGATTTGATTCAGCAAACGCCCGGCTGGTCATTGAATGAAACCGCCTCCGAGATCAGCCGCACTTTCAAGTTCAAGAATTATTACGAGACCATGGCGTTCGTGAACGCGCTCGCCTGGGTGGCGCACCGCGAGGACCATCACCCGGACATCGAAGTCGGCTACAACCGTTGTCACGTACGTTTCAGCACGCACAGCGTCAAGGGGCTGTCGGAAAACGACTTCATCGGCGCCGCCAAGATCAGCGCCCTTCTGGGTGAATAATCGCCGCTCCCCGGGCTATCCGCACCTTTCAAAACACGAAGCCAGACCCGCCGCCAGATCCGGATACAGCAATTTCACGCCCAGCTCCTCGCGCATGCGCCGGTTGTCGATGCGCTTGGATTCCGCGAGATAGGAAAGCATGCCTTCCCCCAGCCGTCGCCGTGCCTCTTCCAAGCTAACCGCGGGCGGGCGCGGAATCCCGAGCACATCCGCCACGCGGTAGAAAAAATCCGTCATGGTGGTGGGGTGACCATCGCTGACATTGTAGAGACGGCTCGGATGGGCATGGCGCGCGGCGGCGATGCAAATGCGGGCAAGGTCGTCAGCATGAATGCGATTGCTGAAGGGAGATTCGTCCTCGCGTAGAACCGGCTCGCCGGAACGCAGCCGCTTCTCGGGCAAATACCCCGGGCCGTAAATACCCGGCACGCGCAGGATCACGACCGACACCCCGCTCGTCTTACTCCAAGCTTGGAGCGTGGTTTCCGCCGCGAGCCGGCGTCTGGCGCGATCCGCCTGCGGATTCGGCGGACGGTCTTCCGTCACCCACTCGCCCCGGCAATCGCCATAAACTCCCGTGGTGCTGATCAGCACAATGCACCTGGGCGGATTAGTGGGCGTCATCGCCGAAACGAACGTCTCCATGCGCGGGTCAGTCACGCCCGTGTCCGGCGGCGGGGCGAAGTAATACACGACCGCGTCCTTGACGGGAAGATTATTCAAGGACGCCGGGGCATCGAGATCGGCCGCGATCGGTTGAATGCCCGCGGCACGCAAACGCCGCACGGATTTCTCCGAGCGGACCAGGCCGATGACGGCACGGCCCTCCGACCGTTCGTGCCGGGCGACACGCTCGCCGATGTCGCCGCAGCCGATAATCAGCACATCAGTTGCGGCGGAGATCATCGCGCACCGCGATGGGCGTCGGATAGCGCCAGACGATCAGGTACATCGAGACCATCATGGAAAGAATGGTGGTCAGTTCGAGCAGATGGGCCGCCTGATGACGCACGACGCCGGTTTGCAACGCCAGCACCGCGATCAGCAGGGTGAACTCACTGCCCTGCCCGAGTCGTACTCCGATTTCCGTGGCGCGCGGCGGGCTCTCGCCGGCATTCGACAGCAGCCGACGGAACACCCAAGGTTTTACCACGAGCACCACGGCCGCCAACACGATCGCCGGCATCAGCACGTCCGCCAACAGCTTGATATCGAGCCCGGCGCCGAGCGTGAAAAAGAAAATGATCAAGAAAAAGTCCCGCAGTGGTTTCAGGTTTTCGGCGATAAACAGCGAGATGCGGCTGGAGGCCAGCGCCACACCGGCAACGAAAGCACCGATCTCATGCGACAGCCCGAGCCAGACCGAGAGCTCCGCCAGCCCCAGGCACCAGCCGATCGCGAGCAGAAAGATGTATTCCTGGATGACGTCGAAGCGCGTGATCAACGGCAGCAGCACATAACGCTCCACCAGGTAGGCCAGCCCGCAAACCCCGAGCAGCGCGAGCGCCAGCCTTCCCACATCCGCCAGCAATGCATGCTGGCCAATGCCAGCCTGGAGAATCAGCAGCAACACAATCGCCATAATGTCTTGCAGCAACAGGATGCTGATCATGATCTCGCCGGTATGCCGATGATGCAGCACCGTGGTCGGCAGCAGCTTCAAGCCCACGATGGTGCTCGAGAACATGAGCCCGCCACCGACCACGAGCGACTCGACGACGGTATAACCAAGCAGATAGCCGGCCACTACGCCGAGAACGCCGAAAACCAGCGAGCTCACCCCGGTGATGAACGTTGCCGAGCCCAGCAGCCGTAACAGCTTCTGCGGGTGCATGT
The DNA here is from genome assembly GCF_041499725.1 of Sulfuricaulis sp. Taxonomy (GTDB): domain Bacteria; phylum Pseudomonadota; class Gammaproteobacteria; order Acidiferrobacterales; family Sulfurifustaceae; genus Sulfuricaulis. The sequence continues at coordinate 13,300 of NZ_JBGQKW010000050.1, forward strand.
TGAGGCCGAGGAGGAACAGCAGGAACATGATGCCGATGTCGGCCACGCCCTTGATGAGCGAGGCATCCGTCACCCAGCCGAGCAGCGACGGACCCATCACCACGCCGAGCACGATATAGGACACGATCAGCGCCTGGCGCGCATACAGCGCCAGCGTGGCGAAGACCGCGGCGCCGGTGAAGATCAGGAACACCATGAACAGCAGCGACTCACTGGGCATGACCGCGGGCTCCCTGCGTTGCGTTGAACCGTCAGTGCCTGGCATTCGGCCAGGGCGGGGCAATCAGTTATACTTGTTTATCTTTATCACGCCTCGCGCCGGCCGGCCAGTGCGCGGGCAAGCGTATTGCGGTCGGTGTATTCGAGTTCACCGCCGATGGGCACGCCATAGGCAATACGCGTGGCTTTGATGTGGCGGGCGCGCACCAGATCGCTGATGTAGTGCGCAGTGGCCTCGCCCTCCACCGTGAGGTTGGTGGCGAGCACGACTTCCTTGATGGTCCCTTCATCCAGCAAGGCTTCGAGCCGGGGGATGCCGATTTCCTCAGGGCCGATGCCGTCGAGCGGCGACAGCCGCCCCATGAGCACGAAATACAAGCCGTTGTAGACCCCGGACTGATCGAGCGAAACCAGATCGGAGGGCGACTCGACCACGCACAGCAGCGATTTGTCGCGCCGCGCCGATACGCAGATCGGGCACAGTTCGGTTTCGCTCAGATTGTTGCAGCGCTGGCAGTGGATGATGCGCTCAACCGCGTTGGTAAGCGCCTGCGCGATCTGGCGCGCGCCCTCGCGGTCGCGTTCGAGCAGATGATAGGCCATGCGGCTCGCGCTCTTCGGGCCAACGCCCGGCAGCCGGCGCAGGGCCTGCTTGAGCGCTTCGAGGATGGTGACATCGTTCATGCGTGTTTCAGAACGGAAGCTTCATTCCGGGAATGTTGAGCCCGGCGGTGAGCCCGGCCATTTTTTCCTCGGTGGTCTTCTCCACTTTGCGCACGGCGTCGTTTATCGCCGCGGCGACCAGATCCTCCAGCACTTCCTTGTCGTCCTGCAGCAGGCTCGGGTCGATCTGCACGCGTTTCACGTCGTGCCGGCAGGTCATGGTGACACTGACCATGCCGCCGCCACTGCTGCCCGTGACCTCGATGGTCGCGAGTTGCTCCTGCGCCTTGCGCAGGTTTTCCTGCATCGCCTGCGCCTGCTTCATGATATTTCCCAGTCCGCCTTTCATGTGCTCCTCGTCTTGCGTTAAACCTTGGGTCGAATTGAAGCCGGGTTCACCCGGGCATTGAATTTTTCCTGCAGCGCGCGCACGTTGGGATCGTCCGTGATCGCCTGCACCGCGGCCTGCTGCTTTTCATCCTGCAAACGGGTTTTCTCCTTCGCCGGCGTTTCCACCGCGGGGCACCCGACTCGCAGTGTCAGCTTGACCGGGTTGCCGTAGTATTTTTCCAGCGCCTGCCTCAATTCCGCTTCGCGCTCCTTGTTGAGCAGCTTCCCATGCGATTCTTCCAGCACCAGCACCATGGCACCGTTGTCAGAGGATTCGAGCGTCGTGTTGCTGGCCAGTTCACGCACCAGGCCCACGAGCCCGAGCTGGGTCACCACTTCGCTCCATTTTGTCGCCGGGGCACCGTGGTTTTGCGCCACCGTGGCGGTGGGCGGCGAAACCACAGGGATGGGTGCGGGCTTCGCTGCCACGGGTGGAGAGCTTCGTGCCGCTGTTGCCGTGGTGGCCGTCCTGGTCGGCAGTGCGGTAGTGGTCGGAATGGATGTGCGTACCTCACCCGCTTCCGCCGGACGAAATGCCACCATGCGTAACAGGATCATCTCCAGCCCGCTGCGCGGGTCCGGGGCAAACGGCAGATCACGGCTCCCCGTGACACCGATCTGATAGTAAAGCTGGACGTCCTGCGGTGATATGGCATGGGCATGGGCCAGAATGCTCTCGCCCTCTTCACCCGCCAGCGCCGGATCGGCCTGCGCCAGCGCGATGCGGTGCAGCGTCAATAGCAATTCTTTCAGCAGCATCTCGTAATCCAGGCCGAATTCCGTCGCCTCGGTCACAGTCTTGAGCAACGCGCCGACATCGCCGGTCTCCAATCCCTGCAACAGCTGTTCTATGAAATTCTGGTCGATCGTTCCGAGCATGGCACGCACTTCCGGCTCGTTGACCTGGCCCCCGCCGTAGGCGATCGCCTGATCGAGCAGCGAGAGGCCGTCGCGCATGCTGCCATCGGCGGCGCGCGCCAGCAACTTGATCGAGCCCGCATCATGAGCGTTGCCTTCCGCGTCCAATATTTTCTGTATTTGCGCGGCGATTTTCTCGACCGGCAGACGCTTGAGATTGAATTGCAGGCAGCGTGACAGCACCGTGACCGGCAGTTTTTGCGGATCGGTGGTGGCGAGCAGGAACTTGACGTGCGGCGGCGGCTCTTCGAGTGTTTTCAGCAGCGCGTTGAAGCTGTGGCCGGAAAGCATGTGCACTTCGTCGATGAGATAGATCTTGTAGCGACCGCGTGACGGTGCGTACTGCACGTTGTCCAGCAATTCACGCGTGTCGTCGACCTTGGTGCGCGAGGCAGCGTCCACCTCGATCAGGTCCACGAAGCGTCCCTCGTCCACTTCCTTGCAGGCGCTGCACTGGCCACAGGGCTTCGAGGTAACGCCGGTTTCGCAGTTCAGGGATTTCGCGAGTATGCGGGCGATGGTGGTCTTGCCCACGCCGCGGGTGCCGGTAAACAGAAAAGCGTGATGCAGCCGGCCATGGTCAAGCGCGTTGACCAGCGGCTGCACGACGTGCTGTTGGCCCACGAGCTCGAAAAAATTGCGTGGGCGCCATTTGCGCGCCAGGACCTGGTAACTCACGGGCTTTTGCTCACCATGAACACGGGACTTCCATAACGGGTGGCGGTTCGAGCCAACCACACCCCAGTACCCGAAATGCGTGCTGCGGCTGCTTCCTTCCGGACCTGACCGGGTTCACAAGCTTCCGTCGCCGAGGGGACCGGCTCTCACCGCCATAATCAATCTGTGGGATGAAAGTGTACCACGACGTGATGGCGGCGGTAACCGCCGCTGTCATAGCGCAATGCGGTTTGTTTCAGGCTTCCGTCGCGACATGCTGGGCGATGCGTGTTTCGCCATGCACGAGCCGGGCATGGCTGCCATGCTTGCCCTTGGTGATCTCGAGCCGCGCCGGCACCAATTCCGTAAGCTCGGCAACATGGGAGATAAGCCCGACCAGCCGGCCGCTCTTCAGCAGCTCGCCCAGCGCCTGGAAAGCGAGCTCGAGGGTTTCGGGGTCAAGCGAGTCGAACCCCTCGTCGATGAAAATCGTCTCGAGACGGATTCCCCCGGCGTATGACTGAACAACGTCCGCGAGGCCCATGGCCAGCGACAGCGACGCCAGAAAGCTCTCGCCGCCGGAGAGCGTCTGTACCGGCCGGGTCGTTCCCGTGTAAGCGTCGTACACGAGCAGGTCGAGTCCGCCGGCGGCCCGAAGATCCACCCGCTCCGTCGCGCGTTGCAGGTCGAACCGGCCGCGGCTCATGAGACGCAGGCGCTGGGAGGCCGCGGCGAGCACGTCCTCGAGCAGCGCCGCGAGCACATAGCGCTGCAGCGTGATGCCATAAATATTCTTTCCATTGGCCACCTCCGCCACGCGCCCCACCACCGCGAGCTGCGCCTCCATTCGGGCCTGCTCCCCTTGCAGAAACTTCAGCTCCCCGACCGAGCCGTCGATCTGACGGCTTCGTTCGCCCGCGCGCGCCCGCTCTTCGAGCAGGCCGTTCACCTCGGCCTGGGCGTTCGCCGCATCGGTTTCGAGCGCGGCCAGATCGGGACGGACTTTCCCGCGCGCGGCGTCGACAACGCGGTCGAGGCGCGCCTTGGCGGCCACCTGCGCGTCACGGAAAACCCGGATCTCCTGCTCGAGCCGGGCGCGTTCCTCCTGCTCGAGCTTGGCCCCCTGGTAAGCCGACTCGTCGACAAACCCGGCCTCCATGAGACGCTTCAAAAAATCTTCCACGGCCGCCTCGAGGCGAACGCGGGTTTCGTTGACCACGCGCTCCGCGCCATCGAGCTGTCCGTGGCAGGTCTGCCACGCCGCCATGGCGGCGTCATGGTTTTGACGCGCGCGCTCGAGCGCGGTTCTCAGCGCCTCATGCCTCGCCCGGGCCGCCGCGAGTGCCTGGTTCAGCGCCTCGAGGGAACGCAGCGGCGCGGGGATGTCCTTTTCAAGCCCGGCGATGCGCTCCTGCAGACGGCCGTGCGCGGTACTCACTTCGGTGAAGATCTCTTCCAGCCGGGGCAATTCCTCGGTAAGCCTGGTTTCGGTTGCCTGCAGATCGACGATCGTCCGGCGCAAGCCGCCCTGCTCCTCCGAGGCGGCCCTGGCCTTATCGAGCTCGGCCTGCGCCTCCTCGAGCCGCTTCGCCAGCGCTGCGGGAGAAGTCTTGCGGTGTGCACCGAGATCCTCCAGGCACTTGGCGATGCGCTCCTTCGTGATGGCAACGCGCTGCGCGAGCTGGCCGGCCTCCTGCACGGCGTCGTCCCGCGTTTTTTCGAGACGCGGTATCTCCTCCCGCAACTCCGCGATCTCCCGTTCATCCGGCACCGCGGCGCGAAAATGCGCCGGCGCCGGGTGACGCGTGGAGCCGCACACCGGGCAGGGTTCCCCGCGCGTGAGCTGTTTCGCCAGCACCGTCGACTGCGCCTTCACCTGCTGCTCTTGCAGGCGTTCGAGTCTTTTCTTTGACTCGTTGAGGTATTTCTTCGTCTCTCCCATCAACGCCTCGGCACCTTCGAGGACTTCATCCTGCGTCTTGAGCCGGCTTTGGTGTTCCGCCAGATCGACGGCGGTCTTGTGCAGCCGTTGCAGTTCTTTGACCTGCGCTCTCCACTCTGTGGTTTTCCCGGACAACTCGATCATTTTCTCGAGGTCTTTTTGTAGCTTGCGCAGCGTGCGGGTGCACTCGCGCAGTTCCTCCTGCGCCCGGTTCCGGTCGTGAGTGGCCTGCGTGACGCGCCGCGCGTGGTCGGTGAGATTCATATTCCCCTGTTCGAGTTCCTCGATCTTGCCGGTCAAGGCTTCCAGGCGCGCGATCTCTCTCCGGACAAGCTCGTGTTCCGCTTCCCGGGCCTGTTCGGCCGTCAGCGCGCGCTCCGTGGCATGCTTTGCCTCCAGCGCCCGTTCATGTTGCGTGACGAAGTTCGTTCTTTTGAGAAGCACCGCTTCGTGCTCCTGTTTGCGGTGCTGGCAATAAATCTCGGCATCGCGCAGCGCCTCGGCGCGCCGGGCGTGATCGAGGCGTTGGTCGAGCGTATCGGTTTCCGTGCGGCGCGCCTCCGTCTCGGCATACTTGACCTGAGCCTCCGTCAATTCCACGAACAACTCGTCGAGCTGATGCGCCTCGCGCAATTGCCTGTCCACCAGTTCCCGTCGCGCCGCGGCGGCGGTCAACCCGACTTCAATCTCGCCGGCACGCCGGCGCAGGATTTCCTGCCGGCTGAAGAGTTCCTCGACGGCCGCCACGCCGGCCTGCGCCAGGACGAAGCCGGTCCGCGCGGTGAGATCCTCGCAACGGCGGCGCACGTCGACCGCCGATTGCTTGAGTGCCTCCTCGATTTGGCGGTAGAACTCGGTTGAGAACAGTACTTCGAGAATCCTCTGGCGTTCCGTCGAATTCGCCATGAGGAACCGCTGGAACTGATACTGCGGCAACATGACGACCTGGCGGAACTGATCGCAGCGGAAACCGAGCAGTTGCTCGACCTTCTCGGTGACGTGCATCCATTGGGTCGCCATCACGGTCCCATCGTCCGCGTCATCGGCCATATCGCTGCGGCGCCAGAGCGTCGCCTCGGGCGGCTCGCGCGTCACGCCCGCGCCTTTTTTCTTGGGTCGCTCCTGCTCCGGCATCCGCTTGATCCGGTACCGCTCGGTGCCCACGGAAAAATCGAAGCTGACTTCCGTCGGCACGTCGGGAGGCGCGTGATCGCTGCGCAGGGTACGGGGCTCGCGAAAAGATCCGGAGGACTCCCCGTAAAGCGCGAAGCAGATGGCATCCAGGATCGAGGTCTTGCCCGCGCCAGTCTGGCCGTGGATCAGGAAAAGTGAGCGCCCGCCGAGCTGGCGGAAATCGATCTCCTGCCTGGCGGCATACGGCCCGAAGGCCTGCATCACGAGGCGCAGGGGCTTCACGGCTGGGACTCCCGTTCCAAGGCGTGCAGCCGTTCGACGACGCCGAGGTAGGCGTTGACCTCGTCCTCGGACGCGGCTTCGCCCTTCACCGTCTGGAAGAAGGAAGTAAAAATCTCGCGATCAC